>DASUWQ010000270.1:0-10673 GCA_036378375.1 Chthoniobacterales bacterium
ACTCCGCTTTACCATCGCCCTCGCCGTTCTAACGGTCATCGGACTCTACCGGCGACGTTGGCTACCCAAGAGCGGTACTCGAGTCCGTATTGCGACAACCGGGCTATTACTCACCGGTGGTTACTCCGTTTGCTATTTCCTGGCCCTAGAACACGGAGTGACTCCAGGCGTTATGGCGACTTTACTGGGCGTACAACCAGTCCTGACGCTGCTCTTATTCGAGCGGCGCTTCTCGGTTTTGCGGATTACCGGATTAGGACTGGCTTTAACGGGCTTAATCCTGGTGGTACACCAAAGCATCGATGCGGCCCGGTCCTCTATCGCGGGGACTTGTTTTGGTTTGGGCGCGCTGGCCTGTATTACGACGGGCGCGATTTTGCAAAAAGCAGTCACCGAGCAACCGGCGGAGGTTTTGCCCTTGCAGTACTCGATGAGTTTGCTGCTCTGCGTCGTCATTCTCCCATTTGAACCATTAACTCTCAGTTTTGATCTCGGATTTCTGATCCCGTTACTATGGTTGGGCCTGATCATTTCCGTTGTAGCCCAGCTCTTGTTTTACCGGCTGATTCGCACGGGTAATCTCGTCAACGTTACTAGCCTGTTTTACCTGGTCCCGGTGGTGACTGCCGCCTTAGATTATTTGTTACTTGGTAACAGGCTGGGACCACTTAGTCTGACGGGGATGGGTGCGATTTTGGTTGGGTTGTGGTTGGTGTTTAGGAAGTGAAGCGAGGGAGGGTGTTTACGCGCTGGGCCGAAGTAGGTTGCCATAGACGCAGTGGACACGGTGGACGGAGTGGACTTAGTGGGGCAGGCGGTCATGCCCAGCATTCTGGTTGCTTTGCATCAGCAAAAGTAGTGGCGCATTTCTTTTCAATATTATTTGAAACCGAGTGCTGGTATTCATGCGACTAATGCCGCGGCTCTCGGACTTAGAACAACGATCACGTTTTGAGATCAAGGTAGGTGTGATGACGATTCCGGCGGCCTGTTATAATGTAGGCCTACGTTTTATGAAGAACACAACTAAGGCGCTGGTCGTGGCCGCATTGTTTTCGTTGGCGATTTCTTCCCGGTCGGGAGCCGCCACTATCGACCTCCCACTTTACGGTTTCCAAATCGACGCGTTGGACGCAGCTCCGGATGCGTCGAGTCCGACGACCGTTATTCAAACATTCCTGCCAGCAACAGATGGTTTCGCGCCCAACATCAATGTGCAGATCCAGCCGTACGCTGGAACGATCAAGGATTACGCGACGACCTCCAAGAGCCAGTTCGAACAAATGAAATGGAAGGTGATATCCGACCGGCAACCTAACGATAGTGAATGGAACGTTGAATATACCGGATCGTTTCACGGCTCCGACCTGCATTTTTATGCGCGAGCCGTTTCCGCCAATGGGAAAGTCTATCTGATTACCGCCACCGCCAAAGAATCCCAGTGGGCGACGATGGGGGATACGCTCCTTAAGCATATACAGAGCTTTAAATTAACGCCGCAAGCGCCCGGAACAGAGAGGGCGTCGGGAGCAACTGGTGGGAGCGGGAACTAAACGAAGGTTGCGCTCAGGGCGCTAATACCACTCGGTCGAGTCGCAAAAGTTCGCCCAGAGACCAAGCCTGGAACGGGCATCCTCTGGGAGTATAAGGCTCAACCGCATCCGTGATCTCTGACACGTGATTGAGACCGGATGCGTTCATCAGAGAACGAATGGATTCGAAGTACCGTTCGCGCGCTTCCTGCTTGGCTTCCGGTGTATTCCCGCGGACACGTACCCAAGCCTCGATAAACGCTCCGGCTAACCAAGGCCAAACCGTCCCTTGATGATAGACGGAATCGCGTTCTAGGGGACCTCCAAGATAATGGGAAACAAAACCCGGTTCATCTTGAGCCAATGACCGGAGGCCGCTCGGGGTCCACAGCTTAGCTTCTACGCGATCAACAACCTGGCGGGCACGGGGGCCAGACAAAACCGGCAATGGTAGTCCACCCACCGCAAAAATCTGGTTGGGTCGCGTAGCTGGATCGGTAACACCCGGTTGATGATCAACGTCCACGACATCAAACAACTGTTGCCTAGCCTCATTCCAAAATCGGCTTTCGAAAGCCTGGCGCGCTTTTTCAAAATGCGATTCCCATTGCGGAGAAAAATTTTTTCCGATAGCCAACGCATTGATCCAGAGCGCTTGCACTTCAACCGGTTTACCGACGCGCGGGGTAATTACCTTGCCACCGACCTTAGCGTCCATCCAAGTGAGTTGGACACCAGGCACGCCGGCTGCCAATAACCCATCTTCATCCTGGTAGATCCTGAAGCGCGTACCCTTTTGATAGCCGGACAAAATCGCTTCGATAGCAGCCTTGAGCTTTTGGGCGCCGGTATTATCCACTAACCCCGGATGCGCGGAGGCTGCATCCAGAAGTTCACCAGCTGCGATGATAAACCAGAGCGAAGCATCGACTGAGTTGTATTCCGGGGTGGCGCCGCGGTCCGGGAAGAGGTTGGGGAGCATCCCTTCCGAAACATGGTTGGCCCACTCCAGGAGAATATCTCGAGTCGCCTCCAATTTGCCTGAAGCAATCGCAAGACCGCGAATAGAAATGAAAGTATCCCGGCCCCAATCGCCAAACCAGGGATAACCGGCAATGATAGTTTGCCCGGTCCCTCGACGAACAAAATAGGTTTCCGCAGAACGTTGGATGACATCGGTCTTTTTAGTACGGCGCTCGCGTTCACTCAGACGAAGCCCGGCCACCCAGTGTTCCAGCGAACCGTTATCAACCTCCGAAAATCCTTCGGCCTGGAGAGTAAGTATGGCTTCCCGATTCCCGCCGTCCAATCGCCAGACCAAGTCACCTGGCGCAGCCAGATCCTCCAGAAAATCTAAACCGCGTTCTTGTTCCTCAGTGTAGAGGAAGTTTCGGTACCACTGAGGATTATGATGGTAACTTGCTTGAGACCGGCACACGATCGCTGGGATATCGCCGTAGGGCTGCCATCTGATTCTGTCCGATTCTATGATGGGCTCGAAGCGGAAAGCATCGTTCTGGTGATGGGTCGAATGGTAGTCGCGTCCGGATAAGAACGGCTTCACTGTGAGAGCATAGCCCTCTTCCACCCGGCCAGAGAGCCGCCAACTCATTACTACCAGGGATTGTCCTTGAGGAACGAAAATTTCGTGCTCCAGCCAGAGGTCCAGCCCTAGCTGATAACTCCACTGCGGCCACGGCTGAAACTGGAAACTCCGCAGACATTCGTTCTTACTGACAACACCCGGAGCATAGCGCTGGGCCGAAAGCCAGAACTTGGTACCGCCATGCTCGATCCACGCGTCGAACCCGTTGACTAAAACGATTCGGCCAGCGGGCGGATTCGTAGCGGTCAAAAGAAGTGCATGATAACGCCGAGTCCGGATTCCGGAGGTCGTTGAACTCGCGAAGCCGCCCAGGCCGTCGGCTTCCAGCCACTCGTGCTGATCGGATGTCTCCACGAAACGGAAAATCTCACGTCATACCGAGTTCGCCAAGTTTTGCGACGAACGCGCCGTAGAGCCGCAAAATGCAATGGCAGGACGTGCATAGTGCGTTCAACCCGTGGGTTTTAGCGACTGTGACAAAACGGTTAGATTATGGCTAAAACGTAACGTGACCCGGGCTACGATCGCGACTAACTATCGCCTGCTCTTTCATTAAAGAGCTTTCATAAACGTACACTATGCTTCTAAACAATCCCCTCCTTGCCCGGATGGCCGGCGGCCTTGCTTGCGCAGTCGCTGGCACCAGCCTGGTAGCCTGTCTCTCATCGACGGCCCTCGCTCAGAATGCGAACAAAAAGATCGGAGCCGTTTTCTACATAGAACTGGAGAACCACAACTGGACACAGCCTGCGAGTGACACCAGTGCACCGAATCAGATCTTCGGTAGCGTTGCCGCTCCGTACATCAATAGCTTGGTGGACCCAGCGAGCAAAAACTCGAAGGAAGTCTCCTACGCGACCGCGTACCATAACGTGCTCGCCACCCCGACTGGAAACAACCCGAGCATCCATCCTTCCGAGCCGAACTACCTATGGCAGGAAGCCGGAACGAATTTCGGTATCTTCAACGATAACGACCCCTATGTTGTACCGGGCGGCAGTGTAGCTGCAATCGCAGCATTTCTGGCTGCTAACACGACGTATACCGGTGAACACATGACCGGATTGATGGAGAAGAACGGGCTCAGCTGGTATTCCTATCAGGAAGACACTGACCTGCTAAATACGGATGGCGGCAATTTCAATAACGCCGGGGGTACCATCACCAGTGCTCCGGCACCGGAAAAAGATTGGACCGTACCGCTCACCAGTTTCAGCGGAACCTCGCCGAGCTATACCAACCCGTTCAACGGCAGCAATCAGTACAACTTTGCTTGCAAGCACGATGGCACCTTGTTCTTCAGGGATACAAACGGCGGCAACGTGACGGATACCACGAACAAGAAGAGAAAAAACTACCGTCCGCTGCAGCAGCTGTTCAAAGACCTGCAGAACAACCAAGTCGCGCGATATAACCTAATTACTCCGGACCAGTACAACGAGATGCACTCCGCTCTCACGAACGGGTTCACCTATAAGGGCGTCTCTTATACCGGTGATCTCTCACAAATCGCGGCAGCGGATAACTTCCTCTCGATCGTCATCCCGACCATCATGGCTTCACAGGCGTATCAGAATAACGGGGTGATTGTTATCTGGACGGATGAAACCGAAGGTACCAACCAAAACGATTTCAGCCATACCCTGCCTTTCATTGTCATTTCGAAGCTGGCTAAGGGCAACGCCTACGCCAGCACGAAGGATTACACCCACTCCTCAGATCTAGCCACCTTGCAAAAGGTGTTCGGTCTGAGAGCAAACACGCCGACTGGGTATCTGAATGACGCGGCGAATCCTCAACTAGATGGGACCACGGACATCTCCGATATGTTCAAGCCCGGAGTTATCCCGAAGAATCTTCCCAAGTACTGAGATAGTTCGCTGGTGGGCATAGCCAGCAATCTACCAATTCCGAATATATTGAACACGGCGAGCCGTCCTCAAGGAGGGTTCGCCGTGAAACTATTTCTAGAAATGAAGATTTTCAGATACCTCATCTTGGCAGCTTGTGGGATCGCTGCCCCTGCGATGGCGCAGAACGCGTACGTGAATACGGTCCTAGTCGCGAACGATCCTAAATATCACCCACAGCTTATTGACAAGAAAATGGTCGACGCTTGGGGCGTTGCAATTCGGCCACCCGGCGCCGGCGGACATTTCTGGATCGCAAACGCTGCCACTGGCACCTCGGTCGAATACATCGGGGATGTGAATGCAAATCCTTTACATCAGGATGGCCTCAGGACAGTAACCTTACAGACGCCAAAATGGACCGACCGAGGCATCGCTTATGTGACCGGACAGGCCTATAATTCCGCCAGCGATTTGCCCGGACAACCAATCGAATTTCCTATCTCCGGGCCGGCCATGGACCTCACCACAGGTACTCCGACCAGAATTTCCCAAGGGTTCTCTGGTCCGGCCAAGTTCATCTTTTTTACCGAAGACGGCGCTTTGAATGCTTGGAGCGCAAATACAAAGGTTGCTATGGATCAGGCGGTATTAATGATCGACTATTCCAAGACGTCGGCGCGGAAGCCGTATCCGGCTAACCCGGTGTATACCGGCGGTGCTCTTACCAACAACGCTTTCAATAGCGATGCCTATAAGAAGCAAGGAGGAAATCACATCTTTGCCGCCGACTTTCGGAATAACGTGATCGAGGTTTTCGACAATCAGTGGCACGATGTGACCGCTTCCTATCATTTTCAGGTGCCGCCATCAGTCGGCGATTTTCACGTTTATAACGTATGGGATCTGGGCGGACATTTATTTGTTACCTATGCAAAGTTTGATGTGAGCGGAGATGAAGGACAAGAGGAGGTCGACGGTCCGGGACTCGGTCATGTCGTCGAATACAACGAGGACGGGACCTTGGTAATGGATTTTAAGGATCACGGTAAATTAAATAGCCCCTGGGGTTTGGTAATCGCGCCAGCCACCTTCGGCGCGTTCGCCAATGACTTGCTGGTGGCAAACTTCGGAGATAACAACATCGTTGCCTTTGATCCCAATAGCGGGGAATACATTGATTGTCTGCGCGGTTCGGATGGTAAACCTCTCCCGGTAGAAGGTGTCTGGGCTTTGACCTTCGGAAACGGAGTAAGCCTCGGCGACGCCAAGGCGCTTTATTATTCAGCTGGTCCTAACAAAGAATTCGACGGCGTCTTTGGCCGGATCAACGTAGCGAACCACAGTAGCGAACCGCAAAATTGATTCTATTCACCACAGAGGCGCAGAGAACACGGAGCAAAGACGGATCATCCGCAGATTTCGATTTAAGGACGGATGGAAGCTTAGGGCGAAAGAACCGCGTCTGGCAAACAGCGGCTCATACCACTTTGGACATCTCTTCACCTGCAGCCCAAATCTGCGTAATCCGTGTAATCTGCGGATCTTTTGCTCGGTGTTCTCTGTGTCTCTGTGGTGAAAATTGCTTTATCCGTCTCAGCGGTCCGGCGTGAGATTTTTATAAATGCGAGGCGATGAGTTTGGCGATCAGACCGGTCCATCCGGTCTGATGGGACGCACCAACACCGCGACCGCTATCGCCGTGAAAATACTCAAAGAATTGCACGTAATCGCGGAAATGCGGGTCGGTTTGCAGCTTGGTATTCTCACCAAAAACCGGCCGCCGGCCGTTAGCGTCCCGGAGAAATAGACGGCAGAGCCGATCCACCAGTTCTGCTGTCACCTCTTTAATGGTGCAAAATTTTCCGGATCCGGTCGGGCATTCGATTTTGAATTCATCACCATAATAATGGTGGAAACGTTCTAATGCCCCGACTAACAGAAAGTTCATAGGCATCCAGATTGGGCCGCGCCAGTTAGAATTCCCCCCGAACAGACCGGAATTCGATTCGCCAGGTTCGTAATCAACAGAAGTTGTATGACCGTCCCACACGAAATTATAGGGATGATCTTTGTGATAACGGGAGAGCGCCCGGACACCATAATCGGATAGGAACTCGGTCTCATCCAACATCCGTTTGAGCAACAGCTTCATTCTGTGCCCTCGCAACAATGAGAGTAGTCGCCGATCTCCGCTGCCAGTCACGTGCCAACGGGAAACGAGCGAAGCCAGATCCGGCCGATGTTTGAACAACCATTCCAGCCGGCTTTTGAAATGAGGCACCTTTTCGAGCAGTTCCGGCTCGAGTGTTTCCACGGCGAAAAGCGGGACTAATCCAACGATGGAACGAACTCGCATCGGGATCATCCGGCCATCGGGCACGTACAAAACGTCATAGAAAAATCCGTCTTGGTCATCCCAAAGACCCATGCCATCCGCACAGCCGGCCATAGCTTCGGCAATTTGTAAGAAATGCTCGAAAAACTTGGAGGCGATATCTTCATAGGCGTGATTGTGTTGGGCGAGCTCCAACGCAACCCGCATCAGGTTCAAGCTGTACATCGCCATCCAGCTTGTGCCATCGGATTGATTAATATATCCGCCAGTGGGTAATGGAGCGCTCCGGTCGAAAACTCCAATATTATCTAAGCCGAGAAAACCGCCTTGAAAGATGTTACGGCCGGCGACGTCCTTCCGGTTTACCCACCAGGTGAAATTGAGAAGCAACTTGTGGAAGACCCGTTCGAGAAACGAGACATCTCCTGGATCGTCTGGTTTCTCGGCCCGCCGGTATTTACGATCGATTTCAAAAACTCGCCAAGCCGCCCAGGCGTGCACCGGTGGGTTCACGTCGCCGAAAGCCCATTCGTACGCCGGTAGTTGGCCGTTCGGATGCATGTACCATTCGCGGGTAATCAATAAAAGTTGCCTCTTGGCAAATTCAGGGTCGACCACCGCAAATGACAATGTATGGAAAGCGAGGTCCCAGGCCGCAAACCAGGGATATTCCCACTTGTCCGGCATAGAGAGTATCTCGGTTGCATTAAGATGTTTCCAATCATGGTTTCGCCCGAATTTTCGGCCCGCCGGAGGCGCTGGATTTCCAGGATCGCCGTCCAGCCAAGTCCTGACATCGAATCGGTAACGCTGTTTACTCCAGATCATTCCTGCAAAAGCTTGGCGTTGGACCAGACGAAGATCTTGGTCCGTGACCTCATTTGCCACCTCGGCGTAAAATTCGTCGGCCTCCGCACGCCGCGCCTTGAAGATCTGGTCAAAATCACCAAAGCCGACCTCCTGCTCATCACGAGCGAGGCGTAAGCGAACCACCTGCTGCCCACATCCATCGATGACCAACTGATAATGGGCGGCGGATTTGGTACCGGTTCGAGAAGGATTTACCGCGTTCGCGTTCTTGCCGACCAACCACTCGCCAATTCCATCTTTTCGGTAAGGGCCTGGATTATTAACCGAGTATAGACGTTCGAAATTAGTCTCGTTCTCGCAAAAGACTAACGTTGGAGTTCCTTCAGCATGCAGAACGTAGGTTCCTAACTGACCATGCTTCGCCGAGATCACATGGCCG
Organism: Chthoniobacterales bacterium; assembly: GCA_036378375.1. Lineage (GTDB taxonomy): Bacteria > Verrucomicrobiota > Verrucomicrobiia > Chthoniobacterales > JAFAMB01 > JAFAVN01. The sequence continues at coordinate 8,576 of DASUWQ010000270.1, forward strand.
TCCTTCACGTCGAGCGTAGGTTTATTTCCTATTGCTCCCCAAGACCAGGTGTTACGAAACCAAAGGTGGGGGAGAAGATGAATGATCGCGGCTTCCGGCCCCCGGTTAGCCGCCGTAATCTGAATTAGAATATCGTCCGAGCCGGCCTTGGCGTATTCCACAAAAACATCGAAATAACGGTCATCATCGAAAACCCCGGTATCGATCAGCTCGTATTCAGGATCCAATTTTCCTCGGCGGCGATTTTCTTCCACCAGAGAGGAATAGGGGAACTCTCGCTGAGGATACTTATAGAGCATCTTCAGATAGGAATGCGTGGGAGTCGCATCCAAGTAGTAATAGAGCTCCTTAACATCCTCGCCGTGATTTCCTTCTTCGCCGGTTAGACCGAATAAGCGTTCCTTCAAAATGGGATCTTTCCCATTCCAAACGGCCAGTGCGAAACAGAGGATTTGGCTCTCGTCACTGATCCCGGCGATACCATCTTCGCCCCACCGGTAGGCGCGGCTGCGAGCATGATCGTGAGGAAAATAGCCCCAGGCCGTTCCACCGGGACTGTAATCTTCGCGGACACTTCCCCACTGGCGTTCGCTAAGATACGGTCCCCAGTGTCGCCACTTGACGGCACCGCTATTCATTTCGAGGATGCGTTGTTTTTCGGACATAGAGGTTCTTCTCCCGCAGAGATTGTACGATCGTCGCGACAGCACCGCTGATCTACTAAAGTTGTAGATCAGCGTCAAACGTCGATCTCGTTGCAGGCAAGATGGTGGGGTCGGTTCGGTAACGCTACTACCCGGTAGAAGTGTATTGAGCGTTTTTCCTGAATAACGGAGGGGTTTGCTTCCCATGAGGAGCTGATTTGTCCCGAAGGGACTGCCGGACTTTGCCGCGAAGCGGCTATACAGAACAGCCCAGGGCTTTAGCCCTGGGTTATGCGTAGCGCGAAATCCGCCCTGAAAGTGGCGGCCGAGGCGCGTCTTTAGGCTCTTCGCGTGTTATTCCGTCGGCGCGCGCCCAACATCGGGTGCCACTTTCAGGGCACTTTAACCAACCGGCTAACCCAGGGCTGAAGCCCTGGGCTGTTCTGTATAGCCGCTTCGCGGCAAAGTCCGATAGGTCCCCGCGGGACAAGGCCGCTTAAACAACTTGCTTCCCTACAACACTTTCCGATACCGCAGCTTCGAAGTTTCGGGGCTGCCGGCCAGCGCAAAACCTTGCTTTTCAAAAAGCGGAATGGTTCCCGTAAAAACGAATGCTCCGGGAATATTCTGGTTCCCTGGCTTTGTAGGTTTCACGGGATAGCCTTCGACCATCGTTTCCCCTTCTCCAGCCAAGGTCCGGACAGCGGCCTTGAGCAGCTCGGTGGAAACACCCTGCTTTCGATAGCGGTTCTTGACGTAAAAGCAGGGCACACAAGCCACTTTGTCTGCATCGTGGCATTGCAAAGTGCGAGCCCGATTCAGCCTGGGGAAATCTGTTCTCTTGCCGAAGGTACACCAGCCGATAGGCTCATTCTGATGGTAAGCAATGAGGCCGCGCACGGCTCCATTTTCGATCATCGTGTGCAGTCGTTTCTTCGCCGGTGGACCCTTGAGGTCCTGCCATTTCTCTCCTGGCTCGATCCTCCACCACATGCACCAACAGCCGCCACAGGCCCCTTTTTCTCCAAAAAGCTGTTCCAGATCTTCCCACAACTCGGGGGTCATCCCTTTGATTTGAATTTTCATCGCGTCTGCGAGGTACGGCCGGTCTCCTTAAGGATTTGAACGGCCGCCGCCACTAATTCGCTATTCGACGCCGCAACTGAACCATCGGGCAGTACTTTAACATCTTCGAAGCCGATGCGGGTGGAGAACCCAGACTCGAGCGCTCGTCTCAGCAACGCCCAAGCCGACGCGTCGTCGCCATGTAAGAGGACAGGTCGGGGAAAAGGCGCGCTTCGCAGCACGCCCATAATTTCATCCGTTACGGCGTGCGCGCGATCGACATCATGCTCACCAACCTCGACCAAAATACGGAGCGAGAGTCGATCAAGCCCCAACCTCACCAATCGCTCGGCATCCGTCTTGTCCGCAATGCCGGCTTCAAGGCCGAT
>DASUWQ010000271.1:0-3520 GCA_036378375.1 Chthoniobacterales bacterium
TGTTAGCGGAGACTATCACGTTGCTGAAACCGGGTTCGGGTAAGATTTTTTTTGATGCGACCGTTGGCGGAGGTGGCCACACCCGCGGTTTGCTCGCGGCCGGTGCTGATGTAGTGGCCGGGGATCAAGATCCCGACGCAATTTCTGAAGTCTTAAGCCATTTGGCGGAGTTCGGTTCCCGTCTGCATTTGATTCGGGCCAACTTTTTAGAGGCGCCCAGACACTTCGCGGCTTTGGGCGTGGAGGCTTTTGACGGGATTCTGATGGACCTCGGCGTTTCGTCGCACCAGCTCGATAGCCCTGACCGCGGCTTCAGTTTTCAAGAGGAAGGTCCACTCGACATGCGCATGGGTCCCAACATCACCTTGCGAGCGGCAGACCTGGTGAACTTCGCACCCGAGGAGGAGTTGATCGATATCTTTCGCCAACTGGGCGAAGAACCAGCGGCCAGAAGAATCGCTGCCCATCTGGTGCGAAGACGTTCGGAACGGCTTTTTCAAACCACAACGGATCTCGCCAGAGCGGTAGAGGAGGTGATTCCTCGGCGGGGACCTCGACACCCGGCAACGCGAGTATTTCAGGGGCTGCGGATTGCGGTTAACAATGAACTTCAAATCCTGGAACAAGCGTTACCAGTTCTCGCGGGGTTGTTGAAGTCTGACGGACGCCTCGCTGTTATCACCTTTCACTCCCTGGAAGACCGCATCGTAAAACATTATTTCAGGAGAGTTTCCCAAGAATGGATCGATCGCCCGGAATGGCCTGAACCGCGACCGAACCCGGCTTTCAATTTTAAGCTAATCACAACGAGGCCGATCGAGGCGTCGCCAGAAGAAAAGCTGAGGAACCCACGATCTCGCAGCGCCAAGCTCCGAGTCATTGAGCGCAACACACTATGAATTCCAATCGACGGGCGCCGGCCCCATCTATACGAATCGCATCACTATGTAAGGTCATCATTTCGGCGGTGTTCATCGCGTCCGCCGGGATCTCGTATGTCTATCTGAAGAACCAGCTGAAGCTCTCAGGAGACAAACAGATCGAGCTCGAACGCCAGTTGGCCGAGGTCCGAAAGGAAAACGAGGGCATGCAGCTGCAGATCGATAACCTCACCTCTTTGGCGGCGCTGAAGAAGAGACTCGCGCAAAATTCTTTTGGTCTCGTCCCGATTACGACCGACCAGGTCGTTCGCCTTAACCAAGACGACCCGAATGGGGACGACCTCCGCGTTGTCTCCAATCGGCCCTTTAGAAAATGAACCGGAATGAGCAAGCGAGAGCTGCCATCGTCTGCTTTGCTCTGGTTGGAGTGTTCAGCCTATTTTCGGTCAGGCTGATCTATCTCCAAGTAATCCAGCACGATGTCTATGTAGCGCTTGCCGCAGAAAAGCATGTACATAAGCAAGTCATCTACGCGCGGCGTGGCGTCATCCGCGGTTGTCGGGGTGAACCGCTCGCCGAGAACCGCCGCATCTACGACGTGGCTGCCGACGGTTCGCATATTCGGAACCCGACTGCTTTGGCGCAGGCAATCGCTGGTCAGCTGGAAATGGATCCAGCTGAGCTCGAAGCAAAACTAAAAGCGGTCGTCGATAAGACGATCGCGGACGAGAAAACGGTATCGAGGGTCCTGAAGAGGGGCGTCTCTGAGGAGGTTTACGAGAACATCTCGAAGATTACGAAAGGTCAGAGGCAGCTCTCCGGGATTTATTTCGACCTCAACTTTGACCGGGTTTACCCAAACGGCGGCTTGCTAGCCCAAGTGATCGGTTTTCTCGATGCGGGTCATGAACCAAGACTTGGCATCGAAAAGTCGATGCAAGACTTTCTCCAAGGGACCAACGGGGTTCGCTATCTGGAAGAAGATCAAAAGGGCCATGAACTGGTCCAATATCGCGGCTTGGAGACGCCGGCCAAAGACGGATGTGATGTGCGGCTTACGATTGATATGCAGCTGCAGAATATCGTCGAGAGCGAATTGGACGCCGCTTTTGCTCAGTATAAGCCGCAAATGGCCACCGCGGTGATGCTTCGCCCGACGACGGGAGAAATCCTGGCCATGGCGAGCAGGCCAACTTTCGATCCCAACGATCCACGATCCTCCACGCCGGAGCAACAAAAGGATCGGCCTATAAGCGATATGGTAGAACCGGGATCAACGTTTAAGATCGTAGTTACCTCCGGCGCGCTTGAGGAGAAAGTCGCGACACCAGAGACGAAGATCTATTGCGAAAACGGAGCTTATTCCTACGCCGGCCACATTCTTCACGATGCGCATCCGATGGGGATGCTGACTCTTCACGAAGTGTTGGCGCATTCGAGTAACATCGGGGCGGCTAAACTCGCGCTCCAGCTAGGGAAGGACCGATTCTATCAATACATCCGACGCTATGGGTTCGGCGAAACGTCCGGAATCCGTTTGCCTAGCGAGATTCCAGGCTTGGTGAATCCACCATATCGATGGAGCGAACTCGATATTACCCGAATCCCAATGGGGCAATCAATTGCCGTGACTCCTTTGCAAATGGTTACGGCCATGTCGACGATCGCTAATGGCGGTCTGCTCATGAAGCCGATGATTATTTCGGAGATCGATGACCCCGATAACCGACCTGTCGTGACCTATTCTCCGGTGCAAGTTCGCCGCGTTGTTTCCACGGACACGGCGAAGAAGATCGTTTCGGCTCTCAAAGACGTCGTTAGCAAAAAAGGCACTGCGCCTGAGGCTGCGGTTCCCGGTTTTGCCGTGGCCGGCAAAACGGGGACAGCAGAAAAAATCGATCCGCGAGGCGGTTACATGCAAGGGAAATATGTGGTCTCGTTCGTGGGGTTCATGCCGGCAGACGATCCGAAGTTCGCCTTACTAGTTGTGATTGATGATCCTAACATCCCACGAGCGTTCGGTGGGACTGTAGCCGCGCCGGTCTTTGCGAAAATCGCGAAACGGGCAGCAGATTACTTTGGACTGCAGCCGACTGAACCGGTGGTGCCCCCCGGTTTAGTTGAGACGCCGAAAAAATTAACTTCAACTCTGCCCGGGCGTGGTTAATCGATCAGATATGGAGCTGGAGAAATTAATTCGTCGGCTGGACAAGCCTTTAGTCACTGGGACTTTAGCCCGCGATGTAACCGCGATCTGTTACGACTCGCGCCAGGTTGCTCCAGGCAGCTTATTCTGTGCGATCGCGGGCAACCAGGTGGATGGGCACTCCTTTATCGGGAAGGCCATCGAGAAGGGAGCAGCCGCCATAGTGTCGCAAAAACCGCACCTGACCACGCGAGCTACTCATATCCAAGTCAAAGATTCTCGGGACGCGTTGGCGCGCCTGGCCGCAACTTTTTATGATGATCCGTCGGCCCGGCTTCAGCTAGTAGGCGTGACAGGCACAAACGGCAAGACCACCACCACCTTCTTAATCAAGCATCTACTGGAGCGAGCTGGCCAACGCACCGGTCTCATAGGCACTGTATCGTACCAGATTGGAGAGCGGATCTTACCGGCCCAACGGACGACGCCGGAG
>DASUWQ010000272.1:0-3033 GCA_036378375.1 Chthoniobacterales bacterium
CAAACGAACGGCGTTGGCACTATTTCTTTGGGTCGATAGTCGGTTGTATTGGTCTTATCATCGTTGGCGCATTTAACCAGAACACCTGGTTCACCATGGCGGGCGTGACCCTGTCTACGATGGGCGTATTGTCGTTGTTCCCGATTTTTTGGCCGATCCCGGCCGACATGTTAGCAGGAACTAACGCTGCAGCCGGGATTGCCTGGATCAATTCTCTGGGTGGTCTAGCTGGTTTTTTCGGTCCTACGATTGTTGGTGCCGTCAGCGATGTGACAAAAAAATCGGACTATGCGTTCTATGGGATCGGTGGAGCAGTGTTGCTCGGGGGAGTGTTAGTGCTGGCCGTTGCGCCGCGGGTTAAGCGAGCGTAGGCGACGGGGGAAACAGATTCGTGGTGGGGCTAGGCTCCCGAACGTCCGGGTCAATGTAACGAAGTTTCTGGTGGTGCCTGCCCAATACCATTGTTAGGCCATTAAACGCGCCGACTTGTCCGACGTAGCTTCGATCGCACTCAGTACGCTAATAAACGGTCGGCGAAGTCGGAGCCGTGGTTTATTGTAGGCCACGGCTCGGCGCAATCTTTGTCCTTTTCGCGTCAACGGGAGGGATTCGTGGATTTGCTTCGGTTAAATCGTTCGGACGTTCGGGAGCCTCGCCCCACCGAAGATCCTCTCGCCCATTCGCCCTCACCGCTGGATGATCAGCTCCTCCAGCCCTTCCCGGAAACTCGGATACACTGGGGACCATCCCATCGAACGAAGCTTGGCGTTGCTCACCCTTTTGCTGGTCCAGGCGCGTTTTCGGTTCAGGTTTCGAGGTACAGAAGGAGGCAGAGGGCGGCCAAGGCGTGCGCAAACCCATTGGAACCATTCGAGTTGAGTTACCGGGGTGTCGTCAGCAACATTGAAGATGCCCTGGCACCGATTAGCTGCCGCCAGGTAAAGAGCGGAAACGGCGTCATCTCGATGGATCGAGTTCATGATCCGTTCACCATCGCCTTCTACGGCCGCCTCCCCGGAAAGTAATTTCTCCAAGGGAACGCAGCGTCCCGGGCCGTAGATTCCCGCTAGCCGCAAAACCGTTCCCTGATGCGCAAGCACTAGTTCCTCAGTTTCTCGGAGGATTTTTCCCGTTTCCCGCTCCGGTTCTGCCGAATCCGTCTCTGTAACCAGTGAGCCATCTGTTTGGGCATAAACCGAGGTGGAGCTGGTAAAGATCAAATGTTCAAAGTTCGTGTCCTGAATCAGTCGCGTAGTGGCTTCAAGAAAGATCTTACGATAGGCCACTGCGCCCCCTTTGTCTGAGCTGGCACAGTGAACCACGACGGATGGATTGTTTTCGGTGAGGACTCGCAAATCAGAGATCCGCAGATCTGCAGCGACAACTTCCAATCCCTCCCTCCTGAGCGCGTGGGCCGATGATTCCGAGAGAGTAGTCCCGCTCGCCCTCCATCCGCTCCGGCTTAGATCTCTGAGAAGCTGTGCCCCGATGTAACCGCAACCGATCACCAAGACGCTCTGAGCGGCTTTGCATTCTCGCTCGTTTTCGCTGGTTCTTCGCATTGTCTTCATGCTTCTAGACAAATTAGTGCTTTCTCTTAGTATGCTCGCGGATGAGTCACGAAGACAACAGAGCCGCCACTCGTAAATCCAACAAGGATTTATCTTTGTGGTCTTTGCGACCTGGTTGTAAATCGGTTTGCGTTGAGCTGCTTTGAAGGAGTTGATCGAACAACTGCGGGCGGGCATCGATCTTACCCTAAGTGAGGTCCGGGTTGCGGCTAATTTTCTTGCTGATACGGGATCTCCAGATGAAGAGAAGACGGATTTTCTAGCTGCGCTCAGAGACAAGGGTGAAAGCGGCGACGAGGTCGGCTATTTCGCTGAAGCTTTTCTGAATTTGGCGGTAACCCCATCTGTGAACCTCAATGGAAAACCGAGCATCGATCTTTGCGGTACCGGTGGTGATCGTTTGGAACTGATCAACGTATCCACTACCGCCATGTTTATCGTTGCAGCAGGCGGCGCCGCCGTGGTGAAGCATGGGAACCGGGCAATCACTTCACGCTCCGGCGGAGCAGACGTTTTGGAGAAGTTGGGGATTCCGGTAAAAAACTCTCCACAGAAGATGATCGCCGCTTTGGAGCAAACCGGGATCGGGTTCCTTTTTGCCCCTTTGTTTCATCCGGCCTTCGGGGCCGTCGCCAACGCCCGGAAAAAGCTAGCCGAACAGGGCGTGGCCACCGTCTTTAATTTGCTCGGACCCCTAGTAAATCCGTTGCGCCCGGAATACCAACTGATCGGAGTTTTTTCGCCTACAATTCTCGAGAAGTATGCCCTCGCCTTGGCCAGGTTAGGACGGAAACGAGCATGGGTAGTGCACGGAGAGGTGCCCAGTGGCTCCGGCATGGACGAGATCTCTACGCTGGGCGAGACCGCGGTTCACGAGGTGAAAGACTCGTCCTTTAACTATTTTCATCTTTTTCCCGATCAACTCGGCTTACGCACTCCAAGTTTGCATGAATTGAGAGGCGGGGACGCGGAACAAAACGCCAACACCCTGACCGCAATTCTTCTGGGAACGGAGCGAGGGGCCAAGCGCGATTTTGTCCTGATAAATGCTGCTGCTGGCTTGGTGATCGCCGGTTTGGCTCCGCGGATGGAAAAAGGTCTACAGTTTGCAGCCCAATTAGTCGACTCCGGTCAGGCCCTGGCGAAGCTCCACGAATTCCAAGCGTTTTTTGCGGATCGGTAGGGCTTCGTTCTCGTACTCGTCGTCCTCGTCCTCGGTTGGGGCGTGGACCGTTGCAGGTGAGATAACCGCGTTCCGAGTCCTAATCTGGATAGGATCAATGGGACTTATAGGACTTATGTCGGGCTTTTCGCGTGATCTCCCGCCGAACGCCAAACGCCAGACGCCGAACGCCAAACGCCAAACGCCAAACGCCAAACGCCAAACGCCTAAGTCTTCCCCCCCGGCTTCGGCAGATGCTCGACGCAGTATTCTTCACCGTCTCGGGCCACGCGAAACTCT
>DASUWQ010000273.1:0-12626 GCA_036378375.1 Chthoniobacterales bacterium
CGATTCGGTTTGCTTTGGCTTCTTTTTGGCTGTTCTGTCCCTTGCTTACGGCGGTAGGTGCCGCCTTTAGTGTGTAGTTTTTCATTCTTTGTCAGGCTGCTGCTATTCCGGCAGCCTGACAACACCATGGCATCTACCAAATTAGCCATCGTCTCGAGCACTATTTGAAAAGCAATGCCGGGCGCAAGCTTACGCTTGCGCCCGGCTGCATTTTCACCCACCGCCACTAAGGATTTGACGTGATATCTTTCAATAAGCTGACCTTCCCTTTTAAGGTCAGATCACTGAGCTGAGACGAGGATCCCACCCAGACTTCATAGGTGTCTTGGGGAGCATCCCATTTTTCCTTATTGATGTTCCAATATGCGAAAGAACGTTGATTGAGTTGTAAGGTTACCTGTTGTGATTGTCCCGGCTGTAACGAGACTTTCTGGAAACCTTTTAGTTCTCTAAGCGGACGCGGAAGCGGAGGTTTTTTCTCCCCAACATATAATTGGGCCACTTCGGCTCCAGCCACATTACCAGTGTTGGTAACGGTAAACGTTACAGTAACCGGTTGCGTTCCGTCGTAACTTGCGGGCGAGATACTTAGGTTAGAAAACGAGAACGTCGTATAGGACAAGCCGAATCCAAATGGGAAGAGCGGCTGAATTCCATTGTGGTCATATCCGCGATAGCCGATAAAAACGCCTTCACTATAGTTAAGCGAGTCGGGATGCTGATTAACTGGGTTAGGGAAGGTGGCATAGGCCGGATTATCCTGGGCGCGTTTCTCCATCGTAATCGGCAGTTTGCCGGAAGGATTCACGTCCCCGAACAAGATTTCAGCCAATGCCTGGCCACCAAGTTGGCCCGGATAGAATGCTTCTACCAAGCCGGCAACCTGATTGATCCACTGCTGGGAATCGAAGTTGCCGCCGCCATGAAACACAACCACCGTTTGCGGATTGGCAGCAGAAACGTTCTTGATAAGCTCATCTTGGAATTCCGGGAGGGTAAACGACCGATCCTCACCTTCGCCTTCATATTCATTACTGATACCGGCAGCGATAATGACGGCGTTATAGCCGGCGATAGTCGAGGGGGGATTCAGTGCCGCGTAGCTGGCCTGTATACCGGTTAGGCCGCCTTCTTCGAAGGTGTCAAAAAACCCACCCACTCGGCGGTAATCGATTTCAATAGTGTAGGTCTTACCAGCGGTTAAGGTCGCCTTAGCGGAGTAGGCAGGGGTGGGACCGTAGCCGACTGGAGGGGTCGTAGGACTGTTAAAGTTATCAAAGATTGCGCTCCCGTTGATAATAAACCGCAGCCCTCCATCTCCGCGCACCTTGAACACATAATCACCGGACGTAGGGACGACAATTTGACCGACCCATTTGGCCGAGAAGCCACCTTGGTTGGTCGACACCGGAATTGGATCGATGTCCCAATCAAAGTTGACTTCGTTATCTACCCGAGTAACGACCGGTGTACCGGAAAGATCGTTGCTCGTGTAGTACGAGGCTTGGAGACCTTGGGTAATCTCACCGTTGTTGCTGTATTGCCAGGTCGTATTAGCTGGATCAAGCGAGCAGACCGATATGAAATCGACCTGGGTGTTTGCGCCGACCTCCGATTTGATCCCAGCTAGTTCGCTGACATACTCGATCGGAGTAACATAGGAACTACCAAATCCGGTCGGAGGGGCGTACTCAGCTAGATTTCCGATGACTGCGATCTTGGTGACCGTGTTTTTGTTAAGCGGAAGCAGATTCCCTTTGTTCTGCAGTAGAATTAACCCTTCCCGCGCAACATCCAATGTTGCCTGTTCACTAAACGGATCATCCAGCGGGATAGAGGTATCCAACTGTTGCCGATCAAGAAACCCGTAAGAGATCGCGCTCGTCAAGATGTGTTTCACCTTAAGATAGAGATCCGCGACGGTCAGCGGGTTCGGAATCCAGGGGGAAAGATTCTGCTGATTCATGAAACTACCGTTAGGTAGATCGATGTCGCACCCAGCTAACGCGGCCGACAGCCCGTCGTGGATGGCATCGTAATCAGACATTAGGATTCCGTGAAAACCCCATTCGGTCCTGAGAATCGTGGTCAACAGGAAGGGGTTTTCGCAGGCAAAAGCGTCGGTCCCCGCGCTATCCACCGCGTTATACGATCCCATAACGGTCGCTACCTTTCCCACTTTCACCGCGGCTTCGAAGGGCGGCAGATAGATCTCTCGGAGCGTGCGCTCGTCTACGATTATATGCACGTTGGTCCGGTTCTCTTCTTCGTCGTTGCAAACGTAGTGTTTGGCGCAAGCCCAGACACCTTGAGCCTGAATCCCTTGAATCTCCGATGGATTGAGTTGGCTTCCCAGAAACGGGTCTTCACCCGTCATGTATTCGAAATTCCTACCGCCCATTGGTACCCGATAGAAATCCATCCCTGGGCCAAGAATACTAAAGTATCCACGGGCCCGAGCGTCACGTCCCATGGAAACGCCTTGATCGTGAGCGCGGTCCGGATTCCAGGTAGCCGCCAGGGTTAACCCGGAAGGGAAGCGGATACTGGGTTCGTTGCGGCGAACGCCCAGCGGTCCGTCCGTTTGATAGAGCTGCGGATTGAGGGGAGAAAAGTCATTGACGGGGATGGGCTTGAAATCGAAAAAGCCCGTACCGCCGATGTAACTGATCGCATCGTCAACGGTGAACTCTTTCAAGATCTGATTTACCCTTGAACTAACTGAGCTTGGGCTCAGTTTTGAGCTGGCTGTGCTTGAGCTCTGTTGAGCATGGGCACTCAGCAGACATACAAAAAGTCCACTGACGGCAAGACGAGACAGAAGAGACGTCTTCATAGGAGGGGTACTTCGTGGGTCGGGAACAGACCGCGCTGTCCCTATCTAGGCTGCTGTTAGCGCGGGCTGAAACCGAGGTCCTGATGAGTGAATAGCACTGCTGATGCACCGATTACTGATACGGCCCGCGAGGAGGAGGTCAGGCCGGAGTGATGTGAAACCCACGAAAAATCCGTTTCCGGGTGTTCCATAAGAATAATTTGGTTTTGTGATCCGGTGAGTCGTCGATCAACCAGTCCGGCGACCGACGACGCACCAAGATCGGGGGAGACGACATCTTTTCTCAGAAGAAATAGGGTTTGGCAAGAATAATTCTTTCAAATTGAAGTATTTTCACCAGAACGGTCACGCCAATTCGAGGACGAAGAAAAATCTCACGCAAAGACGCCAAGACGCAAAGGTTAAGGCAAAATCAGGAATAGCCGCAAAAGGTAAGGAACCCGTGTGAGATGAAACGGATCAGCGCCTATCGGTGTGCCTCTCAGTTGCGCCGCAAAGTCAGACTCCGAAATTTCTAATCCCTGGCTTCCGCTTAATCTTTGCGCCTTTGCGTCTTTGCGTGAGATTTTCGGGAGCAAAAGGGGTTAATTCCCGGAATCCCAAAGTTCGAGTAGGCTGGAGTGTTGGCCCTCGGTGATACGCTCGTAGTTGGGGGCGATAAGGTCGTCTATAGGCAACACTGCCGCGCCTAGCGCTGCTGCTTCGTCCTGGAGCATCCCTTGCAGAATCCGCACGTGACGGTCCACTCGTCGATTCTTTTGACCGATGCTGGCGGAACGCTCTATCAGAAAGGACAATAGAGGGCTCGGCAAATGACCGCCGACTACAATGGCCTCCGGATCGAACAACAGCTGGAGATCGCCGATGATCTCCGTCAGGTAGGAGGCCGCAGCCTTTAACCAATCCAATACTGTCTCGTTTCCTTGGTCGAAAAGCTCGACAATTTTGGTCAGGCTGCGGCCATCGAGGCCGGCTTCGCGTAGACGTTGGGTTAAAGATGTTAGTGACAGGTAGGCCTCAAGGCACCCGCGTTTACCGCATCCGCACAACTGCGCATTCCGTCTCTTATCGACCACGAGATGACCTAGCTCGCCGGAACCGCCTCTAAAACCACGATAGGGACGCCCATTAACGATGATACCGCCTCCGACGCCTACCCCGACATAGATGTAAACAAAACTATCCAACGATCGGCCGGCTCCGTACCAGCTCTCTCCAATAGCGGCGGCGGTGGCGTCGTTGTCTACGACGACGGGCAACTTCGTGCTGCGGTTGAAGTAATCTTGTACCTTAACCTGTTCCCAGCCCGGGAAATTCGGCGAGAAAACGACTTTGCCGTGTTGAAAATCCATGGGTCCCGGGAGGGCGATTCCAAGTCCTAAGATCCGTTTATGATGGTTCTTCTGGCGAAGCTCGCGAATCGAGCTGAGCGCTTGTTTTAATGCTTCAGCCGGAGTGGTCAGATGTCCGGCGCGATAGGTTCGAGATCGAATTACACCTTTGAAGTCAACCAGTACGCTGGCGATGTGATCGCGTTCGAGATGCAGCCCCACCGAGAACGCGGCATCGGCGTTTATCTCGAATAGCTTTGCCGGCTGACCACGCTCCGCAACTTTCCGGCCGAAATCCCGGATCAGCCCAGTTTGGTGAAGACCGTCGACTATGTTAAATACGGTCTGGTTAGTGAGACCGGTCAAACGAGCAACGTCTACCCTGGAGACAGGCCCATGCAGCCTCACAATCTCAAGAATCACTCGCTGATTCAGTAAGTGGGCGTGTTCTAGGTTTGCTCCGTTTCTGGATCTGGTTCGCCCCGATGTGCCTTTCATTGGCTTTTTTCGAAGACAATCCAGTAAACCACAGAAGGCGATGAAGGCAAAGCGTGAGAGGTGAGAAGTGAAAAATGAGAAGTGGGTCTGCGGTCGCGACTCGGAGGGGAGCCGCATTAGAGATGTATGGCCTCCAGATGAAGAAGCGGTCTATCGTGTATATTGCTGGAAACACTTTTTCGGCCGCGGCTCCCTGGAGACGTGGCGCGATCGAGAGTAGTTTCAATCCCAGCCTGTTGAATATACCTATCCCCAGGGCGTCGCGTCTGTTCGAGCGCCATATCTGCAACGATTATTGGCGTCGACATGCGTGCGAGCTTTAACGCGGAATGCAACGCCCCTCCGTTCCTTTCTTGCGGTACGATCACTGAATTCCCGATCGTCAATCGCTTACGCCGACGAGGCGCCAACCCCTAACGGCTTAGCGGTTTCCCTGCGACCAGTTCATCGACCAAGGGTTTCGCGTCGTACATCTTGTCGAGCGCTTCGATGATCGCTGCTACGTCGACGGCCACAGATCGACTTTGTTCGTCACTGTAAGCGAAATCACCTGCTAACGACTGGATATTACCGTCAAAGATTAGACCAACTAACTGGCCGGCTTCGTTCACTACCGGGCTACCGCTGTTGCCGCCGACCACATCGGCAGTGGTAACGAAATTGAACCGGGTCCCGAGATTTAGTCTATCGTGCCGATCGATCCAGCGCGGCGGTAGATCGAACGGTTCTCGGTTCTGATGATCGTTGGCGCGCTGATAAAGACCCGCAAAGGTGGTGAACGCCGGAACTGTTTTTCCGTCTTCTTCGTAACCGGCGACTTCACCGAACGACAGCCGAAGAGTGCCAGTAGCGTCCGGATAGATCTCGTTTCCTTTCAATGCGAACCTGGCCCGGGCGATCTGGCCATAAGCTTCTTGTTCGGTCTCGCTGGATTCTTCAAAAACGCGACGAAGGCGCCGTGCCGCTGGGTCAACCAGGGTGGCAAGCGCGATCATCGGATCCGAGGAACCCTCTAAGGAAGCAGCGCCTCCTTCATAGACTTGATGCCTCACCGCCACGTCCTTAAGTCTGGTACCGCTAACTAACTCGCGGGCACGTTCACCCGGGGATTTACCGGCCAAGATTTGCTTTACTAGCGAGTCTTCCGGACCAAGGCGCGCCGCCAGATCGGTCAATGAATCGGATAGTTCTAACTCTTCGACATCATCGTAGATCGGAGCTGGGGAAAAAAGCTGCAATTCAAGAGGTGCACGGTTTGAATCGCGGTATTCGGCTAGGCGTTCTCCATTCGGCTTTGGACGCTCAACGGCAGCCCGAACTAAAGTGCGAGCGATCTTAAATAGCCGACTGTCGAACCCTAGTCCTCCGCGGCGCCAATCACCTTCCAACAAGAAACCGCTAACCAGTACCTTCATCATTTCGGTTTCGGCTTGGTCGATGCGATTGTACGCCTCCAAGACCGGCCGTAGCGTGGGTTGGTTCTCTAACTCGGAACGAAAAGCTTTTTCGTCTTCAACGCGCCCGGCGAAAAACTCGCTCGAGAGTAGAGTGGCCAGTTGACCATCACTGCGTTTACGCGAGTTACGGATCCCGAAAAGATCACTATCAATTCGGCGTTGATTCTCTAAGGAATGTGCGCCGAAAGCGGCCAACAACACCTCCCTGCGATAAAGAGTCTGCAGCTGAAACGGTAGCACGCGATCCCGCAGATCCGTCAGAGCTGAAACCGTTAATTGCCGATTCGTACGTCCGGGATGACCGGATACGAACACAAGGTCATGTTCAGAGGGACCCTGCGGGTTGACCTTTAAATAATTCTCAACCTGCGCCGGCTGCCCATTCTCGTAGGCTCGGAAGAGACAGATATCTAGATCGAACCGGGGATACTCAAAATTGTCGGGATCTCCTCCAAAGAAAGCGATCCGCTTCTCGGGAGCAAACACGAGGCGTACGTCGGTGTAGCGCTTATATCGATAGAGCTGATAGGTTCCACCTCCGTAAAATTTTACCACTTCGCTGTGAAGGCCCGTGGTATTTTGTGACTCCCGTTCAATGTCTGCGATGACGCGGTTCCTCGCCAGAAAAGCCTGCCCGGCGTTCATAGACGGCTGCACGGCAGCGTTAACCCGCTCGGTCACGTCCTGAATCGACTGCAAGACGTTGAGCTCCAGGTCCGGACATTGTTTCTCTTCGGACAACGTATGGGCGTAGAATCCATCCGCCAGATAATTGTGCGTCGCGTCACTGAGTTTCTGCAGACTGTCGGATCCGATATGATGATTAGTGAGAACCAAACCATCCGGCGATACAAAGGATCCGCTACCGCCGCGCCCGACCCGGACACTGCTCTTTTGAATATGCTCCAGCCAGGCGGTCGTCGGGGTGAAGTGATACTTGTCTTGAAGCTGCTTAGCCGGTGGATTGTTAAAAAGCCAAAGGCCATCGTCGGCGAAGGAGCGGTCTTGAAAGAGAACCGCCATGAAACACAAAAGAAGCCAAGAATTTTGGTTGAGCTTGTGCATAAGATCCCCCGGCAGGTTAGCCGCAAAAGAGCACAAACTTGCCGAGCCGCAACCCATCACGGTAATGGAGCGTGTCTCGCTTCGGGGTTGTCCAGCGGCAGCGGATGCGCGTCAGCCTAAGCAACGTCGATCCGCGCATCCGGTAGCTGCCGGCGGCTGCCAGGTTGGAGACAGCTCCGTAGGAGCGAAATCTTTATAGCTTGAGCCATAAAAAACGGGACAGCTCCGGAGGAGCGACATAGAGTTGGAGACCTCGGTTAGGCCTGGCCACATATTCTTAGATGCCGCTCCTACGGAGCTAACCGCCTTCGTTCTGGCTGCGGCTATAAAGATTGCGCTCCTACGGAGCTACCAACCGCATCGGCTGAATCGGGCTCGGAGCCGAATCGCGTTTTTTAATCCGGCAACCGCCGGCAGCCACCGGACGATTCCGTTGTAAGAAAAGATAAAGCCGGCAGTTATCTCTTATCTTTTCGACCTTTTCTTGGCCAGCAGAGCTGAGCCAGCCTTTGAAGCGTTTGGCCGGCCGATAGTGGTACAAACAAAATCACCGATGGAAACGACTTCATCGAGATCGATTCCAGTTTCGAGTCCCAGGCCCTGCAACAAATACAGCACATCTTCCGAAGCCACATTACCGGTGGCACCCGGCGCGTATGGACACCCACCCAATCCGGCCACAGAACTATGGAATGCCGATAATCCTGTCTCCAAGCTAGCTAGAATATTCGCTAAAGCTTGGCCATAGGTATCGTGGTAGTGCCCTGCCAGTTTCTCGATCGGGAACTCGCTTCCGGCGGCCGGCACCACCTCTCTTACGCGTTTAACCGTGCCAACCCCGATCGTGTCAGCGAGATCGATCTCGTCACAACCAAGTGCTTTCAATCGCTTCACTACTTTGATGACCGAGCTTATCGGCACATCGCCTTCATAAGGACAACCGAAAGAGCAAGAGATACTGCCCCGGAGACGGACACCATTTGCTTTGACTGCGTCTGCCACCGCCACGTACCGATCAAACGACTGATCAATCGTACAATTAATATTCTTCTGACAAAAGGTCTCGCTGGCCGCAGTAAAAATGACAACTTCATCTGCCTCGGCCGCCAACGCCTTTTGGGCTCCCTGCAGATTTGGCGCGAGAACGGAATAAGTAAGGCCAGGCCTGCGCGTAATCCGCTTCATGACCTCGGGAGCATCCGCCATTTGAGGGACCCACTTCGGAGAGACAAACGAGGTAGCCTCTATGTTAGTAAAACCCGCCGCGCTCAGGCGGTTGATCAAGTCGATTTTAACTTCGGTCGAGACCACAGATTTTTCGTTCTGTAAGCCGTCTCTGGGACCAACTTCGACGATTTTGACAGAGCCAGCCATGAGGAATTTATAATCCGCAGATTACGCAGATTACACAGATTTCGTTTTTTGGAAGAGCTAGCCCTGGAGCGCTGCCTCGCTTGCGAGGCCCTCGTGAGCAAGGCTGCAGATGAGGAAGGCGTGTGGTCGGGCCGCGCTCTTGTGTGCGAAGAGCTTGAAGTCGTAACATAGCGCTGAACGAGACAAGATATGCGGCCTCGCAAGCGAGGCGGCGCTCCATGGTGCGCCGCACCTCAAAGCCGAAATCTGCGTAATCTGTGTAATCTGCGGATTATTTAATGGGAGGCGTGGGTGTAAATTGCAGGAGCTGGGCGCCCTCGGTGACTTGGTCGGCGACGTTAACGAATACTTGTTCAACTTGGCCCTCAGACAAAGCAACAATAGTGTGTTCCATCTTCATGGCTTCCATCACAATCAAAGGAGTCCCTTTAGCAACCGTCTGTCCGGGCTGAACCAGTACCGCCACAATCCGGCCGGGCATAGGAGCAGTTAGTTGGGTCTCTGCTTCCTCTGCCAGTAGGTTATAGGCGAGGGGATCGATCAGGCTAAGAGTCGCGTGTGCACCATCGGCGGACAGATCGTAAGTATCGTTTCTTCGATAGACTCGCCCAGTAATTCGGCGGTTACCGGCTAGAACAATCAAGTTAGCGTCGTTATGTTCTAAAATTTCGAAGTCGATGGACTCTCCGTCTGCTTCCAAGTGATATTGGGCCGCACTCGTTACCGTAGCCGCGTAGGTCAGGGCCACTTCGACGGTTTGATTGCCGTCCGACCAAGATAAACTGCGAGTATAGCTGGAGTTTAGCCGCCAACCTGAGATCGTAGCCCAAGGCGAGTAACGATCACGGTCATCGACCGTACGGTTTAGTTCTTCGCCTTTGAGCAAAGCTGCTGTCGCCATGACAACGAACGGAAACTGGATCACTCCCTGTGAAGCTAGCAAAAACTCTTCGTTACGTGCAATCAAGCCGGTGTCGAGATTGGCGGTTCCAAAATCCGGTAACCCACTTAGCCGGCGCAAGAATGGGAGGTTCGTTTCTAGACCCAGCGCGACGAACTGATCGAGTGCATCGCGCAAATGGGTGAGCGCCTCGGTTCGGTCCTTGCCCCAAACGACAAGTTTGGCCAACAGCGGATCGTAGTGCGGGGTAATGGTGTCGCCGGCGCGTACCCCGGCGTCGAGACGGACTGCAGCCCTCTCCGGAGACGCGGGTACCGCGAAATGGATGGCTTCGGGCGTTTTGAAGATGTCCAAGGTTCCGATCGACGGCAGAAATCCGGCGCTGGGTTTCTCGGCGTAAATACGGGCTTCGACCGCGTGACCGCGAAAGTGAAGCTGACCTTGCGAAAGAGGCAATGGAGCGCCGGCTGCAACAAATAGCTGCCATTCGACCAAGTCTTGCCCGGTGACCATCTCTGTTACCGGATGTTCCACCTGTAGCCGGGTATTCATCTCCAGGAAATAAAAACTGACATCCTGATCGACCAGGAATTCAATCGTTCCCGCGCCGGTATAGCTGACGGCCCGGGCTGCTGCCACAGCGGTTTCGCCGATCGAGCGCCGTTGGGATTCCGTGAGACCCGGGGCGGGCGATTCTTCGATGATCTTTTGATGGCGCCGTTGGACAGAACAATCTCTTTCGAAGAGATAGACACAGTTGCCATGCATATCGCCAAAGACCTGTACCTCGATGTGTCGAGGCCGGCTCAAGTATTTCTCGATCAGGATACCATCGTCCCCGAAGCTGTTCTTAGCCTCGCGCCGGCAGGCAGCTAATAGATCATCGAACTGGCTGGTCTCATTAACCACCCGCATGCCTTTTCCACCGCCGCCCGCGCGCGGCTTCAACATAACCGGATACCCCATGGTATCGGCTTGAGACCGCAGAAACGCCGGTTCCTGGTTTTCTCCGTGATAGCCGGGAAGAACTGGAACTCCAGCCTTAGTCATGACGGACTTGGCGGTACCTTTATCGCCCATAGCTCGGATGGCAGCCGCCGACGGTCCGATAAAGACTAACCCAGCAGCGATGCAGGCCTCTGCAAACTCCGCGTTTTCCGCCAGGAAGCCGTAACCGGGATGCACGGCTTCTGCTCCGCTTTCACGCGCCGCTCTTATTATAGATGGAATCGAAAGATAACTTTCGCTGGCCGTTGCCCCACCGATGGCAAAAGCTTCATCGCAGAAGCTGACGTGCTTGGCATTCTTGTCGACATCGGAGTAGACAGCCACCGTCCGAATGCCGAGCCTGGCAGCAGTCGCTGCAATCCGACAAGCGATCTCTCCTCGATTAGCGATCAAGAGTTTGCGGAACATTGTGAGGACGGGAGATCCGGGAGCTTGTGCGTAGACTGAGTGGACCCAGTGGACTTAGTGGACAGACGGCAGGGGCGACTCGTCATCTGTCATTTGTTATTTGTCATTCTGCTCAGGCTTAGCCCAACTGGGCCGGCGTTTCTCTAGAAATGCTTGAACGCCTTCGCGGGCTTCTTCGGAGCCACGGAGTCGCGCGATTCGCTCGGCGGTATCGACGGAAAGCTTTTCCGATAAGAGGTCGATGTGCTGGATCAATCGCTTCGATTGGATCAGGGCTTGTGGACCGTTTTGTGTGATCTGGCCCACGATCGAGCTGAGCTTCGCATCTAGTACATCTGGAGTAACAACTTCGTGGACCAAGCCGATCCGATACGCTTCTGCAGCCGTGAATCTTTCGCCGGTCAGAAAATAGCGGCGGGCAACCCGGCTACCCACCGCTTGAATTATGAACGGGCTAATCACGGCCGGCATCAAGCCGAGCTTCACTTCTGAGAACGCGAAGCAAGCAGTGCTGCTGGCGATCGCGATATCGGCCGCCGCGATCAGACCAAGTCCGCCTCCGTAGGCATCACCTTGGACCCGAGCAATAACCGGCTTCGGACAGTGGTAGATGGTTCGTAACATGGTGGCGAGGCGATAGGCATCCGCGAAGTTCTCCTCATAAGGAATCTCCGCCATTCGCTTCATCCAGCCCAGGTCTGCACCGGCACAGAAAGTCGTGCCGGAACCGGTCAATACGATTGCCCGGACTTCTCCACGGTCGCCAAACATCCGAAAGCTGTGCTCTAACTCTTTGATGGCGGTTTCGTTAAAGGCGTTGTGCACTCTTGGCCGATTCAGAGTGACGGTGGCGACTGCACCGGAGATCGTGACATCTAAAGTGTGCCAATTCATGAAAGCTCCTGAAGGGTTGTTCTTTATAAAGGAAGAATTTGCGCCGGATTTTTTTGAGCTACATCCGGAAAAGACCGAAGCGGGGTTCTGGAATCGTAGCATTTAAGGCAGCGGATATACCCAGCCCGAGGACCAGCCGCGTATCCAGAGGATCGATAATCCCATCGTCCCAGAGTCGGGCACTGGCGTAGTAGGGATGACCTTGCCGTTCGTACTGAGCCCGGATCGGCTCCTTGAAGTCGGTCTCTTCTTCTGCAGTCCATTGTCCTCCCTTGGCTTCGATGGCGTCGCGTTTCACCCTGGCCAAAACCGTGGCTGCTTGTTCTCCGCCCATCACAGAGATCCGCGCGTTTGGCCACATCCAGAGGAAACGAGGCGAATAGGCGCGCCCGCACATCCCATAGTTTCCGGCTCCGAACGAGCCCCCAACGATCACGGTAAATTTCGGTACCTGAGCGGTCGCGACTGCGGTAACCATCTTAGCGCCGTGCCGGGCAATCCCTTCGTTCTCATATTTTTTACCCACCATGAAGCCGGCGATATTTTGGAGGAATATTAGGGGAATACGTCTCTGGCAACACAGCTCAATGAAATGAGTTCCCTTTTGGGCAGATTCAGAAAAGAGAATGCCGTTATTTGCCAGCACACCGATCGGGTAACCCCAAATGTGGGCGAATCCGCAGACCAAGGTGACACCATATAACGCTTTAAATTCGTTAAACTCAGATCCATCAACGATCCGGAGAATCAATTCGCGGACGTCATATGGCTTACGGGCATCTGCCGGAATGACGCCGTAAAGCTCTGTCGGATCCGTGGCGGGTTCCAGGGGAGGGCGGCATTCGAGCTGAGCC
>DASUWQ010000274.1:0-4458 GCA_036378375.1 Chthoniobacterales bacterium
ATCGAGGCTTGACTAGACATAACGAGGATGGTTCACCAGCGCGGAGTTGTCTGGAGTTAAGATGCGATTTGGCGGATCTTTATTTCAAGGTATCGATCGGAAGGTATGATTCGCATTGAAGCAATCTTTATAGGCGAGCCAAAGAGCATCACGGATGAAAAGGGGACGTGGTTGTCTGCCATCTATCGTACCCGGGTCGAAGGACCGATTGAACTACGGGAGCGAAGTTTAGCCGGGGACCAGGTCGCGGACACAAAAAATCACGGTCGGCCCGGCCAAGCCGTCTGCGTCCACCCGATCGTACACTACGATTTCTGGAACGCCGCCTATGATCTAGACGGCGAACGCAGTCTCGGCCCAGGTAGCGTAGGCGAGAATTGGACGATTAGCGGAGGGGACGAAGAAACCGTTTTCTGTGGCGACGTTTACAAAGTGGGAACGGCCATTGTCCAGGTCTCCGGTCCACGAGGGCCCTGTTGGAAACAGGAACGGAAGCTCGGTCTGAACGGCTTTCTGAAGGGGACGATCGACTCGATGCGGACTGGCTTTTATCTACAAGTTTTACAACCAGGGATTGTGAATACCCGCGATAACTGGGCATTAGAAAACCGATTTAACGATCCAATCTCCGTTAGCTTAGTAAATCAAGCTGCCTATCGCGGAGTCGAACCCGATGTCTTCGAGAGGATAATGAGCGCAGAGGGTGTAGTGCAAGGATGGAAGGAGATTTTGCAGGCCCGGCTGCCGGAGAAACGGTAGGGACGAGCTCCCGCTCGTCCGTCAGTGTTCCGTGAGGGCGAGAAACATCATGTTTTCGATCCGGACGAGCAGGAGCTCATCCCTACCGCTTCCCTCCATAGACCATCGCCTGTTTAGCTTCGGCAATCTTGCGGATTAACGTGGCTACCTGCGGTGCGATGGCTTTAAGCGCAGCGGGTGGGGGAGGCTCTGGAATCTCGAATGTGCGTTGAAAGACAGAAGCCAGAAGGTCGGCTTTGCGTTCTACATCGGGTTGAAACTGACCTGGAACCAGGCTCTCGGCCATAAAGAAACCAGTGATGGTGGCTCGGTAGATGTACATAACCTCCATTCCGGTGAGATCCGCGCGAAGAAGTCGGGCCTTTTTCAGGACCTCGACGTAGGCCTCGAAGGCTTCGTACTGCTCCGCTACAAGCTTCGGGTCTCCGGCTGTGGTCAGTCGGCCGAGCGTTTCGAAGTCCTGGACAAAGACGGCTCGGATTAGAGGACGTCGATTGGCTGCTAACCAGAAATGGCGAACTAAACGATGTAGCAACAATTCCTCGGGATGTTCACGCAGAGTTGGCGCCAGGTTTTCGATCGCCTGCACTAATTCTCGTTGTAATACGGCCAGGAAAAGGGTCTCCCGGTTTGGCCAATGCAAGTAAACCGTCCCTTTGCCGACACCGGCATGCTTAGCGATGTCGTCGATGGTGACGCGGCTATAACCCCAGCGTTCGAGGAGCTGAGCCGCGGAATCGAGGATACGTTGGGCGCGAAGGAATCGGTTATTGAGTTTCGAGGGAGGATTAGGGGTCAAAGTATTTAATTTAGCAAGTTGACCAAATTTCTAAATTGGTCAAATGTTGAAAAGTTGAAGGAAATTTCAGCTACAGACTGACCGAAGGGCAGTCCTCAATCAACTGAATTATTCATTTGCTTAAATCATTTGATTAAATAGCTTAACCCGTGAGCGAGTCTCTTCCCATTACCCCGGATCTCGGCGCTCGCGCTCGTCTGCTTGACGCTGCTGCTGAGATCTTTGGCACCTATAACCTGGAAGGCGCTACCACCCGTCAATTGGCGGAGCGCGCCGAAGTTAACCAGGCCGCTATCCCTTACTATTTCGGAGGCAAGGAAGGACTTTACCTCGCAACCATCGAACACTTCTTTTCGGTTCACGCACCGAAAATTGGATCTGTAGTGGCGGAGATCGAATCCCGGCTGACAGCAAAAAACATCGGTCGAGGAGAGGCGCTCGATCTCCTGAAAACGCTCTTAGGAACCATGCTGGAGGTACTACTACGCCAGCAGACCAACCGTTCCTTTGGCCGGATTATCATCCGAGAACAGATGCAGCCGACCAAGGCTTTCGATCTGATCTACGAAAGAGTGATCCGGCATGTTCACCAGACCATCTCGGCCTTGTTAGCCATCCTTCTGGAACGGGAGCCGGATGATCGCAGCGTGATCTTTCGCGCTCAGATGATGGTCGGTCAGATTCTGGTTTTCCTTGCCGGCCGCGAGACGATCAAGCGCCGCCTTAATTTAACCGGGTACACAGATGAGGAGTTCGCGGAAATCCAAGCAGCGCTCCACGAACAATTAGATTTGCTACAACCGAAATCGCCTCGTCCCGCGGCTGCGGGAAGGCGCGCTCCACGAAACGGGAGGTAGAAGATGAGGAAACGACTAGTGATTATTCTAGGAATTGTCGCTGTGCTTTCCATTGCTGGCTCGTTTCTTTACCAGCAGTTCGCGGCGACCCCTCAACGCATCCTGACGCTCCAAGGGAACATCGATATCCGTCAGGTGAATGTCGGCTTTCGGGTTACGGGACGAGTGAAAGAAATGAAACTGGAGGAGGGCGATGTAGTACACGCCGGGGATCTGATCGCGACGCTGGATGACGTTCCTTATCAGGACCAGGTGCGTTTAGCCGAAGCTCAGGTAGCCCAAGCGCAGGCTAACTACAGCAAAATGGTGAATGGATATCGCCCCGAGGAAATCGAGCAGGCCAAGGCGCAACTCGCCCAAGCGAAAGCCAACTATCAGAATGCTCTCAGATACTTTGAACGGCAAGACGCTTTGCAGCAAAGCCACGTCATCTCAAAGTCGGACTATGATAATGCCTTGGCGTCGCGCGATTCGCTAAAGGGACAGGTCGATCTCTCTCAAGCTAACCTCAATCTGGAGTTAGCGGGTAATCGCTTTGAAGACATCGACAGCGCTAAAGCGCAGCTCGAGAACTCAAAAGCGAATTTGGCCACCGCTCGGCAGAACGTAGATGATTGCAAGCTTTTTGCGCCGGTTGACGGCGTGATTATAACCCGGGCAGTCGAACCCGGGACGATCGTCTCCACTAGCTCCGTTATCTATTCCATTTGCCAAAACGAACCGGTTTGGGTCCGCACCTATGTCGACGAACGCGATCTTGGCCGCATTTACCCCGGAATGAAGGCGCTGGTATACAACGACACCGATCCGAATCATCCCTACGTTGGACAAATCGGATTTATTTCTCCGGTAGCGGAGTTTACGCCGAAAAACGTCGAGACTCGCGAGCTGCGGACAGACTTGGTTTATCGGCTCCGAGTCATCATCGCGAAACCTGATCGTTATCTCCGGCAAGGAATGCCGGTAACCCTGCGAATGGTGGATGAACACCACGAACCAGAGCAGCCCAGAAGTTAACACCGTACCGGTAGGAACGAGCTCCGGCTCGTCTGAAACCTCTGGCGCGGGAAGCACCGATCTGCGGACAACGGAACCGACGAGCGGGAGCTCGTCCCTACCGCTCGTCGAAACTACCGGATTAGTTAAGTCCTTCAGGGAAGGGGGGCCTCCGGCTTTGGATCATCTTGATACCCGGGTGGCGGGTGGCGCTGTCACGGGGCTAGCAGGACCTGACGGCGCAGGAAAGACGACGCTGATGCGGCTATTGGCAGGTTTGCTACTCCCGACGGCCGGAAGTATCCGGGTCCTTGGTTTTGATCCCACAACCCAGCCGGAGGAAATCAGGTCTCGGATCGGATATATGCCTCAACGGTTTGGTCTCTACGAAGATCTAAGCGTGATGCAGAACCTTCAACTCTACGCGGAACTGCGCGGGATCATTGGCGAGGAGAGACAAGCAAGCTTTGATCGGTTGCTTACTTTTACTGATTTAAAACGTTTCCAGGAACGGAAAGCAGGCGCCTTATCAGGAGGAATGAAGCAAAAATTGGGTTTAGCCTGCGCGCTCGTGAGTAAACCTGATCTCTTGTTACTCGACGAACCGAGTGTCGGTGTCGATCCGATATCCAGGCGAGATCTATGGAAAATGGTACAAGACTTAGTGGGAGAGGGGATCGGAGTTATTTGGAGTACCGCTTACCTGGATGAGGTTGAGCTCTGTGATGCGGTAATCCTTCTGCATGAAGGCAAAAAAATCTTTGATGGACCACCCAAAGAACTAACCGACCGGGTACGCTCGCGAACCTTCCAATTACTAGTCGCTAATAATCGACGGAAGATCTTGGCCGACGCATTGCGCCCACCGGCAGTGGTGGATGGTGTCGTCCAGGGGGAGCATATCCGCCTGGTGCTGAAGGAGGGTAGCTCTCAGGAAGGGATCGAACAACTCGCGGATGATCGGCGTTTACGTGCGGTAGCGCCGCGCTTCGAGGATGCGTTTGTCGATACCCTCGGTGGCTTGCCCAAAGAAGAATCGCTAGTGGC
>DASUWQ010000275.1:0-3822 GCA_036378375.1 Chthoniobacterales bacterium
AGTGCACTCGGCCGGTCAATGCGAGCTCAATCGGGCCGCCTCATGGACGACATTCTGCAGACAGACGCCGCGCTTAACCCCGGCAATTCTGGGGGACCACTGGTTAACTCGCGCGGACAGGTAATCGGCGTCAACACGGCGGTGATTCTACCCGCCCAAGGGCTCTGCTTTGCTATCGCGGCAAATACCGCGCAGCTGGTTGCCGGCTGGCTGATCAAGGACGGCAAGATCCGCCGTAGCTATCTCGGCCTTGCCGGTCAGACGGTGCCGTTACATCCGAGAATTACTCGGTTTCATCGTCTGGACCAAGAATCGGGTGTATTAATTGCCAGCATCGAGCCGGGTGGCCCAATGGATCTATCCGGTCTGCGGGAAGGCGATATAATTATCTCCTTCAAAGCTGCTCGAGTTAGCTCTATCGATGATCTGCACCGTTTTCTGGTTGGCAGCGAAATCGGACAACGATCGGTGCTAACGGTCGTCCGCGGCACAGAGATATTGGACTTCTTGGTAACACCAAGGGAATTGCCGCCGCGGGACTGAAGATTGGTCGAAGGAACCAGGAAACGCTGGGTCCAGAAGCGGCGCCTGACTCCTGCGCTTGAACTCCTTTAACTCCTACCACAGAGTTGGGCCTATGAAGATCTCGATTGGCTCTGATCATGCCGGGTTTCGCTATAAAGAGAAAATTAAAGCAATGCTCAAGGAAATGGGCCATGAGGTTTTAGATTTCGGAACGGATTCCGAGGAACCTTGCGATTATCCTCTGTTTATAAGGCCAGCGGCCGAAGCCGTGGCTCGCGGTCAAACCGAGCGGGGTATTGTCCTGGGCGGATCCGGAAATGGCGAAGCGATTACTGCCAACCGTATCGCCGGGATTCGCTGCGGCCTCTGCTGGAACGAACAAGTCGCGAAATGGCACCGATTACACAATGACGGCAACGTTCTTTCGTTGGGGCAGCGCACAATTTCTGATGAAGAAGCATTACACATTGTCAGGGTCTGGCTGGAGACGCCTTTTGAAGGTGGCCGACACGTGCGCCGCATTTATCTCATCGATCATCCTGAAGCAGCGGTGGCTTCGTAACCCGCAAATAGTACACCTTCAGCGTAGCAACCTGTCGACGCGGGTTACACAGCTCTCAAACAGACGCTACGCATCTGTTCAAGAGCAAGAGCGGCGAGAACAAAACACTTTGAAAATATTCGAACTAAATTTGATTTGGATGAGAACAGCAGCAGAGCGGTTCCGCGAACGCGAAACCGCTCTGCTGTCGGAGCCTGAATTGGTGATCCGGCAACTGCCGGGCTGGACACTTGCAAACTTTTTAGGCGCTTCCGGCAGCTGCCGGATGAGCAATTCAGGCTAGATGAATTTTGAACAGCAGATTCGAGCTGCGGAGGGATACGCGGAACTCGGAATGTATTCTGAAGCGCTGACGGAGCTGGATCAAATCTCGCCGGAGGAACAGGAACGTCTGGAGAGCCTTCGGATGCGGGTACAGATCGTCTTACAGATCAGGGACTGGAACGCCGGGCTAAAACTTAGCCGGCGAATTGCCGAGATTTTTCCTAACGAGAGCTACGGTTTCATTCACGCAGCCTTCTGTCTGCATGAACTGGGAGAAACCCAGAGAGCAAAAGAAATCCTTCTGAACGGGCCACCCTCGCTCCTGGAGGAACCAATTTACTACTACAACCTCGGTTGTTACGAGACCATCCTCGGCAATCTTGACCAAGCAAAGGCATACCTGAGAGCCAGTTTTCGACTAAACAAAGGTTTCCGCGAAATCGCCCGCCAGGATCCAGACCTAATCCCGATTCGGGACGAACTTTAGGGTTCACGGTTCGCAGTTCACCGTTCACCGTTCGCCGTTCATTGGGCGCCCCGCGAACCGTGAACCGTGAACGGTGAACCGTGAACTGTGAACGATGAACTGCGAACCGTGAACTGTAGTCCATGTCTCTAGAGGATCTCTTTCAAGAAAACTTCACCAGCTTTGACGAGCTCGGCGCATCGGTTTGTCTTTGGCAAGACGGTAAGATGGTGGCTTCGCTGGGTAACGGTTTTTGGGATCGTGAGAAAACCAGAAAATGGACCACTAAAACGCGGGTATTGATTTGGTCGGCGACAAAAGGCCTCGCTTCCGCTTGTCTTCTCCATCAGTGCGAACAGCAAAAGATCGCGCTAAGCCGTCGAGTGGCTGAGTTCTGGCCTGAGTACGCAAAGAATGGAAAAGCGGACACCACGCTTTTGCATATCTTGTCGCATCAATCCGGCCAACCGGCTTTGCGCAACCCTGAGATTCCCTTTCTTGCACGCGAACAGGTGGTTGAAGCGCTCGCAGAACAGGAACCTTTCTGGAAGCCGGGCTCAGCTCATGGTTATCACGCGAGAACCTACGGATTCCTGGTGGACGAGCTCGTCCGGCGTATCGCGGGAATCAATGTGGGAGCCTATTTTCGCGAGGTTTTTGCCGTTCCGTTGGGGCTCGATCTCTGGATTGGTTTACCGCCGGAACTCGCCGATGACGTGGCTCCGATCTATTCGGCCCGGCGAACCCGCCCGCCGTCAGACGAAGACCCATTTTATACTGAGATAGCCAAGCAAGATTCGCTGACCTTCAAAGCATTTAACACCCCAGCGGGTCTCATGGTTCCCTCGGTGATGAACCGGCCCGAGATCCGCACCCAGGTATTGCCATCGTTTGGAGGCATTGGCACTGCGGAATCGTTAGCGACGTTCTATTATCGCACTTTTTGCGAGCCCGCCTTTTTCAGCCCCGAGCGAATCGCTGCTATCTCCGAAACGGCCGCTTCCGGAATCGACGCCGTTCTGCGAATACCGACCGCATTCGCTGCTGGATTCATGAAAGATCTCATCTCAGGAGCTGGGCATACCTCCCGCGGGTTATTTGGTCCCTCGCCGTCGGCCTTCGGGCAACCCGGCGCGGGAGGCAGCCTTGCATTTGCTGATCCCAAGAACAACGTTGCCTTCGCGTACGTTATGAACCAGATGGAACCAGGGTTACTTCCTAACGCGAAGTCATTGCGACTCGTTCGGTTTGTGTATGGTGAAGACTTTTAGCACAACCTTTACGATTTCGACCCATGGTATCGGCACCTACGAAATCACCGATCGAATCGGCGCGATCATCCGCAACTCCGGGATAAAGACCGGTATAGCCACCGTTTTGCTGAAGCATACGAGCGCAAGTCTTCTCTTCTTCGAAAACGCGGATCCAACCGCGCGCGCTGATCTCGAGGAATTTTTCCGCCGATTGGTGCCGGAGGACGCCAAGTATTTTTCCCACACTTTGGAGGGTTCGGATGATATGCCTAGCCATATCAGGATGGCGTTGACGCGAACATCCGAGAGCATCCCGATCATGGACGGCTCATTACAACTGGGGACCTGGCAGGGTTTGTTCGTTTACGAGCATCGTCGTCGCCCTACGCAACGGTCGATAGCGGTTAGCGTCATGGGAGACGCCGGATGAGCTCCGACCCGACGATTATCATTTCGGATCTTCATCTCGGTCACCGGGCGTCTCAGATTCGCGACCCGGAAGAGCTGGTGCCCATTCTGAAAGAAGCCCGCTCGGTCATTTTCAATGGCGATACCGTTGAGATGCGGACTGCCGTTGACCGTCCCGTGGGCCGGCATATGGCGGCCCTTATCGCCCGGCTTTGCCACAGCATCGGATGCCGGCCCACCTTCGTTAATGGAAATCATGACCCGACCGTCTCAAAGATCGATCACTTGGATTTGATGGATGGCCAGATCCTGGTAACCCACGGTGACATTCTGTTTCTGGGTGT
>DASUWQ010000276.1:0-7017 GCA_036378375.1 Chthoniobacterales bacterium
CGGTTGTTCTCTTCACCGGACGATCAACCGAGCTCGGCCCACAGCAGCCCTGCTGACACCCGTGGGCGGGTTCGACCGGCCAAATCAATGTTAACGGAGAATAAAGTCAATCGCCTGCACAATTTCACTGCACAATCGCTGCACTGGCGAAGCGAATATTCGTTACACGTGATGCACAAGAGTGCAACAGACAAGCTACTTGTTGAGGCCGCAATGTTTCCCGAAACAGATACAATATCGACCATAATCTCAGATACGGTGAAGGTCGTGTTTACACGGCGGCTAGTCGACCGGGTGCTGCGACATTGGAGCGAAATGGCGCGCGGCGAAGGATTTCCACGGCGTGACCAAATCGAGCCCTCTACTCTGGGCGTGGATTGGGCGAATTGCTTCCTGATCGCTGTGCAATCGCCCGTCCGGCTCTCTTATTTCGCGGCCTGCGGGATAAACTTATCCTTTGCGTTCTGTCCCGACGAGAACCTCGCGGGCTTGCTCCTCTCACATCTGCCGCGGGTTCTTTCCAAACGCCGTTGCCTCATGATCGAAGGCCGCGCGAGGCTTCGCGATACGGCTATCCTGTATCGGGGCGCTCTTTTCCCACTGTCTGATGACGGCACGGTAATCGACCACCTGCTGGGCGCAGCAAACTACCGCCCGCTACGCCAAAATGAATATCCGTTAACGCCCCTCGTTCGGACGAAATGGCTTTAGCTCGGGTCCGCGACTTTCGGATTCCCGTCGCCGCTCCCGCTGGGGATTGTGCTGTGAGAAGGCAATTCAGCTATCAGATAATCGCCGTCCTTTCAGGAAACCGAAGTCGCCTCTGCAGCAGGATCCGGTTGCCCTCAGTCAACCCGTGAAGGCGGCCCAGGCCCGTAGATGCGATCAAAAACCGTCAGCCGTATCGAAGTTAGGATGTAACCGAGGTAATCGACGGTTTCCCAGAATGATCGAACTATGAGAGGTGGGGTAGGATAACGGCGACGAAGGCCAGCTCTCTTAGGATGCGGACCTGCAAGCCCAGGTTCAGTCAACGGAGTGGCTCTCGTTGAGCGCAGCACGCCTTGCGGAGCTACCCGTGCCTGAGCTTGCAGCTTTTGCCTCGAATAGAACCAGTCCGCAGTCGCGTAGACTGATGTGCCCGCCGCGACCAATGATAAGATGATCGTGTATGAATATGCCCAACGGCGCGGCTGCCTCGATGATATTTTGGGTGACCATAATGTCCGCTTCCGAAGGGCGTGGATCACCGGAGGGATGATTGTGCACGAGGATCAGAGCAGAAGCTCCCAGCTCAAGGGCACGTTTGATGACCTCGCGGGGGTAAACCGGCGTGTGGTCGATCGTGCCCCGCTGTTGCCTTTCGTCCTTGATCAGCGCGTTCTTGCGATCGAGAAACAACACATGAAATTCCTCTATCTTGCTGTAAGCAATCTGCGCGGTGCAGTAATCGATCAACTTGTCCCATGAACTGACGAGCGGCCGCTCATGCAATTCCGCCCTCATGAAACGCAGAGCGACCTCACGAACAAATTTCACCCCTGCTATAGCAGGCAAGCTCAGCCCCGCTGCCGCCAGCGCATCGGTGTCAGCACTCATCACTTCAGCGAGGCTGCCAAAACGGTCGAGCAATTCTCCGACTAGCGATTCTACGTCGCTGTGTGGATTGCTGGTGAAAAGCAGCACTTGAAGAAGTTCGTAATCTGGCAGATTTTCCGCTCCAGCCTTTATTAAGCATTGCCGTAACCTTTGTCTTCTGTCGAATGTTGGGCGTATGCTCCCCATTACAGAGGCAACGCGTCCTAACTCTCGACCACCCCAGTCCTTGTGCATTTGTGTCGATTATCCATCAGAAATTCCCCAGATAGATTGGCGATTACTTTGCAGCAAGCAATGAAGTAGCAGACATTTTGATGGAGAGGAAGCATCAAAGTATAAAATCGCATGAAATCATCTATTTGAACCCGATGATTTGACACAATTTCTCATTTTAAAAGTCGACACCTGGGATGTTGGACGGTATTTTGACGGTTGAGCTCTCGTCTGGTAAACTGCTTAAGATATTTTCGCATTTATAGTTCTCTTGGTTTAACAGTTGATGGGCTTTTTATTGATAATTGCTAGTATTGCTATTTTCCAATTGACAATCAGCATGGATGGAGGCATCATTGATTCGCTCTTGATTGATTTTGGAGAGCCGTGTGGCACTCTGTGTTGAGTAATTAAACGGTTGCGGGAAAAGCGGCGGCTGGAGCGGTGGTCGACACCCTATCATTACTGAATGCCTCCGCCGCAGCGATGCAAGCCGATTTTGTATTGGACGAGGATCGCGCCGGCGTTTTTGGCCTTCCAGGAAACAACCTCTTAGCGCTAGCCCCTGCGTAGGGGCCCGCCGAGACGCGCGTTACTCCATGACTGGCCGTCCTGGGGCCCTGTCCCTTCCCTCCCCGCGGGGCAGGGAGGTGAATTCCGGCATCGAGGATGAGGCGGTGTGGGATGCCGCCAACCCGGATTGCAGAGTGCAAGTCCGGTTTTATTCGGGCTCCCGACCGCCGCCCGTGCGGATAAAGCACCGAGAAATTGCGACGGTAATACCAAGAGTACCTGGGTAGAGTTCCTAAGGGTCCTACCCGGGAAGTTCCCGATCGAATGAAGACGAGCATTAGATAAAGATGATAGGAAAAATGATGATTACACGTATTACGAGGTCGCTGCTACCTATCGTTCTCACCCTGTTCTCAGGGGCGGCTTGGGCAGCGCAATCGCAGACGTTGATTTTGGACATTCCGCAGACGAACACGACGTACACCGATCAGAACGGGAATACGGACACGCTCAACATTCCAAGCGGGATCACAATCGGTACGCTAACGACTACAGGACAGCAATCGCAGACGTTGAATTTGAACATTCCGCAGACGAACACGACGTACACCGATCAGAACGGGAATACGAACACACTCAACGTTCCAAGCGGGATCACAATCGGCAACCTGACGATTACACCGGTTGCCTCGCCCCCGCCAACGACCGTAGGTGTGATCAACCGCAATGATGGGGTTGCGGGTGTTGTTACTTCCGTCACGACGACATTGCCATCGGTTACGGCTGGGCAACCGCTTTTTGTTTCTGTCGGTTGGTGCTCGACAACAAACGTATGTTCGGTCGCTACTGGATCTAATAAAGTCACGTTCTCGGACAGCAATGGCGATACTTTCACGTTCGGGCACACTGCAAGTGGAACGAGCCCGTATAGTGTCTCCGGTGCTTATATTTTGAACCCGACTGCTTCGGCTGGAACGGAAAGTTTTACGGCGAAATTTGCCACCGCGGTGGGCTATCCCTATCTTGAGGTTGTCCAGTTAAATATCCCGTCTTCTTTCGGTGCACTAACACTTGACACTACGAACGCCGCACAATGCAGCGGGGGTAATTTGTCCATTCCCCTCAAGACCACTCAGACGAATGAGTTCATTTACACGTTTGCGTTCGGGAGCGGATCGAACTTCACACCGGGGTCGGCACAAACCCAGATCTATTTCGACGCGAATGCGGCGTTTGATGACACGTTTCAAGTGGCGGCCGCTTCAGGTTCAAACCCACAGACTTTTTCGGGTGCTGGAATTTGCTCAGGCTTCGCTTATGCGTTCAAATAGGTCATACATGCCATCTCCGGACGCTTTGGCCATGCCAGTGAGAGGCCCCACTACCGGAAGCCAGCGTGCAGTTCATGACGTCCCCCGGGGACCCTCGGCAGGAGTGATGTGAGGTCGAGGCGTTCTGTCGCGAAGATTGGGATAAGACTTCGTCCATTTAAGGTCAGAAAAGAGCGCCCGGGTGCTAATCCGGGCGCAACTTTCTTTACGGCGTAACCTGGATCGTGAGTTGGGAGGCTTCTGCGTCGCACCCTGAGAAGATCGCTGACACATTGATCGGATAAAAGCCGGTGGCTATCGAAATGCCATCAAGGGGCTTCAAACCAACCGGATGAGCACGGCGATGTCCTCGGAAGCATCTATGACGGACTCTGAGAACGCGATCAGAGCGTTCGCTACACTGCGCTTTGCTGGGGATGCGCTCGATCCGGATGAGATCTCTGACGTGGTTAAGGAAAGCCAACGAAGGCGCATCGCAAGGGTGAAATCTATCGGCCTAGCCCCCGAAGTCCTGAGGTTACCGGGAAGACCGGAGTTTGGTATTTCAGCACAAGGCGCATAATTCAGAGCACCGATCTTTCCGATCATTTAAATCTTCTGGAGAGACTCATTTCACCGTTTGGCGATCAGGATCGTCGCCTAAAGAAACTGCGGGACATAATGGAACGCACGAATCTCCAGGTGCACGTCACGCTTTTTTGCGCGGTCCTTCCGGGGTACAACGTCCCTCTATTCCGTTGGCGGCAACTGCGACACTGCGTCGGCTAGCGGCCGATATCGAACCAGACATCGATACCGAAGGTTGCTAATCCAATCCGATAGTAGGCTCCCGAATGTAGATCCTCTCGTTTGCCGAGAACGACCGTCTTTCAGAGAATCCCTCACGCCGCCAAGAAACGGCTGATTGCCTCGGGGAGGCGCTGCCGGGTCAATTCTCTCAGACGAGCCGATGTAGCCTTGACCGATTGACGCGTTTCTTCTGTCTCCGCAATCTTGACTACCCCCAGGAAACGCTCCTTTTCGAGCGAATACCGCGGTATTGAGAGCTGCGCCAGGTTATTCTCAAGGCAAAAGCGCTGCGTTTTGCGCGTCTCGGCGATGTTGATGAATGGGACACCTTGATTGACCGCAAACATGATCCCATGGAACTTCATTGAAATCACGAGATCGAAATGGCTCACCACCCCCAGTGCCTGAGTCATCGACAGCGGCTGTGTAAAAAATGAAACTCGATCCCGGGCACTCATCCGTCGAAAAATATCCAGGTTGACCTTGTGATCATTGATCGATTCGGTCGTCGAGAACGCAACAAAGCATATATTGTAGAATTCACTCAACAGATCTAAGATTGATGCCAGCTCCCATTTGAAATACTCATAATACAAATAGTCTTTGCTCTCTTTCCTCTCGGAGGTAGGACTGATTTCGTCACTGAGGAAAACCCCCAATGCCTTGCAGGAGTCCGCCAAGGCCAGAGGAACCGGCTGCGCTTCGTTTATAAAGAACGTGAGATCGGGGCAATACTCCGCATCGATCTGTTTCGAATGGGCTAGTTCCACGTCATCGAGATTTCGGAATAGCGCGAATGGGACGTTGGCTCTTTCTAACAGTTCGATTTCGCTCTCATAACCGAGACCTACACCAAGAGGAAAGATTTTTACCTCCCGAGGAATTTTTTCCAAATAAAAGGGTCGGATCACGTCGCCACCGCCCAGAATGACTTTATGGGGGAGCGGCGACTTCAGCGCGTTGAACGGGGTGTGAAAGGAGACCGTTGCTGAGGGGTCCGCATCTCGTAAGGCCGCTCGGAAAATGTCCTTGAACGCCTCATCACCCACATTTTGCTGGTTGTACCAGCCCAATATCGGAATACTGGTCATTGCTGACTGGTTTACCCCCAATTATCTGTTAGTCGGGCGACTGACGTCACCAAGATGAAAAATGTCGGTCATTTTAGCACCGCCGTCAAAAATAGATTCCCTTGGGAAAACGCTCTCGCGGCGCGTCTACCTTCTCGGCGATTACCAAGATATTGTCCCCTCTGTGCTTTAGCGATCCCCCCGTGCTGCGTAAAATCTCCATCGCCTCTGGCACTGGATCTTCAAAAAGATCCTCTGTCCACAATTTTCTAATTTTGAATCCGGCACCATCTAGCAGCGTCAAAATCTGAGCGGGGTCATACTCGATATTATGTTTACCCAGCTCAATTTTACGAGAATATTGCATGAAGAAATGAGGCGCGTATCCGCGATGAATTTTTAGCACATTACGAGCCGACGTGCTGTTAGGGGTGGTCAGATAAATTAATCCGGACTCTTTTAACACGCGGTTTATCTCATTGAGCATCGCCATCGGGTCCTTCTCCAGGTGCTCGATGACTTCCAGGCAGAGCACCAGATCATAGGTGCCGTCGGGCACGGGCAATCGTTCCTGTTCCAAGTTTACGTTGATGCTGAGCCAGCTCCTAGCCGTCCAGTCGTGAGAAAGGGTGACGGTGGTAGCCGGATCGCCCTTTCGGGCCAAGTCGGTAAAATCGACGCGCTCGAATCCGAACATGTCTTTGAGCACTAAGGGAAAGTAGAATGTCGTTCCAATCTCAAGTGC
This sequence comes from Chthoniobacterales bacterium, assembly GCA_036378375.1. Lineage (GTDB taxonomy): Bacteria > Verrucomicrobiota > Verrucomicrobiia > Chthoniobacterales > JAFAMB01 > JAFAVN01. The sequence continues at coordinate 6,261 of DASUWQ010000276.1, forward strand.
AGAGTTGTAATTACCTAAGCGGAGATCCTTACCATGCGGCATGTGTTTAATGGTATGTAAGTATCGTGGTATATGGCTTACCAAATGTGGTTTATCGAATATCTGGGCTAGCTCAAGAAGTCTGATCGCTTTGACGTGATGTTCAGCTCGGCGAATTTCCCGACCGTTGGACAAAGTGAGGATGCCACCATCGCCTTCGGACGGCTCACTCGCTTGTTCAGGTTTATCGGGCGGAACCCAGGTATACGGCCTATGTGGGGTCGTGTTACGAGCCCGATTGCGAGGAGTCATCACGTACCTATCGGATGTGGGGTAATTGCGGTGGGGCGGGTGCATCTTCGAGCGCGGTAATGCGCCACTCGAGGTCGGTGTAGGCGCTGCCGCACCACTCGGGGACCGACAGCAGGGTGAGGCGGGCGAGGCTCTCGATGTTGTCGAGACGCTCCATCGTCTCGATCATCCGGCGCCGCATCAGGCCGAGCACAGCCAGGGCGCGGAGAGGCTCTTCCGGGAAATGGACCGCGTCGATGTCGATCCCCTCAATTTCAGCGCCGAGGCTGAAGAGGCCGAAGCGACGCGCCTCGTCGCTGGTTGCCAGCTCGCGCAGCGCGCTCAGACGCTGCGCCGGCGGACCATCGAGCCGCGCCCCATAGAAGGCCTCTCCATCCGGATCGGGATCGCGCCCGAGCAGGATGTTGTAGATCAGGATTACCGCGGCGCCCGGCATACAGCGCTCGCACATCTCCGACAATGCCCG
>DASUWQ010000277.1:0-4014 GCA_036378375.1 Chthoniobacterales bacterium
GTGGCCATGGTCGTACCGGCCACCATTATTTCGACGGCCATCGGCGCTATCAACGGTTACGTCTTGTCCAAGTGGCGTTTTCGTGGCTCCGAGGTCTTGTTCGGGATCATGACACTCGGTGTCTTCATGCCTGGTCAGATGGTTCTCTTACCGTGGGCGCAGGTTTTAGGCTTCCTTGGCCTGACCAGTTCGATTGCTGGACTGGTCTTCATCCATTGCGTCCAGGGTTTAAGCTTCACTACTCTGTTCTGCCGGAACTACTATGTGAATATTCCTGACGCTTTGATCAAGGCGGCTCGGATCGATGGCGCCGGCTTCTGGCGGATTTTTCGCAAAATCGTTTTACCTTTGTCCCCGCCGATCATCATCGTCACCTTGATTTGGCAATTCACCAACATTTGGAACGAGTTCCTTTTCGCGTTCATTTTTTCCTCGGGCACCCACCAGCCGATCACGGTCGCATTGATCGCGCTCAGCGGCGGAGGGACTGCAGTCCACCAATACAACGTTGAGAGCGCCGCCGTATTGATCGGAGCTTTGCCTCCTCTACTGATTTATCTTTTCGGCGGCCGATATTTTTTACGCGGGCTCACTCAAGGGGCAATCAAATAGCCGGTTACTATGGCTTCACTCACGATCCAACACCTCAAAAAAAACTTTGGTTCCGTGCCCGTGCTGAAAGGGATTGACCTTGAAGTTAAGACAGGCGAGTTCGTTGTCCTCGTTGGGCCTTCGGGCTGCGGTAAGTCCACTTTACTTGCTATCATCGCAGGGCTCGAAAGCGTGACAGAGGGCGAGGTCAGGATCGATCAGCGCGTCGTTAACTCGGTGCCGCCGAAGGATCGGGACATCGCCATGGTGTTCCAATCCTATGCGCTTTATCCCACCATGACGGTCCGCGGGAATATGATGTTCGGGATGGAAAGCCGCGGTGTACCTAAACCTGCGCGCGAAGAGGCGGTGGCCCGCGTGGCGGAACTCTTGAGGATCGAAAACCTGCTTGGCCGCAAACCCAATCAACTCTCGGGTGGCCAGCGGCAACGCGTTGCCATGGGAAGAGCGCTGGTACGCGATCCGAAGTTGTTCCTTTTCGATGAACCGCTATCTAACCTCGACGCGAAGTTGCGGGTCGAGATGCGGACCGAGATCAAAAAGCTTTATCAGCAACTCGGCAAAACAACCATTTACGTCACCCACGATCAGGTTGAAGCGATGACCTTAGCTTCTCGGATTGCCGTGATGCATCAAGGCCTGGTGCAACAGTTCGCTGAGCCGAGAACCGTCTACGACCGGCCAGCCAACATGTTTGTCGCCGGTTTCATGGGTTCACCGCCAATGAACTTTCTGCCCGCAAAAATCGCGGTTTCGAGCTCGCCGGCCGTCGTTTTGGGTGAAGGTAATGGCGCGACCATTCGCTTGCCTCTGCCTGAAGGGATCACAAAATCAGTTTCTGACGGCCGTCCTGTAATCCTCGGGATCAGGCCGGAAAATTTGCCTCTCTTCGACCGTCGCCACTCAGAAGATACCCCTTATCTTGGGACCATCGACGCCGAAGTCGAAGTCGTCGAACCAACCGGCGCCGAGACCATGGTCGTGGTGCGGATCGCCGGCAAAGAAGTGATCGCGCGTTTCGAATCGCATGCAGTCCACGCGGTTGGTGAACGTGTCAAACTGGCAGTCGATATGAAAAAAGCCTGCTTGTTCGATCCTGAAACCGAAATATTGATTTAGGCATTCGGATTGCAGATCGACCAGGAAAGAATTTCCCAAAGGGATCGCCCTATGTTTGTGTGCGATTTTGCCGCGAAGCGGCTAAAGAGAACAGCCCAGGGCTTCAGCCCTGGGTTAACGCACGAAGGGACACGCCCTGAAAGAGGCGTCCGAGGTCGCGTGTCCAGGTTTGGCGTGCTGATCTATTAAAGACACGCGATATTGGCATGCCCGCTGGAATCGACGCGCCGTACCTCAAACACAACAATCGGCCGCCACTTTCAGGGCGATTTTCGGACAACCGCACCCAGGGCTAAAGCCCTGGGCTATTCCCTTTAGCCGCTTCGCGGCAGACACCCCTCTACGCGAAAAGCCGAGGTTGCTCCACCTCTAACGACGAGACTAAAAAATCCAGAAACACGCGCAGCTTGGCCGGAACGAAATGCCGAGACGGATAATAGACATAAAGCGGGAACAACTCGTCAGTCCATTCTGGAAAAAGATTAACCAATGTCCCATTCTTCAGAAGCGGTTCGATGGTTAAGTCAATGAGTTGAGCCACACCGTTCCCGGCCGCACACAAAGCCACATAAGTCAGGGCATCGTTCACCAGAAGACGCCCCGTTACGTTGACACTGAGCCGCTTCTTTCCCCGATGAAACTCCCAAGGAAAAGGTTTGCCTGTGACCGGATCGCGAAAGAGCAGACACTCATGCTTTTGCGCCTCCAGGTCACTCGGCTTTCGCGGACGTCCATTTCGCGCAAGGTAATCCGGCGAGGCACAAGTCAGAATGTGCACTTGCAGCAAACGACGAGCGATCAACGCTGACGGTACCGGCTCCCCGAACAGAATTGCGGCATCAATTCCTTCCGCTACCAGATCTTCAAGACGTTCTCGAACCAGGACTTCAAGTCGTACATCGGGATATGCTTTCAGAAACGTTCCGATACGAGGCGCAAGAAAGAGACGAGCAAACGATGGCTCGACGTTAATCCGGAGTCGCCCTCTCGCTTTGCCAGACGCGGTTACCATTCCTTCGGCCACCTCTCCCAGCTGCGAAAAAAGAGGGAGTGCTTCTGCGCAAAAACGTTCCCCATCCTCGGTAAGCCGTATAACTTTCGAGCTTCGCTCGAAGAGACGTACTCCCAGCCTTTCTTCCAGGCGCTGCACGGAGCGACTGACCGCAGATTGCGTTAGTCCAAGAGCTTCACCGGCCCGGACAAAACTCCCGGCTTCCAACACCGCTGCGAAGGCGCTGAGACCAGAGAAAAGCCGTGAATCAACCGCCATAGTAACATGAGTTTCTGTCATAGACAGGATGAGATCAATTCGTTTTAGGACTTGATGGTCTTGTCCTAACCTGGCGGCATGAAAACAATTAACCGCCTAACAGTAGCCATCCGAACAGTCGGACCGCTGGCTCATCGCCATCCTTCTTTCCAGTCACCTGTCACTAATCACCAATCACTGAGTCTTGTGGGCCGAAATACGCTGGTCGTCCTGTTCTTAGCCCTGAGCATTTGCTTCGGAACAATACCTGCCTTTTCCCAGTCTTCTGGGAACTCAACCATAAAGGCCGATCTGGCGAAACGGACCCAAGACGTCCATTGGCCATCCGGATTTTCGCCGGACGAAGCCACTCTATTTGCCCACAACGAAGTCTTTATCAAAGCGTCCTGCGCTACGGTATGGCGGCATCTGGTTGATGCGCAGAACTGGCCGAAGTGGTATCCGAACGCTGAAGACGTAAAGATCGCGAACAATCAATCCGGCGCCCTCCAGCAAGATAGTATCTTCGAGTGGAGCACCTTTAGCTTACCGATTATTAGCTTCGTTCATGAATTTGTTCCCAACAGTCGCCTGGCTTGGTTTGGTAAGAGCAAAGGCTTAGATGCGGTCTTTTATCATACCTGGTACCTGGTGCCGACCTCAGAGGGTTGCCAGATGATCACTGAAGAAGTGGTTCAGGGTCCCGGCGCAGTTACTTTCCGAGACAAAGACCCCAGCGCTCTTCACAGAGGCCACGAAGCTTGGTTGAAGGGTTTGAAACAGGTCTCAGAGAACCAGAGTTAGTGTCCACGCACGGCAAGACTAGTGTACCGTCTCCTATATAATGGTGACACCGCCGTCGGTCAGTTGGCGGTTTTTCAAGGCGCGAGCGAAGCGCCCATATCCTGATTCACACGGGTCGATCCGCCGCGGCGGAGGAAAAACCGCCAACTGGCCACGGCCCGGAGGGTTGCGTTGAAAATGGGCCGGCTGCTTTCCCGCGCCTGCGGGATCGGTTACGTATCGATTCAGAT
>DASUWQ010000278.1:0-4506 GCA_036378375.1 Chthoniobacterales bacterium
CGAACCAAATCCGCGATGGTTTCCTTAACGCTGGTGTTACTTAAAGCGACACCATCGTTTGTCTGATAGCCAGGGGTGAAGAAGAACTTCATTTCTACCACTCCCTGTGGCGTCGCGATGTATTTGCCCGAGATGGCACGGCTTACCGTCGTCTCGTGCACTCCCACCGCGTCCGCGATTTGCACCATCGTCATCGGTTTAAGCGAAGCCGTTCCGTGATCCAGAAATTCGCGTTGTCGTTTCACGATTTCGATCGCGATATTGAGGATGGTTTGTTGCCGCTGGTGGATGCTTTTTATTAAGAACTTTCCGCTCCGGATTTTCTCTCGAATGTAGTCTCTGACTTCGCCTCCGTTACGGCTTTGCGTCATCAGATCCCGATACGTTTTATTGATCCTTAGATGCGGGATTTGATCACCGGTTAGCGAGACCACATACTCATCCCCGACTTTTTCTACCACGACATCCGGCAATACGTAGCTATTGGGCTCTGGAGAAAAAATCTGACCTGGCTTCGGGTCGAGCGTGGCTATGAAATTAGCGGCCTTTTGGACTTGGTCTACCGTTACTCCCAGGCGTCGAGCGATGTCGGGATACCGCTTACGGCCCAGGTCGTCCAGATACTGGTCGACGATCTGGTATTCAAGGCTCTGCGCTTTCCCAAGCCGCCGCAATTGGATGAGCAGGCAATCTTGAAGATCTCGCGCACCAACCCCAACCGGATGGAAGGTTTGCACCAATTCGAGGGCCTGTTGCAGGTCTTCAATCGGAGTACCGGAAAGATTCGCGACCTCATCCGGCGGAGCTGATAGAAAACCGATATCGTCAATGTTTCCGATCAGAAGCTCGGCGGCTTTTCGTTTCTTCGCGTCGATATCGGCAGTGTTCAACTGGTCCAGGAGATGTTGCTGGAGCGTTTCTTGGTTCGCGAGCGAGTCGAGGAAAAACTGACGTCGCTCTTCGTCCTCCTGGCTTCGCGCAGAGTAAGAGACGTTCTGCGCCATATAATCTCGCCATTCCTCATCCAGCTTTGCCAGCTTCTCGAATTCTTCCTGGAAGTCAGCTTCATCAGAGGAACGATCCTCGGTCTCGTGAAGGCTCGCGTCCTCTTCGAGGACCGGGTTGGTTTGAAGTTCCTGTTGAACGATATTTTTGAGCTCTAGGGTCGGCGCCTGCAGAATTTGCAAACTTTGCTGCAGCTGCGGAGCAAGAACTTGCTGCAGTCCCATCCCTTGTATCTGTTGCATTCCTGGGCCAGGCATAAAATGATCGTGACTGAATAGTATGAGAGTGGCACAGAAACTGCAAGGGGTCGCTGGGATTACTATAATTTATTGATAATGAAGACGTTGCGTGAGTTGGTAAGTGGAGCTCGTGTCGGCGGGTGGGCGTGGTAGGGCGAAAAACTCGGCGCACGAGGCGCTTGCTTTGCCCATGGTGCGGCCGCGCCGGTTTTGAGCCGTCGTGTGCATCTGCCGATGTGATTGCGGGACGGAATGGTTAAAGCATCTTTCGTTGCATAGGCGTCCCATGATCGTGGGGATGCCGAGCGCCACGTCATACGACTCAAAACCGGCGCGGATATGGGATAGCGCTGCCGAGCGCCACGCGCGCCGAGTTTTTCGCCCTACCCAGCCATTTGGCCCTCGCCGCCGACACTTCCTCACTTCCCTTCATCTGCATTCCCCGGTTCATCAACGCGGTCGGTGGTATCCACAATGTCTTCGGCCGGACACCCGAGCTTGATGAGGCCATAGGTCAAAAGCGTTTTGCTGTCGACCCAGATACCGGGTTTATCGGTATGAAGGACGACTGAGATCACTTCGTGGCCGCCACGCAAGGCCGAGCTTACCAACACTTGCTGAGCAGGCCGGGTGTAGCCGGTTTTCAGACCGTTACAACCGGCGAAGTGCCGGAGTAAGCGATTATGATTACGCAGCTCTTCAACTTGGCCCGTTGGGGTTCTCCAGGTGTAGTAAATCGTCGAAACGATCTGACGGAACAGCGGCTGTTGCATGGCTGCGCGGGCAATTAAAACCAGATCATGAGCCGTCGTATAGTGGTTGGGATCATGTAGTCCGTGTGGATTAACGAAATGGCTGGAGGTGGCCCCTAGTTCAGCCGCTCTCAGATTCATCTTTTCTGCAAACTCGGGAACCGAACCGGCATTGTCTCTAGCCAGGCACATGGCAACGTCGTTCGCACTCTTGAGCAGCATGCCGAAGAGGAGTTGACGCCGCGTAAATTGTTGCCCGGGCTTAAGATTAAGGCTGCTAGGTTCGACCTTAGTATCTTCCGGAGCCACCGTTACAATCTGGTCAAGATTGCCGGCCTCGATCACGATCAACGCCGTTAAAATTTTCGTGGAGCTCGCCGGGTATTCTTTTGCGTCGGGATTCTTGGTGTAAAGAAACTCGCCGGAGTACGAATCCACCAAAGCTGCGCTTTGTGCAGCTAAAGACAAATCCTGGGATCTTGCCCCTTGTGCTAAGAGCACTAATAAAACCGCGAGGACTAAGCCCCCGCTTTTCCGTCCACCATCATCCATAATACGTCGTTGCGGTAATCAATGATCTCCTCGTAAATGCTCCGGTAACCACCGCGAAAAGGAATACTGATAGCATCCGCTAAATATCCGGGTCTTATCTTACCTAATGATTGCTCTAACCCAATTGCGCGCGCGGGTTTCACTGTAACCATTTCTAGCAGTTCCTTTGCGCCGACGAAACCATGATTTCGGGCTGCCATTCGCATTTCCGAAAATAAATTCAAAGAATCGTTGCTGGCCAAACTATCGGTTCCGAGACAGATGTTGAAACCTCGTTCTCGCAACGCTTGCATGGGGAACGGCCGGTGATGCAGGAACCGGCTACTCTTGGGGCAATGAACGATCGAAAGAGACCGCCATTCGTCCTGCTCGAGCAAGTTGAGGTCTGCTTCGTCCAGTTCGTTCATGTGAACGAGCAAAGCGTCCTTCGGCAAAAGACCGGATAACGCCAACCTTCGAAAAGGAGAAAGCCGGCCGCAATCGGACATGGGCCGGCCCATTTTGCTCAGGAAATCAAAAAGGTCGCCTTTGCCGGCCGCAAACATCTCATATTCCGAGGCCGATTCTGAGAGGTGAGTGGTGAACGGCAATTTGAAATTGTGGGCGGCCGCTAACGCCTGGGAATAGAGCTCAGCCGATGCGGTGTAGGGGGCGTGCGGGCTTAGGCCGAAACCGCCCAGCCAATCGCTCGGCTCAAAAAATAGCCAAGACCCAAAGGCGCTTTCATCGATCCAAGGGCGTGGTCTTATGTCGATCAATTCCAGGAAGAGCCAGGTTCGGATCCGAGGCGGAGCCAAACGCGGCAGAATCTGAGGAGTGGCTACAATATTGAATACCGAGGTAACTCCAGAGCGTCGCAGCTCTGCGAACCCCAGATCCATGGCCTTGAGGTAATCGTCATCGCTGAGCGACCGTTTCAATGCATTGATCCGGCTAATCCATTGGGGAAAGTTTCGAGACGGCAGAATGCTGCCGCGAAAAGAACTGTAATCCAGGTGACAATGCGCGTTGATCAATCCCGGCAGAACGATGCACTCACCGAGATCGACAAATTCGCCGGGATATTTTTCTAATAGTTGAGAAGCGGGCCCAGCATCGACGAAGTGGTTCTGGTCCACCACAAAAGCCCCGTTCTCAAGCGGCTCGCCATCCATTGTGACAAGCCATCGGCACCGGTATCGCGTCATTCTGAGTGAACCTTGACGATTTTCCGAGCCTCGGCCACAAAGAGATTGCAGGCCTCTACACAAAGAAATGGGATGGCGGCCCGGGAGGGACGAGCTCCTGCTCGTCCGTCCTCTGTTCGTCTCTCCCCGCATTCCCCGAGTTGATCCGTTTGCGGGTCAAACTTAGAGCGAGGCAGATATTTTTCCGGGGCTTTGCCGTCGATCGTCCAAAGAATCGTCCGGAGACAGCCTGAATGGGAGTGGCAAAAACGCCCAGCTAATTCTTCCGCTTGAAAACCTGCTAGCCTCTGAGTGACACGGTACATACCGGTCTGCCGGGTAAGGGTTTGTCTCAGGTCGACCGGAGTAATCTCGCCGCGCTTAAATCCGAGCCAAGTAGAGAATGCGCCTGGATAGAAATAGTCGATCGCTTGTCGGACTTCAGGCACCGACTCGAGTCGTAGTTCCCATCCCGTACGCAAATTTGGGGCGCCTTTCAGAGCTCGGTAATTTCCTTGCTCGTCATACCGGACGATTTCGAGAGCAGCGATCGAACTGGTTTCAATCGCGAGCTTTTGCTGCGATTCGTCATCTTTCCAATGCCGGATCACAAAACGTCCCGGTTCAACCTCCCGGACCACGATCTCCCCGAGATTGATCGGACCGCTGCGCAAGCATTCCTGAAGCAGTTGTTCAATCATGCTGTTGATCAAACCGATCGACGGTATCCAGAATAATATCTGCCATCATCGGATCTGTCCCGATCGCGCCGGCGTAATAGAGTTTACGATT
>DASUWQ010000279.1:0-3042 GCA_036378375.1 Chthoniobacterales bacterium
TACCTTCTAAGGCAAGGTCGGGATAGACACGGAGCTCACTCTTCAGCGGACGTTCTTCGCGGAAAACCCAGCACCGCGCCGGCGAGACCCAATCGAAAAACAGGCGATTGATCGGATAGGTACCGCGATGCTCTGCGACCCCTTTGAACGGAATCGATAGATTCAAGAGGCCAGCTTCGATGCGGAGGGAAATGTTTGATTGATCTGCTTTAACGGTCGGAGGGAGATCGAGAGCCAAGCGGATTACGCCGCCGCGAAGTCCGGTACCGTTCAGCTTGAGATCGAGCGCGAAATCGCGTCCAGCGGTGACGCGATTCACCGGTGGCATCTGGAATTCGACTTGCCGATACTTTCCTAGACCCAGTAATAAATCGACTAAACTCGCCAGCACGAATACCACGATTCCGAGAACGCAGACGGAGCGCAGGCCGCCGACCACACCCGCTAAGATGGAGAGTGGTAAAATGATAGCGGCTGCCCACACTACCAGATTAGTCCGTGGCGCAATCATCTGTATCCGTTCGGCGTTTGGCGTTTGGCGCTTGTCACGTTGCATCGCTATCTCCGGCGCATAATTGTTGGTACGGGTACGCTTTAGGTAGGTTCTCGGAGCAATAGTTTCTTCCTAGCGTGATGTTGATCTCACGAAACTCCAAACGCCAAGTGCCAAACGCCAAACGCCACACGCATCCATCATCTGGGCACCGGCAGCTTTTCCAGAATATCCTTCACCACCGCATTGGCATCTGAACCTTCAATTTCGAATTCGGGTCGTAGAACCAAACGGTGTTCCAGGACACTTTGGGCGAGCGACCGGACGTCGTCCGGGGTGACAAAGTTTCTCCCATCGAGAGCCGCATGCACGCGACTCGCCAAAATCAGGGACTGGGTAGCGCGCGGCCCTCCGCCAAAAAGAACACTCTCGTGGCGCCGGCTTTCTCTGACGATTTCCACCAAGTACATGACCAATTCCGGCCGAATCAAAACTTGGTTCAATGCCGCACGGACCCGGGTGAGATCCTGCTCCGAAATAACCGCTTGTACCGCTCCGCGCTCCAAAACGGCCTCCGGTGCGTCTGCGGTTAACATCCGTTGGGCTAAAGACAGCTCTTCCTCTTGCTGAGGCAGGTCCATCCGGATCTTCAGCATGAAACGGTCTTTCTGTGCTTCAGGTAACGGGTAGGTACCTTCGAACTCGATCGGGTTTTGAGTTGCGAATACGGTGAAGTTTTCGGCTAACCGATACGTGTTTCGGTCGATAGTCACTTGGCGTTCCTGCATGGCCTGTAGAAGAGCCGATTGGGTCTTACTAGGCGCACGATTAATCTCATCCGCGAGCAAAAACGTAGTAAAAATCGGACCCGGAGCGAAGGTGAATTCGCTTTTTTGAAAGCTGAAAATGTTGGTGCCTAAAATGTCGGATGGCATCAGGTCCGGCGTGAATTGAATTCGGGCGAAAGGGCTGCCCAATATTTGAGCGAGTGTCCTGACCAGCAAAGTCTTAGCAACGCCCGGTACACCTTCAATTAAGGCATGTTGATTGGTGAAGATGGCGATCAAGGCGAAGCGAATGGCTTCTTCTTGTCCAATGACGACCTTGGCTGCCTCGGTTCGGGCTCGAGCCAGAACCTCCTTTAGTTCATCGATCGAATCGTTCATGAGTGTTGCAATTTGACGATCTGATTATAACGCTCCACTTGCGAGGTAGTTGGCGGCAAAGAGTTTATTAGATTTTCCAGACGAGCCTGTTTTGCCTGGTTAGTTGGTCCTTTTTGTTTCCAAATCTGCAGACAGACTGCGCAGAGATCCGCTGCCGGGAGCGTGCGTCGCAACAAATTAGTGAAGATCTCGTTTCCTCCCGCCCCGCGCACCGCGGACTCAGAGTCTGGCTGTGCTCGGCGCACAGGTCTCAAGCTATAACGGCTTGCCCATAGATACAGCAGGGCTAGCCCAACGACGGCAGCAAAGGCGCCATCTAAACCGTACCGTCGGGCTAACGCAATAATGCCGGGATGGTCAACGATACCAAAGTGTGTCTCGTCGAAGATAACGGTCGAATGTTCGGGAAAAAGCCAGCTAACTAGCACCGCGTTCCGATGTGCCGCTAGTGCGATATTGGAGAGCGGATAGGAGTCGGCTAATAGTATCAGTTTACCGGCCCCAAACTTTCGTTGAAGCACCACTGGGAGATCACGAGCCTTGGCCAAAACTTCCCAGTCGCCTTGTGCCGGCTGAATATACAAATGCCCTGCCCAACTGGATTGGTCTGCGAACAGATTCGATTGCAGTGGGGCTACTAAGCTTTGCTTGGACCAGAGTATCCGAATTCCCCAGTTCTCGATTTTGGCGACTTCACCGCGAAGCGATTTAATCTCTGGGGGTGCTGGATCTGTTTGGTTTTCTTCATCGGAATCGAATTGTCGAGAGCTAAACGCCACCAGCAGAGTTCCCCCGTTCGTCATCCAGTCATTTAAAAGTTTGGTTTCCTCAGCCGGTTCCTTGCTCGGTAGAAGGCCCGCCACAACTAAAATCTTCCCATTCCCAGATGGCACTTCCTTTAGCGGCTGTACGGACCGTCCGACGTGGATCGATGGGAGCCCGGACAATGTTTCGAATAAGATCCGGTAACCTTTTGGATCTGCTCGGTAGCTCGAATACTCGGGATAAACTCCGTTCACCTCCGCTCGGACCTTAAACATTTCGACCCCAGTAACGATGAAAAGAGCCGCCATTAGCCCAATCAAGATGAAGGCAATCAAGCGATCGTTACGCATAAGGGTGGGAGGTTAGAGGCATCGTCATCGTCCTCGTGCTCGAATGGCCATGCGTTGAGGAGTGTTGGAGGGTTGGAGGGTTGGGCTTCGTCGTTTCGTTTTTGGACCTTTGTCCCAAAGGGTTTGAATGAAGGTAGGCAGGAAATTTATTGCCTGGTACGTGTCCCCAAAAATGCCGTCCCGTAGGGACGGTGTGAGGGAGTGCGCTTTTGTCCGACTATTTCTCAAGTCCAACAGGCCGGTGCTTGATTCCCTCCGTTCAATCCCG
>DASUWQ010000280.1:0-11592 GCA_036378375.1 Chthoniobacterales bacterium
CTCCAAGTGGAGACCCGGTAACCATCTATCGATCGTTCACTGGTGCCGAGGTGTTCCTTGTCTGGCGGCCAGCAGAACAGGCTAACAACACTATTGTCATGTTTGTAAACCAGGGCCGCCACCGAGCGATTTTCAATTTCAGCCACCCTCCCTCCAACGAGAGAATATCCGGCGGCTGGAGAACCCACTAGCGGTGGAGCAAAATCGAGTCTTGCGGTTAGCCAAGGCTTCACTACCACCGGGTTCGGCGACGCAACGTCTACGAGATGAGACGCGGAAAGCGAGCGGGAATGAAGCAAAACCGCTTCCCTGGAAAATTCTTTCTCCGGGTCTGGGAAAAGTACTCTTAAAGCCAGACACACGCTAATAGCCACCACCGCCGCGGCATAAATCCATGGTTGCCGCCAGAGATAAAACCTTTCCTTAGCCGGCGTCAGGCGCACTGCTGCCAAAACCTTCGCTTCAAGTTGAGGAGGCGCTTTATACTCGTTTATGGCGGCGACAAAGAATGCCCTGAATGCGCGACGTTCCTCCAAGAGCGACCGGCACAGCGGGCAGTTGACCAAATGTTGCTCCAGTTCGACCTGTTGGGCAGAATCGAGTTCACCATCCAGGTAGGTGTCAATGAAGCGATGGATTTCGTCACACTTCATTTGACGATTCCTTTGTTTGAACTTTTGCGAGCTCTTCCCGCAGGTGTTGGCGCGCTCGATTTAGGCGTGACATAACGGTCCCTGCCGGCAGCTTCAGCGCAGACGCCAACTCCTTATAGGACCAGCCTTCGATATCGCGGAGCACCAAAATCTCGCGAAACTCGACCGGCAACTTGGCTAATGCTTCGCGGAATTGGCGTAACCGCTCTTCGTGGGACGATTCAGGAAGTACCTCCTCTGTCGGTGGCTGATGAACTGCTTCGTCGAACGGGATTACGTTTTTGTCAGCCTGGTGTCTCTTGAGCCAGGTATAAGCGGTGTTTCGGACGATCATGAGTATCCAGGCTCGAGCATTGCCCCCGCGAAATTTTTCAAAACCTTTTAGAGCCTTGATATAGGCGTCTTGAACAATATCCTGCGCGTCTTCATCACGTTTGACCAGCAGGCGCGCGAGCCGATAAGCGGCATCTAAGTGAGGCAGAACCAGTTCTTCAAATCGGGCCTGTTGTTCTCTCACCTAGATTTGACCGTTTATTTTTGGTTTTATTCCGAAAAGTTCGATCCCTGCTATCCTCAAGCCTAACCAAGTAAAGCGTTTGGACGTCTCAAAAGTAACCGGTAGACTGTTTTCGGACATGAACAAGCAGGTTCTCGTGTTGCTAGTCTTGATTGGACTTTTGCAATTCGCCGGCTGGGAGACCCTGGTAGCGCAGCAGCGTCTTGGGGTGGCTGAGAAGCAGGCGATCTCTACCAACAAAGATACAAAAGAAGACGACGATAGCGATCAGGACGATAAGCCACAGAAGAGCGAACAGCCGCGCTCTAGTCCGAAAGAGAAGGAGCAGCCCAGTAGCAACGGCGTAACGAGAAAAGAGGCCAACTCGGTAAGTTCGCAAGACAAGGAAGAACCAAAGGCCGGCCGAACGGATAGGGAAGGGCTGGAACCGAACGAAGTTGGACGGGTTGAACTGAGCGAGAAGCAGGCCAAGAACGCAAACTTGGATGTCGAGGTTGCCGGCCAGGCCAAGATCAATGTGACACTCCAACTTAGCGGCAAGATCACCTTTAACGAGGATGCGGTGGCGAATGTATCTGCGCGTTATCCGGGGGTGGTCAAGGTGGTGTACAAGGGCTTAGGCGACAGGGTGCAAAAAGGTGAAGCGCTGGCCTTGATTGAAAGCAGTGAAAGCCTTCGCGACTACCAGGTGAATTCGGACATCTCCGGAACGATCGTAAAAAAAGAGGTCACAATTGGCGAGGTGGCCCGAGATGATAAACCGATCTTTATGGTAGCTGATCTCAGCACCGTTTGGGTCGATTTCAGCGTTTTTCCACACGATTTCAAGCGCCTGAAACCGGGTCAGCTTGTCCGGATTAATTACGCGGACAATCTTAGTACCAGCGGTAAAATCAGTTACATTGCTCCTTTCGGATCTGAAAATACGCAATCGATGCTGGCACGAGCTGTCGTCCAAAATCCAGATGGGTTGCTCCGGCCAGGATTATTCGTGACGGGCGAGCTCTTAGTCGGCGAAATCGAGGCGCCGGTCGCGGTGCGGGCAAGCGCTATTCAGAACGTCAATGAGAAGACAGTGATATTTGTCGCCGAAGGACTCGTGTTTGACGGGCGAGAGGTTGAGCTTGGCACGAACGACGGCGACTACGTACAAGTGTTATCGGGCCTGAACGCAGGCGATCGCTACGTGGCCGGAAACAGCTTTCTGCTCAAAGCGGAGCTCGGCAAGAGTGAGGTTCAGGACTCGGACTAGCTCGTGATTGAACAGGTTATCAACTTTTCAATTTGTTACCAATGGCTTGTTCTGCTTGCCTCACTGGGAGTCGCCGGACTCGGTGCATACGAGTTTCAGTACCTGCCGATCGATGCAGTACCCGACATCACCAACGTCCAGGTCCAAATCAATACAGCCGCCTACGGGCTTTCTGCGCCAGAGATCGAGCAACGGATCACCTATCCGATTGAAACGGCCATGGCGGGCCTTCCGAGCCTAGAGAGTACCCGCTCGCTGAGCTACTATGGGCTGTCGCAAGTCACGATCGTATTTAAGGAAGAAACCGACATCTACCTGGCCCGGCAACTGATTGCCGAACGTTTGCGTGAGGCCCAAGAGGAACTTCCGGATGGCGCCAGACCAGAGCTGAGCCCAATTGCCACCGGTCTTGGCGAAATCTATCTATGGACGGTCAATGCCCAGCCGGGCGCCAGAAAGCCCGATGGATCCTCCTACACGCTGACGGATCTACGTGAGATCCAAGAGTGGGTCATCAAGCCACGGCTTAAGAACGTCCCAGGAGTCGTTGAGGTAAATAGCATTGGCGGTTTTGAAAAGCAGTACCATGTCACCCCGTATCCAGACCGGCTGGTGGCATTTCGGCTGACCTTTGAGGATTTGATTGATGCGTTGAAAAAAAACAACAGCAACATTGGCGCAGGTTACATCGAGAAAAATGGCGAACAGTATCTGATTCGTTCTCCTGGCGAAGTAAAGACGCTTTCTGATATCCGGGGGATTGTGGTCTCTACCAGGGATGGCCAGGCAATACGAGTCGGAGATGTGGCTGACGTGATCGAGGCGAGCGAGTTGCGAACCGGCGCTGCCACCAGGAACGGCGAGGAAGCGGTGTTGGGCACAACCTTCATGCTAATAGGTGAGAACTCCCGGGCGGTTGCGAATCGAGTCAGTCAGAGGATAAAGGAGATCAACCAAATTCTGCCACCGGGAGTCGTCGCGACGACGGTCTACAATCGAACTAACTTGGTGGACAGTACCATTGAAACTGTCCGGCAGAACCTTGTTGAGGGGGCGGTGCTGGTAGTGGTGGTGCTTTTGGCGTTACTTGGGAATGTCAGAGCAGCACTGATCGTAACCGCTATCATCCCCCTGGCAATGCTGTTCACCATCACCGGGATGGTCCAAAGCAAAATCAGCGCTAACCTAATGAGTCTCGGCGCCCTCGATTTTGGCATCATTGTTGATGGAGCTGTTATCATCGTTGAGAATTGTGTGCGCAACTTGTCCGAAGAACAGCAGCGACTTGGCCGTTTGCTGAATCGGCCTGAACGGCTGGCTACCGTCCTCCGTGCGACCAAAGAAGTAATTACCCCAAGCATCTTTGGATCGTTCATCATCATGATAGTTTATTTGCCGATTCTTAGTTTGAGTGGAGTTGAAGGAAAAATGTTTATCCCGATGGCGCGGACGGTGCTCTTCGCGCTTCTCGGAGCAATGGTGTTTTCCGTTACTTTTGTGCCGGCAAGTGTTGCGATTTTTCTGAGAGGCAGGATGGAGGAAAAGGAGGGCTGGCTCATTCGCTGGGCTAAAAAGCTTTATCTACCTGTGCTGAAGGTTTCTCTCAAGAATCGCGGCGTGGTCGTCGTTACCGCTGTCTCATTGGTCGGACTTTGCGCGGTTCTTGGGACCCGGATGGGGGCAGAATTTATACCCAGCCTCGATGAGGGTGATTTTGCGTTATCGATTAACCGAGTTCCGGGTACGAGTCTCACGGAAGCTATTCAGATGCAGAAGAGTCTGGAGAAAGCTTTACTGAAAGTCCCAGAGGTGAAAGCAGTGTTCACCCGAATCGGTACAGCCGAGGTCGCCACCGATGCTCAGCCGCCCAGCATTGGAGACGGCTATGTGATGTTGAAACCGCGGAAAGCATGGCCTGATTCCAGCAAGCCGAAAGATGCAGTCGCGCGAGAGATAAACGAGGTCATTCGGAGTTACATTGGGAATAAGATCGAGCTTTCACAACCGATTCAAATGCGCATGAACGAGTTGATATCGGGGGTGAAAGGAGACGTTGCCATCAAGGTCTTTGGCGATGACCTGGACGAACTGCTAAACGCCGGACAGAAAATTGCCGCCATTCTAACTCGGATACCGGGCGTGGAAGGGGTTAATCTCGAACGGGTAGCCGGTTTGCCGTTTCTTAATATTGAGCCCAAACATGACGTCATTTCGCGGTACGGGTTAAGCCTGAACGAGGTGCAGCAGATTATCGAGACCGCGATCGCGGGAGAAAGTGCTGGGGAGTTTTTTCAAGGTGATCGTCGGTTCCCCATTGTCGTCCGACTTCCGGAAGCTTTCCGTGACAATGTTGATGCGCTCAAAAGAATTCCCATCTTGTTACCTGCCCCAGAAGAAGGCTCCAACGATCGAACTATCTCGGTGAACGGACCTAACTATGTTCCCCTAAGCGAGGTCGCGAACTTTGAAATCAAGTCGGGACCGAACCAGATCAACCGGGAGGACGGCAAACGGCGAATTGTGGTGACGTGTAACATCCGCGGCCGGGAGGTCGGATCCTTTGTTGGGGAGGCTCGAAGTAAGATCGAGGGACAGGTAAAGCTTCCATCTGGTTATTGGATGGAATGGGGCGGGCAATTCGAGCAACTGCAAAGTGCTACTCAGCGGCTGACGGTGGTGGTTCCGCTGGCATTGCTTCTGATTTTTGCGCTTTTGTTTATGGCCTTCGGGACGGCCACAGACGCCTTGCTGATTTATACTGGTGTCCCGCTGGCTCTAACCGGCGGCATTCTTGCCCTCTGGCTGCGAGGAATTCCTTTATCCATTTCGGCCGGCGTAGGTTTTATCGCTTTGAGCGGAGTAGCGGTTCTAAACGGCACAGTAATGATCAGTTTTATTCGACGGCTGCGGGCTGAAGGAAGCTCTCTCTATGAGGCGATCCGAGTCGGCTCCCTGACCAGGCTCAGACCGGTCTTGATGACGGCATTGGTTGCATCCCTCGGGTTTGTTCCTATGGCAGTTGCCACTGGGCGAGGAGCAGAGGTTCAACGCCCGCTGGCTACCGTGGTGATTGGAGGCATCATTAGTTCGACGCTCTTGACGCTCTTGGTATTGCCCGTGCTTTACAGCATTTTTCATCGCGATCCTAAGAAGGTGTGAAGAGCTTCGGGGCCCCTAAGGACGCGTCGGACATAGCCGCGAAGCGGCTATATATAACAGCCCAGGGTTTAAGCCCTGGGTCAGGTGGTTAATGGAAGGTGCCCTGAAAGCAGTCCCAACCCCGCGGCGCAGGGTGCAATTCGGACAGAGCACATAGATACAATTCCAGCCGAATAGCCGCCAACATACCCTTTCGAGCACGAGCACGACGAGGACGAGAACGATGTACCTCACGAGTTGCACCCGACATTGGGCGTGCTGGCGGAATAACACGCGAACACCCTAAAGGGGCGCCTCGGCCGCCACTTTCAGGGCGGATTTCGCGCTACGCATACCCAGGGCTGAAGCCGGGCTGAAGCCCCGGGGCTATAATGTGTAGCCGCTTCGCGGCAAAGTCTTGCGGTCCTGCCAAGCACAGGGATAAGCGGGCTGCAGTGTTGTCGCGAGCCGGGAATAAAGTGACCGACAGGGAGTCTTACTTATTGGAAGTGGTTCAGAACGTCCGCGCTGGACTGGCGGTGCGCTTAGGGTGGAACCACCTAGCTAAGAGGGGGCGAACCGAGCCGGTTCTTCCCAGTGGAAACCCAGCTCGGAGGGCCAAAAGAACCTATTTGTTTGAGTCAAAGTTGAGAAGCCTAGCCAGTCGGATTCTCAAGGAGCTGTAGTTTATGAAAGGGTTAGATGTTTTTCGCTGGCTGATGCCGGCAGCCCTTGCCGCCTTTTTGTCGGTTCCGGTACAAACTATGAAAGCGCACGGAATGGGGGGTGGTGGAGGACACATGGGAGGAACAGGCGCTGGCCACGCGACGAGTACGCATGCAACCAGTAGACCGGGGCACGGTTTTGCCAGGGATCGTCGTTTCGGGCGAGCGGAACGTTTTGAGCGAGGGGAACGTTTTGAACGCGAGGAGCGAGAAGAGCACGAATTCTTCGCCCGGCATAATTTCTTTTTTGCTTTCGATTTCGCGGCGTTCGGCTTCTGGCCAGGGTGGTGGGGATGGGATGGATGGTGGTACCCTCCTTACGACGGGTACACTCCCTACGACAACGATCAAACCTCCGGTGTACAATACGGTACTGACTACTGGAACACACTGGCTGTATCAGTCCAAACCAAACTTGCAGAACAAGGCTACTATCACGGACAAGTCGATGGGGTAATCGGGTCCGGTAGTATTGAGGCGATTCGGCGGTTCCAATCGGACCATCGATTACCGGTAACCGGAAAGATCGATCCCAAGCTGCTGAAGGCGCTTGGTATCAGCTATAAAGCCATAGCTAAAGCGTAAGTCTCTGAACTAAACTTCTCACAGTCGAAATCGCGCCGCCTGAGCTGCCGCGAGAGAGGGCCGGTAATGGACCGGCCCTCATCATGAGCGCCTGACACAAACAAGGCGATCTGGATTCTCTGGAACGTTGATGTGAGATTGAGGCTTAATTTCTATCTTTTGGCGGCGTCCGCGTCCGACGCCAAGTCATGTAACAATTGGGAAAACTCCCGAGTCTGGCCGATAAAAAGTCCGTTCGCTGTCAGGGTGTTTACTGCGGCCATCGCGGCGCCGCGAGTTGCGGTGGGCCGAACGATAGAACAGAGCGGCAGCGACTTGTGAAGGAACGGGCACGGTTCAGGCATGATCAGGTTAGCCTGCAGGTGCTCATCGTTTGAGGCCGTTAGATCGACAAATTGCACGAACGAAGGGTTGAACGCTGTGACCGGAGTAGCGTTCCCTGCTTTATCTTGCCAGGTTTGAAAATGCATCGCCTCAGTTGGGCCAATGCTCAACAAGATACGCAGAACTTGAGGATCTTGTGCCCGTTGAGCCAGTTGAGGGTAGAGACTGGTGCCGTGAATCTCAATAAATGGGAAATGAAACCCTGCGGTAAATGCGATTGCTTTGATCAGATCTGAGTTGGGGACCGCATCAGCATCAGTTCGAGGGATGGCAGTATGTTGTCCAATATTTAACGTGGGGACCGCCTGGGCGAAGTTGGTACCGCCCAAGTCGGGGTTACTGTTATCGGTGCGGTATACGCCCCAAAAACTGGTGTCGATAGTGAGTTGGGTGAGATTAGTGAGCCGGCCTTTCTTGGTCGAGCCTGTCGCCATACTGCCGTTCAAGGTTCTAAAATGAGGACCGACCAGCAGGTCGATATCAGACGTATCGGCGCCTTTGGACTTCAAGTAAGCAAGCAGGAAGTTCGCGTGAGCGAACTCATCATCGGTATTATCCAGAATATATTGAGGCATATCCATATCCAGAATCTGGAGGGCGGCTATGTAAGCCGCATTGCCACCAGTCGCAGTTAACGTGGCGCCGGGTTGCGGATTGCTAGACGCGAAGTCAAGAGTGCCGTTTCCGAGCTCCCAGTACTGTTCCCAAAAATCGCTTTCGATAATCTCCGCCATCGCCACGAAGCGTAAAAGCGAAGCGTCACCTGCTGTTAGCGCGCCGCCGCCGTCGTCGCTGGCCTGAGCGTTAGCGTTGTTGACCATTAACGCTGCGGCGGGCAGGAACGCCGCTCCGCTTACACCTAATCCTTTAATAAACGTTCGTCGCCCTACGCCGGTCTTGACCGTTTGATTAGACACCGGCTGACCCTTCATAGGAGATTGTAGTTGATCTGACAGCTGATCTTTGGAGGGGGATTTCACAGTTCTTTCCTTGGGTCGCCAACTGAATAAGCGCCCCTAGTGTTGGCGTGGTTGGAGGTATCCCGTTAGTTCGCTCACCCATAAAGACTTCAACTCTCCGATCTTATTCCTTATTTTTTCATACGAAATCTGAAGTCTCATTTTCGAACTGTTAAGAGTAAGATGTTAACTTTTCCCTTTATCCGTCAGTCCGAGGGAAGTTCTCCTAAATCGCGTTGTAACTCGGCACGGCTTGCAATGGTTGCTAGCGTGCCCGGCGGGTTCTGATACCAGCCAGGGTCATCATAGCTCGTGAGGTTATCGCGGACCTTGAGGATAGTGAACATGCCGCCCATATCGATGTAGCCGTGTTTGCCGGGAGCGCCGAGCATCGGAATGCTATTGGGAGGTGCGGGCATTCCCATTTCTCCCATGCCGGCCATGCCGCTCTCGCCCATGGTCATATAGCCTTGAAGAAATTTGCTGACTTTCTTGTCCAAGCCGCTTGGACGTATGCCGATTAGGTTGGCGGCATTATGCCCCATTTGATTCATTGTGTGATGGGTCATATGACAATGCATCGCCCAATCGCCCGGATTATCGGCAATGAATTCTACGGCGCGGGTTTGGCCCACTGCGACCAGGACCGTGCTTCCGGGTTGTTGCGCGGTCTCCGGTACGGTTAAACCGTCCATTTCTACGACCTTCCAATAATATCCATGTAAGTGAATCGGATGATGTTCCATCGGACTCAAGTTTCCGAAACGGATTCGTACCCTATCCCCGGATTTAGCCACTAAAGGCGCAGTCCCCGGAAAGGCTCGACCGTTAAAGGTCAGAACGTTGAAATCTGTCATTTCCGTTGGGACAGGCCGGCTGGTACCGACATCGATTCTCCATTCACTCGACATCAGAACGAAGTCGCGATCGGGTGTGGGACCGATTGGCTGGCGAGGATGAATGATGAACATTCCCATCATTCCTAGCGCGATCTGTGTCATGTCGTCCGTGTGCGAGTGATACATGTAAGTTCCGTGTTGGCGGAGTTGGAACTCGTATTTGTAAGTTTCACCTGGTTCGATTGGTTTTTGGTTAAGTCCTCCGACACCATCCATCCCGTTGGGCACTAACACGCCGTGCCAATGGATGCTCGTGCTCTCGGGGAGTTTGTTAGTTACATAGATTCGCAGTTTATCGCCTTCGACCGCCTCGATGGTGGGACCATGCACTTGACCATTGAAACCCCAACAGTGAGCCCGAAGTCCCGGTGCGAATTCATGGTCAACTTCTTCTGCGACCAAATGAAATATTTTAAAGCCATCGATCACTTTATAGGGAAGCGTTGTTCCGTTTGGCGTGATCACGGGGCTGTAATCTTTCTCCGGTTCGCCAGGTGGGAATTGCTGGTTTGAATTTGTCTGTTCGGGGGTATTCGTTGATCTCTGCTGGGTGTTCAGTTCCTGGGCGGTTGTTGATTGTGTCAGCAGCCCAGCCAGCCCGGCCACCCCGGCTTTGGCAAAGAAATTACGGCGTGTCATAAGAGTTCACTGTTTGCTGTTGGCGATTTGCAGTTTGCGGTCCACATCTATTAGTCGTTCTCCACCGATTTTTTGACCATGAAATGGTCTGAGAGAATAACCCAGGGCTTTAGCCCTGGGTGCCGCGCCTCGTCGGTCGCCCTTACAGGGCGATAACGCGTCGGGCGTTTCCCAGGGCTAAAGCCCTGGGCTATTCTCTGTAACCGCTTCGCGGTAGGTTTCATGACCACCTCTCACTTCTCACCAATCACCTCTCACTTCTCACCTGTGGATTAAGGTTACCGCCCACCGCTTCCTCTAGTTGCGCCCGGGTGATCCAGTAGTCTCGCACGGCTTCGACATATTCTCGTTCGGTACGTTCTTCTTCTGCTTTAGTGGCAAAGAGTTCGAAGTCACTGATCTGCATGGCGTTATAGTTAGCGAGGCTTTCATTGAGGATTCGGCGCTTGATAGGTAGGAGCTCTTGTTGGTAGGATCGCGCAATCTCTCGCTTATTAACAAGTTGATCGCGAAGCTCTCTGATTTGGGAACGGACATCGACGGCTAAGGCTTCGAACCGGTCTTGAGCTTGTCTTAAGGCGGCTTCTCCACGCGCGATCCGTGCCTGGCCTTGATTAAATATCGGTAATTCGATGGCAAAAGTTGGACCGATGCGGGTTTGTGCATCCGTCTCTCGTTCGCTCTCAACCCCAAAATCTAGAGCGCCCACGAACCGAAAGGCTTTGGTCAAACCGAGATTCTTGGCTTGGCTTTGGATCGTCAGATAATCGGCCTGCAGGTCTAGTCTTTGAGAAATCGCCAGATGTTCCAATCCCCCTAGCGGGAGATCATCACCAGGTATCCGCGGCAGCTCATCAGTAAGCTGCCAATTTACGTCCGATCCCCACAACCCGAGCAGACGGTTTAACCGTTCCCGATCCTGGCGAATCTCGGCTTCCGTCATCGCGATATCGAGTCGGGAACGACCGGATGCGGCTTGTTGCTGAGCTAAGGTCAAGTTTGAGATGTTTCCAGCATCATGCTGGCGCTGGGCCAGATCCAAGGCGGCAGCATTAGTCTCTGCAATCAACTTGAACCGATGCAGAAGTTGTTGAGAAGCCTGCAGCGAGTAGACCGCGGTCTTGACCTGCGAGACCAACTCGAGGGTTTCGTGCGCTACCCGAAGGGCAGTCGCTTCGAGCTGATCTTTAGCGACTCGCTTCTTCAGCGGAATCATGATAACGCTGAGGAAATCGATCGCTGCTCCGTAGCTGATATAAGTGCCCGACGGCGGCTTATCCGGGACTCGCACGGCGAGGTCGAACCTGGGATTTGGGATAGTACTGGCTTCCAGGAGATCGGCAGTCGAAAGACCGATCTCTTCGATGCTGGCCTGAAGCGAACGATTGTTTAAGAGCGCAATCTGTACGGCGGTATCGGTGGTCAAGGGCTTACCCAGGAAACGGCGTGCATCTCGGAGAGCTTGTTCCCGAGCAGCCTGATCTTTCTCCCATCTCACGTCTTTGCTGGAGCGGTCTTGAACAAGTTGTTGAACACTCCGCGCTGGATTCGCGTTTTCGCGTGCCGTGCTCGCGGCGGCGGTTAGCGCAAAAATTGAGCTGGCCGCCAGAAATCGGTTTAATGGCATATTTAGTGGGTATTAGATTCTTCCAGTCGGGTTAAACCAAGAGCGCCGTTTACCAGCCAAGATCCCAAGTCATGGGCTTGATTGCCCGGCTACAGGCCGAGCTTTCGCGCCGGCAGTACAGCGTTGTTTCGAAGCAGCAAAGCACGAGGGACTAACCGAACGAAAGGATCCGCCGTCGCTTCGCTATGCCGCGACCGGAGGGGCGTTCTCGGGC
>DASUWQ010000281.1:0-9462 GCA_036378375.1 Chthoniobacterales bacterium
CGCCCATTTGGTGTCGACCTCTGCGGATCCACGCACCAGCGCGTTATAGCCGTTGGCAAGAAACAACACGATGACCCCACCGACTACCGCAAGCGCGGCCAAACAGCCGCATCCTATCGCTACAGTTCTGTTCATAAATTCAATCAGGAACGGGCCTTCATAGTACCACTATTACCCGAAATCAGACGGCCAAGTTTCGCGTCCGCGCAAATTGGTACAAAAATTCGGGGGCGACACAAGACACAAGAAGCGGGTCGGCGTATGGGCGTTCGGCCGTATCGGCGTGGGGCTCCGAGTGCTCATAGGTCTCATGAGCCCCGTAATAGCCTGTCGCGCCTCAGTCCCGCGGCTGCGCATGCGCGTCGAGTTAAGAGGCTGGAAGGCGGGAGCCAGCCTGATACGGGCATCCCGATAGCCGTTAAAGGACAACGAACGGAGGGGCGTTGCATTCCGTGTTAGAGCTCGCACGGGTGTCGACGCCGACGAATCTTTTTAAGTATCGCGCTTGGATAGACGCGACGCCCTTGGGTGGAACGAATATTCAACGTCTTGGGATCTAAAGGACCATAGAACCTGCCACACCCAAAGGGAGCCGCGGCTGGACACATCTTTTCAACCTATGAGCGATAGACCGGCTCCGAATCTGCCGGCGGCACCTCTCTAATGCGGCTCCCCTCCGTCGGGGGTGGGGGCAAACGCTGTAGCCGCAACCCGGAGGTTATGCTAATTCGGCGGCTGCCAACGCGGCTGTGGGAGAAGGCGGATCCCATGCCGTGGTTGCACTAGTTAGCTACGAATAGATGACGCGTAATCAACAAGTGTCGTTCTACCTTGTTTGTCTTGATGGCCCTCGCACCGCACCATTTTTCCAGATTAGGAACCTCCCCAGGCGGTGCTCCAATTCTACGGAATCGGGTAAGATTTTATTCCTTTGATCAATTGACGGTGCCATTAACAGCGGGTAGTATCACGGCCTCACAAACTACCCGCGAAAGAGATTTTTATGCCTGAAGTAATAGTCCGCAAGGGAGAGCCCATTGATCGCGCTCTCAAGCGTTTGAAGAACAAGCTTGATGCCGAAGGAATCATGGAAGAGGTGCGTCGCCTTCGGGCATTCGAAACGCCGTCTCAGAAATTGCGTCGTAAGGCAAAATTAGCCGCCAAACGCGGCAAGTTGAAGTTCCGTTTCAATCCCTAGTAGAACACTCCAGCTTTTTGGTCCGAAACTCCGCCCTTGAGCGGAGTTTTTTGTTTTTAGGGGGGCGGTAGAGACGAGCTCCCGCTCGTCCGGGTGTTCGACTGGTTTGCGCGCACAATAAGCGGATGAGCAGGAGATCATCCCTACCGCGCCCCGGACGAGCGGGAGCTCGTCCCTACCGATTATCGCCCCAGGAATCCCACGATAGCATCCACCAGGCCGTCGATGTCGTGCTGGGTTGCTTCCAAGTCTATCTTCAAACCGACTTGCTGCATGGTGGCCGATGTAATCGGGCCGATACTGGCCGTTTTGATTCCTGGTGGCCAAGGAAGTTTCATTGCCACGAAGTTTTCGACCGTGGATGAGCTGGTAAATGTGATGAGGTCCGCTCCTTCGTCGGTGAAACGCTTCTTTGCCCCGGTGATGTCATCGGTTTCCGGGACGGTTCGATAGGCGATCGCTTCGTCGACGATAGCGCCCATTTGGGTGAGACTTTTTGGCAGTACGTCCCGTGCGTTCGCCGCTCTAACCAGGAGAAACTTCAGGTTCTCGACGCTCTCATGCTGTTGGAATGCTTCAACCAAGCGTTCCGCCACTGCCTCCTCTGGCTGCAGATCGACCGCCAAATGAAAGTCTTTCACTCGCTTGGCAGTACCTGGTCCGATTGCGGCAATTCGGGCGTTCCCCAATGCCCGAGCGTCATCATAAAGCTTGAAAAAGAGATCGAAAAACGCCGTCACGCCATTTGGGCTAGTGAACACCACCCAATCGTACTGGAACGAGTCGCGGACCAACTCCCCGAACTCCATCAAGTTTTCGGGTGGAGCGATTTTGATCGTTGGCAGTTCGGTCACATCAGCTCCGAGCAAACATAGTCGAGCGCTCAAAGCGCCCGCTTGCTGTCGGGTCCGAGTCACAACAATCCGGCGCCCAAACAAAGGCCGGTCTTCGAACCATTTGAGGCGCTGGCGATAGGTGACGACATCTCCGAATACCGCGACCACGGGTGGCTCAATATCCAGCGTGAGCTCCTCAATATTTTGCAATTGCCCAACAAGTGTCTCCTGGCGTCCTGTGGTTCCCCAACGCACAAGTGCCACCGGCATGCTAGGACTCGCCCCGTTCGTACGGAGCTCTTCCACCACCTTAGAGAGCCGCCCAGCGCCCATCAGCATCACCAGGGTACCGCGGCTTTGGACCAAAGCGGCGTAGTCGATCGCCGACCCTTCTTTGGTCGGATCTTCGTGGCCGGTGAACACTGTAAACGATGAAGTAACACCACGTTGGGTGACCGGAATCCCGGCGTAGGCCGGCACTGCGATAGCAGAAGTAATTCCGGGAACGACCTCGAACGGAATCCCAGCTTGGGCGAGAATTTCAGCCTCTTCAGCACCGCGTCCAAATACAAACGGATCTCCCCCTTTTAACCGGACCACCAGCTTACCCTCTTTGGCTCTCTGCAGAATCAGGTCATTGATTTCGGTCTGAGAAAGCGTATGGGCACCTGCCTGTTTGCCAGCGTAAATAATCTCCGCATCCGGACGGGACCAGCTCAAGATTTCCGGGTTGGAGAGATAATCGTAAACGACGACGTCGGCCTGTTCGACGGTTTCCTTGGTTTTGAGCGTGACCAATCCGATATCTCCGGGTCCAGCGCCCGCTAAAATGCATTTACCTATCTTCGGCATAAATCTCCCGATACAAAGCTTCAGCGGCATCCAAGGGCGCCTTAGCGGACATAGTGACTGAGCCCTGGCGCAATTTCCCCGCATCTTCGAAAACGATGGCAGCCAATGTCATCGTATCGGCCTCTACTGTAGCATAGACGCCGATCGGCACGCTGCAGCCGCCGCCGACCAAACGAAGAAATTCTCGTTCGGCGGTGACGCAATCCCAGGAAACGGGATCATTAATGCGGCTCAAAACGGAGCGAACCGCCGAATCGTTTGCCCGGCATTGCAGGGCGATAGCGCCCTGGCCGGCGGCAGGCAGTAACCCGGTAAGGTTGGTGACAAACAAGCTGGTGTCGAGGAAGCTCAAACGTTCCTGTTCCGGCGCCAACTGCAGCCGTCGCAGCCCGGCCCGCGCAAGAACCAGCGCAGACCATTCCTGGTTACGAACGAGCTTCTCAAGCCGGGTCGGAACATTTCCTCGTACCTCGCAAACCCGGATATCAGGCCGGCGATACCGGATTTGTTGGGCTCGGCGCGGGCTACCGGTTGCGACCAACGATCCGTTCGGTAAGGCGCTCAATCCGCCGGGTATCTTTGAAACGAGGACGTCCACCGGGTCTTCTCGCGGCAACACCGCGTCGATGACGAGGTGCTCCACGGGCTCAGTGGGTAGATCTTTGAGAGAATGAACCGCCAGATCGATCTCCCTGCTGAGAAGTGCTTGTTCCAATTCCTTCGTAAACAAGCCTTTGTCGAAACTTTTGCCGGAATCTTTTAGAGCCAGATCCAGGCGTTGATCACCGATAGTTTTGATGACGCGGATGTCGACTACGTCCGTGGCGCCCGATCTTAGTAGGGCGTCCTTAGCGATCTCGGCTTGGGCCAGCGCCAGCCGGCTCCCTCTGGTTCCAACGACGATCTTCACCGAATCAAGAAGGGGGCAGCTCGAGTGCTACCTGGCCGATCATCGGTTTGGCCGACTTCTCTAACCAGTTTTGGAATTCAATTACGTGCTTGGCAATCAAGCGATCACCGCCGGCGACCTCTTGTTTTCGTGCTTCCATCGAGCGTTCCGCCATAGATTGCAAAGCGTCTAGATCATACACGTACACGCCTTCTAACCGGTGCACATCGGGGTCGATATCGCGAGGGACAGCGACGTCAATCATGAACAGTGGGCGATCGCCTCGGTACCTCAAGACCGGAGCAATTTTTTCTACGGTGACAATTGCGTGGGGCGCCGAGGTCGATGTCACCAGAATGTCCAGATCAGCAAATTCTTTTTCCCAATCCTCAAAACGGATCGCCCGGCCACCGGTTTCCTGCGCCAGGACCCGAGCTCGGTCAAATGACCGGTTCGAAACGAAGATCTGACGAGCGCCCCGGGCCTTGAAGCTGCGGGCCATCTTCTCGCTGGTATCACCGGCGCCCAACACCATGATCTTACATCCTTCCAGCTTACCGAAGATTTGTTCGGCGAGATCGACAGCAACCGATCCCACGGAAATGCTGCCCCGGCCCACCGCTGTAGACGATCGAACCTGTTTACCGACGTGAAAAGATTTCTGGAAAAGCTTGTTCAACCGGCGGCCGGTTGCCTTTTCGTGGACCGCCACTTCGTAAGCGCGCTTTACCTGGCCAAAAATTTCGGTCTCACCCACCACCATGGACTCCATTCCTGAAACTACCCGAAAAAGGTGATGCACACAGCCTTCAGCCCAGAGTCCGAAAAAGTGGGGTTCATCGTCCGATCGCAGCCCCTTATAGAACTCCTGAAAGAAGCGGGCAGGAGAGAGCTGAGCAACTCCGCCAGCCACATAAAACTCGGTTCGGTTGCAGGTCGACACGATCAGCGCTTCTTCGACGCCCTCGATCGCCCTGAGGCGTCGCAGGGCCTCCGGGAGAGCGGAATCCGCAACCGCGAATCGTTCTCGAATTTCGACGCTCGCGGTTTGATGGCTTAACCCGAAGCAGGAAATGTTCATCTTACCGGAGACACTTCTGAGATAAAGCGGATACCCCAGAACATACTTAACAAGAGGCCAAAAACGATGATGGAGAGAGTAGCCACCCATCTGGTTGCCATTGACCGGCGAATCCGAGCCAGCAAGATGCCGCCGTAAAGCGCCCAGACCACCAGCGACCAAGCGACTTTCCGCCAATCGACATCTTGGCCGATCATGAACCCGGTGGCTAAGCCAATGGTGAAAAGGCCAAAACCGAGCCAAAGCAGGCGGGAATTAGCCACAACCAAAGTTCGGATGGGGGGCAAACGGAAGAACACCGATGATGGTCGCCGGGTCTTCAGCTGGCGTTCCTGGATGAGGTACATCAGGCCGGCCAGACCCGCGAGAGCGAATGCGCCGCAAGCAACGATTGAAAACGACGTGTGAGCTTCTAGCCAGGGATTGACAGGATGCTTAACGGGAACAGCCTCCGATTCGGGCTGGAGTAACGCCCAAATGCTCAGTACGCCGGCGAAAGGCGTCGTGAACACGCCAAGCAGCGACAGCCGGTAGGAAGAACCGATTACGAGGTAGATCAGGATCATCGACCAGCTCAGAAACGTCAGCAGCTCGAAAAAATTGGTGATCGGGCAGCGGCCAACCTCGTGACCGCGAACGGCCAGGAAAATCGTCTGGCAAACAAAGCCGGCCGCCACCAGCCCAAAGGTTAGGCGCGGCGCCATGAATTTGCCGGCAAACAAAGTGTAACCCGAATAGGCTGATGCAAGCACGAAGCAATAGGCTGCCAGCCAGATCCAACTCCGGTCCGCAACGAATATGAACGAGGCAGTAAAATCCAGATGCATCGATAAAACCGACCTGCTACGCTCGATCATTCATGAATGGAGTCAATCTCGAACAAATTCAGTCGGCGATTCGTACGATTCCTGACTTCCCAGAGCCCGGGATCCTGTTCAGAGACATTACTCCGGTCTTGGTTGACGCGAATTTGTTTCGGCAGGTAATTGACCTTCTGGCCGAGAAAACCATCAATTTCGGGGCCGAGAAAGTCGTGGGTATCGACGCGCGCGGTTTTCTTTTTGGGGCGGCAGTGGCTTACAAACTCGGTCTCGGATTTGTTCCGATCCGAAAAAAAGGAAAGCTGCCATTCAAGACGATTCGCTATTCCTACGCCTTGGAGTACGGCAAGGCCGATATGGAGATTCACGTCGACGCTGTGCGCCCGGGGGAGAAGATTGTTTTGGTAGACGATTTGTTAGCAACCGGCGGCACCGCAGCAGCCGCGGCTCATTTAGTCCAGGAGTTGGGGGCCAAAGTGGAGGCTGCCCTCTTTTTTATTGAGCTAGCCGATCTCGACGGACGGAAGCATTTAGGCGATGTGCCAGTCGAGGCGCTGGTGGCATTCTGAGGAGCGCCTGCTGAGAATGGTAGGGCGAGGCTCCTAAATATGAACAGGCCGCTGGCGAATTTGCTCGCTTGATTCAATCGCATCCCGAGCGCGTAGAAACATGGCCGAGCCGTTGCGCCGCACCACCCCCGGCTCGGCCATGCTGCTACATATTGGGAAGATTCATGTCAGGCGACGAATTTGTCAGGGGTTGGCGACAATTTGGAGCCTCGCCCTACCAGGTTGTGGATCTACATCACCATGCTCGCTAATTCCCTACTTCCACTCGTCGAAGACCTGAAAACCGTGCCGGGCATCCGGGCGATCGTGTTGGGCGGTTCTCGCGCTCGCGGCAGCGGGGATGCGTCTTCAGATACCGATCTTGGGATCTATTACGATCCGGAGAGTCCGCTGGATACGACGGCGCTGAATCTGGTCGCCTCCAGGCACGACGATAGGAAGGCAGCGGGGCTGGTGACTTCGATCGGAGGCTGGGGACCGTGGATCAATGGGGGTGGTTGGCTTCGAGTCGACGGATCTGCAGTCGATCTTTTGTATCGAGACATGTCGAGGGTGGGATCGGTGATTGACAATTGTATCGCTGGAAATATCGAAGTGGCTTATCAACCCGGTCATCCGCTCGGATTTTTCTCTTCGATTTACACTGCAGAGGTTGCGGTCTGCCAGGCGCTTTGGGACCCCACAGGATGGGTCGCGAACAGTAAAAACCGGTTGGTCGATTACCCAGAGGCGCTTCGGCGAGAGCTTGTGAGACGATTCGGGTTTGAGGCAGGGTTCTGTCTTTTGATCGCCGAGAAGCCGGTTCGGCGCGCGGATGTCACTTACGTAGCGGGCTGCGTCTTCCGGGCAGTGTCTTGTGTTTTGGTCGTACTCTTCGCTCTCAACCGGGAGCATTGGCTGAATGAAAAAGGGGCGCTACGCCTGGCCGGCCGATTCCTAATCGTGCCGCCGGGGTTTTCCGAGCGAGTCGAGACGATTTGGCGGTCTGTGGTCAAAGATTCGGACTCGTTGACTTCCGCGTTGACGATGATTCGCGGGCTCAATGACGAAGTGAAAGCTCTGGTTGAGAAAGAAGGGTTGCGGTTTGGAACGTAAGTGTCTGGTAGGGCGAAAATCTCGGCGCGCCCATGACGAACCATCTACAAAACGTGAGTCCGCGCCGGATTTTAGCCGGACCTTGCGTTTACCTTCTGTCCAGATTGCCTCAAACCCGCGCTTGGGTGTCGCAACGCCACGAGTGAAACCATAGCCTCAGTGTGCGGCTCAAACCCGGCGCGATCAACGGTCATGGCGTGGCGGGATTCGATGCGCGCCGAGGTTTTCGCCCTACCGGAGGCCGGAATGTTCACGACCTGCCAGGACTTTGACGCTAGCACGATCCCCCTTAGCTTACGACCTAATGCCGGAAATTGATGACTCCGGTCAATTTGGAAACTGTGCAAACAGAACAGAAAACTCAACCTCGGTCTCGGTCCAAGAACGCGGCGCCCCTGATCGTGATTGCTCTGCTTATCTTGTGCGGCCTGGCGGGCGCAGGATTTTGGGTACTTCACCGGCAATATGTGCCTCCAGAAGCCATCGCTTCGGCCGAACGTTTTCTTTCTCTCATCAAAGCCGGGAATTTCGCAGAAGCGTATTCGCTTACGACTCAAGACGCATTACCGGGGCGTACGCTGGAGCAATTCGAGTCGAATGTGCACCGTCGGCTTGCCGTTGGCGCGTTAACGTCAAAAGTGGAGTGGCGAGGAGTAAAAGGCGGATTCCAGACTTATGGGAACCGCCTTCGACGTTGGCTGGGCGGCAGGAAGGTTGATCCCGATAGCATGGGCCTGGAGTTTGAAGCCGGGTCGCCGGTAGAGGTCCGGGTGATCTCCTCACCCGATGGGAAGTGGCGAATTACCTACTTTCAGACGCACGCGGGATAACTCTCATGGATAGTCATGAAGGCTGTGGATTCTCGTTTCTAAATCTGTAACGTTTTAGTCTTATGGAATATCGTCAGCTCGGACAGTCGGGCCTCCGCGTCTCAGTGCTTAGTCTAGGCACGATGACCTTTGGGGGCGAAAGCGTCTTTAGCAAGGTCGGCGCCACAGATGTGAAGGGAGCCCGCCGTCAGGTGGACCTTTGCATTGAAGCAGGGGTTAATCTTTTCGACACCGCAAATATCTATTCCCACGGCTTATCGGAAGAGATTCTCGGCCAAGTCCTGGAAGGCAGGCGCGATCAAGTGTTGGTTGCAACGAAATTCAGGATGGTGATGCGAGATGGTCCTAACGAAGGGGGCGCTTCTCGGTTTCACATCATTCGAGAGTGCGAGGATAGCCTGCGGCGGTTGCGCACGGATTATATCGATCTTTATCAGATCCATGAATGGGATGGAGAAACCCCATTGGACGAGACTCTAGAGGCGTTCGATACCCTGGTTCGTTCGGGGAAGGTCCGTTACATTGGCTGTTCGAATTACTCTGGCTGGCACCTGATGAAAGCGCTGGCGATTTCTGACCGGCGCAATTACGTCCGGTATGTCAGCCAGCAGATCTATTATTCGTTGCAAGCGCGAGACGCGGAATACGAGCTCGTGCCGATCACTTTAGATCAAGGGCTTGGCATTTTGGTCTGGAGCCCGTTAGCGGGCGGCCTGCTTTCCGGCAAATATCGTCGCGGGCAATCAGGTCCAGAAGGATCGCGCCATCTGAATAACTGGGGTGAACCGCCGATTCATGACGAGGATCAGCTCTATAATATCATCGATGTGCTGATTGAGATCGCGGCTAACCACAAGGTTTCAGCCGCACAAATTGCGTTGGCCTATATGCTCGGCCGCCCCGGAGTCACGTCGCTGATCATCGGAGCCCGGAGTGAGGAACAGCTCAAAGACAACTTAGGAGCAGCCGACGTTAAGCTGACCGCTGAGGAGCGCGCGCGTTTAGATAAAGCCAGCCAGCCGAGATTGTTGTACCCATACTGGCATCAGGCAAAGACCGCTAAAGAGCGGCTAAGCGCGGCTGATCTGGCGTTGTTGAAGCCGTATTTGCAGTGAGCCTAGGCGAACGGTAGGGCGAGGCTTCCGAACGACCGTATGGTTTGACCAAGGGACAGGGCTCTCTCGACGCCGCTAGATTTTGTTAGTCCTTAAAGCGCGCCGAGCCGTGCACTACGGTTCGGCAGCTTTTAGTCGTTGCACACGTTGGGTTTAGCGGCGGCATTTCCGCTGCT
>DASUWQ010000282.1:0-23367 GCA_036378375.1 Chthoniobacterales bacterium
ACCTTAGTGGAGCACAAATTGGTCGACGAATATAAAATCTGGGTAATGCCCACTTGGACGGGACACGGTCAACGGCTTTTCGAATACGTCGATCCTACTACACTGAAGCTCGATCTGCTTAGCACTCATCCCTTTCGCAACGGCTCAATAATCCTGACCTACGCGCCAAGATACGTTAAATAAGTGGGCCGAGAGCTAGTTAGCCCACATGGTTGTAAGCCTCCAGCAGCTGCTAGGCTAACGGAGGGAATTCACAATACACAAAGATCACAAAGGACACGAAGGCTGAGCGAAACAAAGGCTTTGGAATCTGTCTTTTGGTTCACTCGTCTGTCTTTGTGTCCTTTGTGATCTTTCCGTATTGTAGAAATGGATCGGGCAACAGGCCCTTAAGACGCGACCCTAACTCCCAAACGCTTCACCTCTATCCTGCTCGCTGAAGCCGTGCTTTCCCGTCATTTCACGTAGGACACCCCGGTTGTGGATCTTTTGTCACGGGGCTCGGCCACGCTAGCTGGCATTTAGACTTCCTTCCAAGCTCTGTCTGTTCCTGCTTGACACAGTCTCTCGTTTTCTGCGACAAGACGCTCCGCAAATACTTTAGCCTATGTTGAGCATCTGTCGTATGTTTGGTGCGGTGTTGATTGCGCTCAGCAGCAGCTGCTGTCTGTTACAAAGCGCTAACGCTCAAAAGTTTTCCGCGATCGTCGCTTTCGGCGATAGTTTAAGCGATCTGGGCAATACCTATAACTATTCCAGCTCTTTGAGTCTTTGGCTAATCGGATACGACCCATACTATTACGATCAAGGACGCTGGTCTGACGGTCCGGTTTGGGTTGAAGACCTCGATCAGCGCCTCGGCTTTGCCGCCCTTCAGCGCAATGACGGAACAAATCTTTACGGAACCGATTTCGCTTGGGGAGGATCCACCAGCGGGGACGGCTACACATCCTTTACCTATTTCCCGGACTTCTATTTGCCGAACCTCCAGACTCAGATCGCAAACTATATCAAGTTACTCTCGACCCCACATGCCCGGATGCCCGATATCGCCCAGACGCTCTTTACCGTTTGGAGCGGCGGAAATGATGTCATTTACCTCGTGCAGGAATATAGCGGGGTACCGAAAGCAACGCCCGAGCGTGTACGCGACCATATTGGTACGGCAATTACCACGCTTTACCATGCTGGGGGTCGCTATTTTCTGGTACCGAACTTGCCACCGCTTGGCGACAAACCAAACTACCGTACCAACCCCAAGTGGAAAATGGAGGCGGAACAGTTCGTCAACGAATACAATCCGCTCTTGCACGCAGAGTTAGCGGAGCTCTCGCAGAAGCTGGGCGGAATCACCATTATTGAGCTCCATGCGCATAAGCTCTTTAATGAGGTCGTGCGGAATTACACAAATTACGGCCTCACGGATGTTACCCAAGCCGCGTTCAATGACGGGAAAGTGGTTAATAATCCAGGCCAATATCTGTTCTGGGATGTGACGCACCCGACATGGGTTGGACACGGAATCGTGGGAAAGAACGCATACGACACCCTTCAGGCTGCGCTTGGTTCGCTCATCGGCGAAACCGGGGACGCGGCCACTCCAATCGCTATGTTGCCAGTCTCTCAGGTAGCGGTCGCTGCTACCGGAGATGGACGGCACTGAGTTCGGCGGCTGCAACCTTGGCCTAGTCCGTAAGCTACCGGTGCAGTTCCGGACAAGCACCCGCCTTAGCCATACTAACGTTTTTTACTTCGATGAGAGGAATGGGAGAGAAAGGGGTCAGTCAGCAAATCCTGACAGGGTCACGCCTTAACCAGCAACATTTTAGGCGATAAGGTCAATCGTTTCAGATCGTTAGTTCCGCTCAGTCTTCGTGTCCTTTGTGATCTTTATGTACTGTGAATTGATGGGGACCGTAGAGGAGGGAATATGGACGGAGTCACGTCTACGCGCGGACGAGTGGGAGCTCGTCCCTACCGGTCGCTCAATAAGATTCCCTGATAGGGCATCACAAGGTACGTCTACTCAGGGCCAACCCGAGCCGCTACGCTGTGACCATGGGCAGGGAAAATTTTTTCGGAGTATACGATGTTATTATAGTTGGGGCTGGCTACAGCGGCACCTTAGTTGCGGTCCATCTAGCTCGATCACACGCAAATCTGCGTATCGCCTTGATTGAACGTGGAAAGAACGCCGGGCGAGGCATTGCCTACGGTACACCCGATGCCAAACACTTGCTTAACGTGCGAGCGGATCAAATGGGCGCATTTCCGGACGATGTCGGTCATTTTTATCGCTGGCTACAGCACCATCAATCGAACCTCGACGACGTCGCCGTTACTGATTTGCGGCCGGATGCCTTCATTCCACGTTTGGTGTTTGGTGACTACATCCAGGATCTGTTACGCCAAGCCTGTGAGAGATCACAATGCCTAGACCTTATCCATGACGAAATCGTCGACATAACCCGCGAGACAGATGGCGCCTTCCGGCTATTAGGCCGGGACGGCAAAGAACTGCGGGGAGCGCAAATTGTGCTAGCGGTTGGCAATTTCCCGCCCGGCACCGATCTCGGTAACGACAAAGCCACGGACCGGCCTTGGTTTAGCAATAATCCTTATTCCGCCGACGCCCGCGCCGAGCTGGCCGAACCAGGCGATATCCTCATTATCGGGACCGGCTTGACTAGCCTCGACGTGTTGATGTCGCTGGCTCCGATCAAGCGGGAGGGCAAGATTCATATTCTTTCCCGGCGAGGTCTTTTCCCTCAGCCACATGGCGCCGTCGCGACTTATCCGCCGTTTTTCGATTTTGACCATTTACCCAAAACCACCGCCGAACTTTTGCGCCGAGTCCGGCGTCAGGTCCGAATGGCAGCTGCTGAGGGAATCGACTGGCGCCCAGTCATCGATTCGATTCGGCCCTTTAATCAGGCCATCTGGCAGAACCTCGATTATTTCGAACAAAAGCGATTTTTGAGGCATCTGCGCAGTTTCTGGGACATCCATCGGCACCGCTGCGCTCCGCAAATCCTGGCCGTAAAAGAGCAGCTTGAGGCGGAGAACCGACTCATTTGTCACCGTGGAAACATTCTGGATTTTCGTCCGGTAGAAGACCAGGTCGCGGTGACCTATCGACCCCGCGGAACGCAAGAAAAAAGGACTATTGTAGTAAGGCAAATTCTCAGCTGCACTGGCCCTCAACCGGATTATCGCAAGCTCGACGATCCGTTGGTCCACCATTTATTGGAACGCGACCTTCTCGCACCTGATCCGCTGCGAATGGGAGCATATACCGATCAAGAAGGACGATTACTCAACCAAGCTGGTAAGCCAATCCATAACCTCTACACGCTGGGTAGCCCTCGGATGGGATCTCTTTACGAATCGATTGCCGTACCGGAACTGCGCGGCCAAGCAAGAGACGTAGCCAAACACATTCTCTCCTGGCGTCGTGGGTGCACCAAACCTGCATGAATGCGGCCTGACGCTCCGATGAACCAGAGTACGGAACACGTTTTTGCAGAAGACCACAAAGAACACAAAGACTGACGGACCCGACAAGAGGACATGGAGGGAACAGAGATAAAAGGGTTCGGACTCCCCTCGGGAGTGTGTCTATGTATCCTGCTTTAGCTCCTGTTTAAAAACTCTGTCTTTGTGTCCTTTGTGATCTTCTGTGAAAAAAAGATGGGCAGCGCGCCGTTAAAGACGTGACTCTTCCCCACCAACCCCTTCACTAGCCGGCAGCTTTACTGGCACGCCTTGGGGAGTGGACCTGTAAGCGTCCGCCCAGGCCTCTTTGCGGGCAATCAAGCCAGCCGAATCGGCCAGGCCCTTAGCCACGACCAGGTGCTCGAGAGCCGCCAGCCAATGCTGCCCAATTCGATTCGTACAGGGAGGCTTTTAGTGCGACAACAATAACTGCACTACCCGATCGAGGCTCCCTCGCCGATTAGCAGCCTCAGTTTGCTGCAAGGGCGCTCCGCTTCGCGTGCACCCGTTCCAGGTCTTCAACGGGTCGTCTCAGCCATCACGCTCGAAACCAAGACTTCTGCAATGGGAATTTCTCGCGGATGCAGCCACACCGAGACTTTCGTTTCAGTTGTGTCTGTGATCAGTTCGTTGCATCTCGCTCGATAGCGGTGGGCAATCACCCGGATGGCGCCGTCTAATGTCAAACAGCACATTTCGGATCCGTCGGCAAAGTGGATGGCGTATTTCACGATCTTGAAATGTATGCGGGTTCGACGAACGCAATTGACTCAAGCCAATGGCGAAACGGCGAAATAGGGGGTTCGAATTGATTCATCTGGGGATTTGTCCTTTAGGTTACGAGCATCCGAATTTGTCTCTCATCACCCATTAAGCAGGCTTGATGCCCAAATCTGTTCGCAGTCCGTTTGATCGCAGTTCTCCCAGGGAACAGAGGCCAATCGGTCTTTCCCGATTGATGATTTTAGGGTTGAGCGGGCGGAAAAAGTTTCGAAATCGGGACTCAACCGTCCCGGTTTCGGAACGCCCGGATGGCCACTTTAGCAGATCGCGCTGGACTGGGCGGATTTGCAAACAGGGCTAGTGTCCTGTTCCATAAATAGCATGGCTTTTGGCCGGCCACGGCCGGACTGGCGGCCCATTTTGATCGTAAGGAAAGCCAGGTTACTTATAGGACAGGACACTGAGGTGGCCCCCGCCCGATCCACCGGCTTTTCGTTTTAGACTCCCAGACAGTGCTTCTCGTGTAGCCATACTTCTGCGGCATCACCATTCGGCATAAGCACAATCTTGAATTGACGGTGAGGACCACCTTTTTCCTGATCTCTCGAAAATCGGTCTAACATGTATTGGCCATCGACTTTCTCCTCAAGTCCAACTGGCACGGTTATGGGTTTAAACCCGATGGGAGGTTTTGCAATAGGGTGTAAATGTTCGATGGGTCGCATGCTCTTGACGGCTTAAGACGGCAGTTAGAATGAGGGCGAGATACTTAGCTAAAGGATCACGGTTGAAAATAGAGCAGCCTGGAGTGACACCAGGCTTGCGGGAGCATTACAGGTGTGAAAGGTCAGCTCAGATCTCAGACCTTATCCGGTCGGACTCGCTAGCCCTAACAAATCCCTGGGCCTAGCTTGCGTGCGGTTTTTAGCGCGCGATTCGCGCAGAATCCAGTCAGTTCCGGAATTTATCTAAGCGTTCGAGGGAAACAGGTAACTATCAGAGCACCTTGACTCGATAGTGGCTAACCATCGAACACAGATTACACAGATATATTTTGCGGGAGGGTGAAGCGGTTGGTCCTTTACGTTGCCGGCAGGATTCCCTATCAACAACTGAGCTGTCCCTGTTAGTTAACGTCCCTAGCCGACAGTTTTCCTGTTAGGGTAAGGAGAAGGGCCCCTCTAGTGGAAGCGCACGAGGTTTTGTTGAAAATCTTTTACCTTCGGCATTTTGCCTTTTCGATCGACGGCAAAGCCTTCTTTTTTCAAAAGATTCGCCTGTGCTTCTACCCCACCGGGAAACCGGCTAAATAACCCTCCGGTTCCTTTTATGACTCGCCAATAGGGGACTTTCCGAGTGCCGTCATGAGCAACCGCCTGAAGAGCTAGTTGGGTGGTAACCGGGCAGGTTCCTCGCACTTTGAATTGGTCGGTGAGCTCCTGGCAAAGCTGATTCGTGGTAGCGAGTTTGTGCTCCGGGATTTTCTTAATCAAGGCGGCAACGGTCGCCGGACCCGGCAGCAGCATTTTGCCTGGCCCACCAAAAAAATTTAAACGTTCCTTGGGGATGTCGACGATTTGATCTTCTGGGGGTTCCATATTTTTCTCCGCTTCGCAGCTAGCTGACCTATGGAGGTGAATCTTTCGCCATAACAAAGCCAAGTAAAGGAAGACTTCCTCCGGCACAGTGATAATCTTCGACAAATACTTTATTTGCGCCGGAGGAAACGGAGGTCGCAGAGTTAAGAGATTTGCAGGCACTCTCTAATTTACCTGGCGAATGGCCTCTTCAGTATTCGGGTCAAATAAGGTCACTTTCTCCATGTTGATCTGGATAGTGACCCTTTCATTCAAGCGGAAAAGATGTTCGCCTCGGATCCGGGCAACTAAGTTACCGGTCCCTGATCTGAGGGAGATCAGGGACTCCCCGCCCATCGGCTCGGCGACTTCCACTGTCATCGGAATCGGTGCTCCAGCCCGTGCTTTTGGCCTGTTCGTAATGTTCTCAGGCCGAATGCCGAAGACGATTTCCCTATCGATGTACCGGCCCGCGAGCTGACGGAGAGAGTCCTCAAGGGGTACCGCTAAAATATCCCTTTCTCCGTTCTCGATGAAGTAAAGATGTCCGTCCCGCCGCCGTACCTTACCTTTCAACAGGTTCATCGGCGGACTACCGATAAAACCGGCCACAAAGAGATTGTCAGGGCAGAGATAGAGGTTCAACGGATCTGCTACCTGCATAACCATCCCGTCCCGCATCACGCAGATGCGATCACCCATGGTCATGGCTTCGACTTGGTCATGGGTGACGTAGATCATGGTCGCCCCAAGGTCACCGTGTAACTGGTTGATTTCGGAACGCATCTGCACACGCATTTTGGCGTCTAGATTCGACAACGGTTCATCAAAAAGAAATACTTTTGGATCGCGGACAATGGCGCGCCCTAGAGCGACCCGTTGGCGTTGACCACCGGAAAGAGCTTGCGGTTTGCGTCCCATCAAATGGTTTAACTGGAGCGCCTTGGCGGTTCGGCCGACAATCTCGGAGATAATCTCTTTTGTCTTTTTCGCCAGGGTCAGCGCGTACGCCATGTTCTTAAAAACTGTGAAATGGGGATACAACGCGTAGCTCTGGAAAACCATCGCGACCCCCCGATCCTTAGGCTCCAGGTGGTTGACGACCCTTCCATCGATCGAAATCGTACCGCTCGTCACTCTCTCGAGCCCGGCAATCATCCTTAAAGTCGTTGATTTTCCGCAGCCGGAAGGACCCACAAGGACCATGAACTCGCCAGGGTCGATGTCCAGGCTAATACTCTTGACCGCCGTGAACGTCGGCTTTCCCCGATTGTCCAGATAGGTCTTCACCAAATCTCTGATGTTGACCGAAGCTCCGCTCATGGCTCTCGCTTTCTGGGGTGTTTGATGTCGGACAACTCCAGGGCCATAAGGACTGGGTTGAATCCTAGGTAGACGCAAGATAACTCGCAATTGGCGCCTCTCCCACAAGAAACGCACATTGGTTTTCATTTCGGATCGATCGAGGATGGCAAGACTCGTACGAATCTGATGATGGCAGGCCAGACGACGGAGGTAAGAGAATTACAGGCAACACGACCATTGGTTCACTTTCTGCGATCGTGCTGCTGGCGCCGCCTTTCATGATTGGTTAAGCTCTTCAATGAAGAGGCTGACCCGCTTTATTGCGCTCACGGTCGTACTGGTGGGCGTTAGTGCCTGTTGGAGTACATCTGTGACCAAGCTCGGGACGGGGACGTATGCACCGTTAGCCGAAGGCAAGGACGTCACCATCTACACCGCCGAAAGCGACGTTAAACAACCTTTCGCGGTGGTCGGAATCATTTCCTACGAAGGTCCGGGTAAGAACGACAAGTTAGATTTTGGCGCCGCCACGGAACCGCTGAAAGAGAAAGCCAGGGCGTTGGGCGCTAACGGAATCATAATCGATAGATTTGGCCCGCTTAGGTCCGGGCTCACCTCGACTCGAATCTCCGTCCGAGCCAGAGCGATTCACCTGATATGATACGGGAGAAGACAAAAAAATCTTCACGCAAAGGCGCAAAGAGAAGAGGGATCTTGAACAGAAGATAACAGAGCCAATCACAATAAACAAAGATCACCAAGGACACAAAGACACACTTTTTACAGAAGGCTTCGACCTGAGCTCAGCCGAACGGTAAACGAAGGCAACGACGGGAATCATTCTAATGGTGTGATAGAACGCCGAGCGTCAGACCTTCGTTATCTTCGTTAACTTCTGTTTAATAAACAGTTTCTGTGTCCTTGGTGATATTTCCTTAACGTGAATTTAGCCTTTAGAGCAGAGGGATACGCAATCATTTCCTGTATTACACCGTCCTTACATCCGCATTACATCTACATAATATTATTCTGTTAGTTTATTCGTTGAAATCGGTTCGATTATGGCTATACGTTGCATCGCAATGTGTAGAGAATGAAGAAGCGGTCTCGGAAATCTGAAGTTAAGATTATCGTGGTTGTCGGTTTGACCGAAAATCTTTTAATCCAAGCCGATCTTCTTGAAATCGCGGAAGAGCTGCGCAAGAGCCGGTCAAAATGGATCAAAGAAGATATGGCGGACTGGGTGCTCGAAGTTAAAGAGCGAGTGAAGCAACTCCACTGGCAAGAGCCGAAACATCCGTGGAACTAAAGACGCAAACAGAAGACGGATTAATGCTGCAATGAGGAAAGATCATCAAGGACACAAAGACTGAGTCTTAAACAGAAGTTAACGAAGATAACGAAGGTTTGAGCCTCGGCGTTTTATCACACAATTAGAATGATTCTCTTCGTTTACCGTTCGGCTGAGCTCAGGTCGAAGCCTTCTGTAAAAAGTCTGTCTTCCTGTCCTTGGTGATCTTTCAGTATGTGAATGTTTGCGCCGCTAAAGGAAACCGCTTAGGAAGAACTCATGGATACTAGAACCGGCGTGACTCGGCGAGAGTTCTTGCGCCGTTCTTTGATCACTGCGGCGGGAGTGGCGACGGGAGTTTCCGCTGTTACGGGCTCTTCCGAGCAGACTCCATCGAGCGAATCACTGCGCCTCGTTTTCGCCACTGATATCCACCTGATGCAGCACGACGCCTTACGCTCTGAAGAAGGCTTGGCTTCGGCGGTAGAAACAATTAAGGCGTTGCAGCCGCGACCAGATCTGA
This sequence comes from Chthoniobacterales bacterium, assembly GCA_036378375.1. Taxonomy (GTDB): domain Bacteria; phylum Verrucomicrobiota; class Verrucomicrobiia; order Chthoniobacterales; family JAFAMB01; genus JAFAVN01. The sequence goes on from DASUWQ010000282.1 coordinate 8,915, forward strand.
TCATCTGCGGAGGCGACCTCACAGATCCGTCACCAAACCTGGACTATCCCGCCGCAAACAAACTGCTCAATCGCTTCTTGGGGATTTGGACCCGACTTCAGCCGATCGAAACCCATTATGTTTTCGGAAATCACGACCTCGTTGGCACAAAGAACCCGCTGGTTTCTCGATTTGATTCGCGGTTCGGGAAAGGTCTGTTCGAGAACCGTCTCGCTCTGCCCAGACTGTATTACTCTTTCGAAAAGCGAGGCTGGCGTTTTGTCATCCTCGACGATGTCTGCCTAGATCCGGACGGCAACTACTACGCGGAGTACAAGGCGGACCAACTCGATTTTGTCCAAAGCGAATTAAGCGCCGATAAAGAAAAACCCACCATCATCGTCAACCATATCCCGACCTTTTCCCTTTTCGGGAAATTGGTAGGGTTTGCCAGAACTGTTGAATCGAATTTCAAGCGCCGGCCTTCGCTGGTTTCGAGAAATGGCAAGAGTCTAGTTAATGCGATTCGCAATTCTGGAGCCAAGGTGAAGCTGGTGCTTGCCGGACATCTTCACCATCAAGAGCAGATGGAGATCGATGGGGTCTCTTATCTCAACGGAGGCGCGATTTGTGGTAACTGGTGGAAAGGACCGATGTTCGGCTGTCCGGAAGGATTCAACGTGATCGATCTGCGCTCAGACGGGTCGTTCGCGATCGCTTATAAGACGTATGGCTGGAGAGCAGGCTGATACGGAAACTCACAGTACGTAAAGATCACAAAGGGCACAAAGACAGGCTTTTTACAGAAGGCTTCGACCTGAGCTCAGCCGAACAGTAAACGAAGGCAACGAAGGGAGTCATTTTAATGGTGTGATAAAACATCGAGCGTCAGACCTTCGTTAGCTTCGTTAACTTCTGTAAAAAGTCTGCCCTTTGTGATCTTTGTGATCTTTCCGTACTGTGACCTTTCTATCGGTCTTCTCTTTGTGCCCCTTGCATGAGATTTTCTGCTTATGCTGCAAGTCTCAACTCAAGAATTCGAGCAGCTGCCACTGCGGGTTCACGATTTTCTTAGCGGTGTACCTCTGCATGATGTTTGGGCCGTGGATCTACCGCGAACGAAAGGGGGCATTACGCTCAACGAATTTTTGCAGGCCACCAACACCAGACCGTACTGTCTGTCACCAGCAGTGCGCTTGCTGCTCTATATCCGCTTTTCCGTCGGTAAACTCTTCGGTTGGGATCGAGAGCGGCCTGTCTCCGGGCGCGATACGTTCGCTGAGCGCATGAGGACTGATGATCGTTCGAATACGCTGGTGACACCCGGCACCAAAGACGGTTTCTTCCGAGTGGTTTACCGTTTCGAGAACGAGCAGCTTCTTGAGGTGCTAAATCGGACAGCTCATGCCGCAGCACTTAGCGCCCTGGTGGAAACACCAACTACGTATCGCTACTATTTCGCCGTGTATGTAAAAAACGTCGGCCGCCTCACACCGATTTACATGACCCTGATCGACCCGGTTCGAAGACTGATCGTCTATCCATCTTTGTTGCGCAGCGTCCAGGCCCGCTGGGACCAAGCATTTTCAGGAGAAACTTGAACTGAAAAATCTCACGCAAAGATGCAAAGACGCAAAGATTTAAGGCAAAAGCCGATTTAAACAGGAGGCCGCGGAGGTCGCAGAGGTAAAAGATTTGCAGGTGCTGGCAAGGAATGATCCAAGATTATCCTCTGCGTCATCTGGCTTGTCCGAGGTAGCCCAGGGGAGACGTGGCGGCCTGTCCGCCGTAGTTGTGGGACCACGGGACGAAGGAGGAAGGCTGCCGCCTGTTCAAAACTTTGTCTTCGCGTCCTTTGTCGCCTTCTGTTTAAATCCGGCTTTCTCTTAACCTTTGCTCCCCTGGCCGGCGTAGCTAAAGGGGGAGATGGGGCGAAGTCTGCTTTGCGCGAGATTTTTTCTTGTTCGGCGCTTTGTGAAGGCGCTACAAGCGCCAATACATTCCTGATTTGCGATCCATCAGGCGGAAGTCAATCATGCCTCTGCGCAGGCTAGCCGTGTCCGGGTGACGACGCTTCAGCAGAAGGTTGATCTGTTTCTCCGTGTATTCGCGGCCGGGCTCGATATCCTTGAGGATATGCTTAAGCACGGCTAGAAACTTCTTCCGCTGCATCGGCAGCTGTCGCAGCGAACCGTCACTGTTAAAAAAGTCCTTGAGCACCCTGCGATCGTACTCGTCGAAGGGAGCACGATTCGGGTAGAACTTCGTGGTATCGGCGTCTTCGGAGACAAGGAGCCCTGGATCTTTGGCCTGCAATTGTTGCGCGGTGGCCCGCATTGCCTCGAGACGTAGCCTATAGAACTTTTTGTGACCCTCCGAGGTGGAGATCACCAATCCCGCTTCGGCGAGCTTCGATAAATGGTGTGACACCGTCGCCGGTTTAATGCTCAGCAGTTCCGCCAGCTGCTCCCCGGAGCGCGGGTTCGAGGACAGCAGCGCCGCCATCTTCAATCGCGTTTCGTCGGCCAGAGCTTTGAAAAAGCGCAGCAAATCGATATTGCTTTCATTCGCCGCAAGATTAGACATTTGTCTAATCTTACCTCCAGCCCACTTGCAGCGGCAAGCTCGTAACTCGCGGCTGGTCTTCTGGGTGCGACCATTATCGGTCGCACGATTCTACGCGCACTTCACAGAGGGACGGGCGGGACGTTTCTTAGCTGACACGGTCAACCGGGTTCCCGGCATCTTTAAATGTTTCATCCCGCTTACAAAGGCCTGTGAGACCCAACGAGTGAAATCAAGTGTCTGGCCTAAGGTGTAGGGTAGATGCCCGCTGGTGGCGAGTTTGGCAATGCCGTGAACTAAGGACCAAGCTATCAGAGCAAGTGGCAGCGGGTCTCCTCGCGGCAAAGATCCTTCTTTCTGTGAATCGATAATGAAATCGAGGAGAATTTGAAAAGCATTTTTGCCGACGATTTCTCGGCTGGAATAGTCTTCAGGGGCCGCCGGCAGATCGAACATCACTAGAAAATGCTGAGGCCAGCGTAAGGCGAAATCGACATAACCGCATCCGCATAACCGTAAGCGGTCAATAGCGGTGCCTCCCTCGGCCCCAGATTGTTTCATAGCCAGCGCCAGTCGTTCGAATCCTTCGGCCGCGATGACGGCTAGCAATTCACCCTTATCCCGAAAGTGACGATAGGGTGCATTGTGCGACACTCCCGCTCTCCGCGCCACTTCCCGGATGGTGAACCCTTTTGGCCCGACTTCTCCGATCAAGGCAACGCCGGCATCGAGCAAGGTTTGGCGAAGGTTACCATGATGATATGCGCGTTTAGGCGGCATAGAGATTTTTAGCCAACAATGTTGACAAACGCAACATCTATCTCTAGGCTGATGTTGACATCAGCAACATTCTCTAAATGAAAGGTTCCTAATGGTTCTACCCAAACGCATGACTGCAGCGATGGATCGTCCTTTTTGTGTCTTTCTAATCGGTATGCGGATCAATCATCTATGGAAACTCCATAAGTGGTTGCCGGTTTTCCTGGCCATGCCCCGCATGTTAGTAGAGCTTCAACGCCAGCCAGAGCTTGGCTTTATGGGCGGCCACATCTGGGCAGGCCGAACGATGTTGCTCCTCCAATACTGGCGATCGTTCGAGGATCTCACCCGCTATGCGAGGCAACCCGATTTAGCTCATCTACCGGCATGGACTCGCTTTCGCCGAAGTGTCGGCAACAGCGGCGATGTTGGCATCTACCACGAGACCTATGTGATCAAGGACGGACAATATGAGACTATTTATCATAACATGCCGCCTTTCGGGCTCGGAGCAGTCGGGCAGCTGGTCGAGGCCACCGGACACCGAGAGTCGGCGACCGAGAGAATCCGGTCTATGGATTCCCCTAGCCAATCGAAGGAACAGCTGCCGAATTGAGGTCATGCCTCGGCGGCTCGCAGACTCACCCTAGGCTATAATTATTTCACCGCTGTGCGGCTCTTCTCGGCTTCGCTCTTTGTTTACTCTCCTCTATGCCGTCGTGACTTTGTGTCTTCCATGGTCTCTTCTCTTTGCGCCTTTGCGGATTTGCGCGAGATTTTTTCGGTCTTTTCTGTCCTCTGCGATGTTTCCGTATTTTGAATAGCGCCGTTCGACAGCTCGGACGGTAATCCATTAAATTCGGAATTTCGTACCCTTTGCCGATGGACATCTTTCATCGGTAACCCATTGAATACCAACGACAAATGGCGGACGGACTGCCATTGGCACGCGATATGTTCATCTCAGACACGACTGATTACCCTTTTTGTGCATACGGCCCATCGTGAGAGCTGATGCTGCATCAGCAGATCTGATAACCGTAACGCCCGAATTGTGACTATTTTGATTACATAAAGGTTCTATGAAAACATCTAAGATTGCCGGTCTGGTCCTCGCCAGCATCCTGGCGGTTGCGCCGGTTGCATTAGCCGGTGGCCTTGGGGACATCAAGCTCCCTGACAGCCGTTTTAATACAGGTGATACCGGGGACAGCCCGGTCAGCACCCATTCTCGTTCTGTAATTAACTTCTACACCTCGACCGAAGCATCCCACGCTAAGGGCTGGCACATTGCTCCCTATTGGTGGGGTTATCCATTCGGTTTCGCCGTAGTTAACAAATGAAGCTAGATAAGTTTTGTAAGACATTTTTGGTTAAAGGAACGTTTGTCGCGATCTCGATGGTCGCCGCACAACTGGTAACTAACGCTTGGGCAGATCCGATTAGCGATCTCCGCTCGCTGTCAGTATTCAAAAACGCCGATCTCTCTGCCCTATCAGAAGGAACGGTCTCCGCGGCAGCCGGGCCTATGATGCGATTGGCTCGCGACATGTCCGTGCAGAGCGCCTACGTGGTACACGCTCCCGTCAAGACGACGGTTGGCCTTATTCAGCAATGGGATCCGACCCGGCATTCAGAACTTCGCATCTATCTCCAAGGTGATCTGCCCGGCAGGGTGAGCGCCGATAGTTTTCGCAATCTGGGTTCAGCCCCTCGTAACTCGGCTGTCCGCGGACTAGTTGATGCCACCCAGAAATTGCCCGGAGACTCTTCGAAGCTACAACTAAGTAATGCCGAAAGTAAACTATATGCAGGCGGAGGGGCCAGTGGAGGAGATCTGCCCGCACCCGTGGTTTCGTTCTGGAGCCAGGTGTTGGCTCAGCGGACCGGGACCTTTCTAACCGAGGGGCTCAGCGCTGAGCCGGCCTATGAGGGAATCGGTCTCTCTCCAGCAGCCGAGGTCGCTCAGCTGATTAACAATAGCGGCGAAGTTCGGTCCCATTTTTCGTCGCTGATTTCATCGACTCCGGCGGGCGGCGGCCGAGGTTCGCTGACCCCGGCCTTATCCTGGCAACTTATTGACGCGAACGGGCAGGCAGCTCTTAGTCTGGCCGCATCGTATTCGAAAGGAGTTAGTGATGGCTATCAGATCATGGATCTGGGCTACTACGCCAGCGGCGGCTACTACGCCGTGGTAACCCTGCAACAGCTTTGGCCAGTCCAAGTGAACGGGCGCGAGGAAACCTTGGTATGGCGGGTTGACCTCGTCTCCTCCGCCACCTTAGCAGATTTGCGTGGCACGGAGCGGTTAGGTTCCGGCGCCGCGATGATGCGGGACATACAAAAGGACATAAAAGCCTTCGTTCGAGACGCGGGTAGCGAGAGATAGAAGCTCGATTCGCCATATGCAAAGCTCACCAAGGCTTCGACCTGAGCTAAGCTGAACGGTCACGAAGACAAAAAAATTCTCACGCAAAGCCGCAAAGGCGCCAAGCGAAGACGGGTTTTGGACCGATCTCTGTTGCCTCTTTTAGCTGTTGCTGAAACGAGGCCGGCCTCGCGGATTTAGAGGAGGGACCAGGAACGTAGATGTATTCTGGTCCCTTATGGTTTTTCTGATCCGCTCCGCAGTCTTTGTGAACTCTGTGATCTTTACGTATTGTAAGATTAAACAGGTCCGCTCTTAGCGTCTTGGCGGCCCTGGCCGACGTAGCTAAAGGGGGAGATGGGGCGAAGTCTGCTTTGCCTGAGATTTTTCTGTCTACCGGTAGGCAACTAGTTAACTCGAAACCGGTTACCTGAAACTCGGATTTCGAGCTTCCTCGGTTAAAGGAATTTAATGAATTTGCTATCGAATCCGAAAGAACAGGTGCGGCAGCGGGTGAGTAGTTTTGTCGATTGATTGAAGGGCGCCGTAGTTACGTTTCTTCCGGTTCTCAAGATCTTATTTAACAAGCTTTCATAAGAATTCTGCTCGCAGTTCCTTGTGATCTTCTGTGACGCTTTGAGCTTGTTGTGCCTTTTCGCGGCTAGCCCTCGATCGTATTCCCTCGCTAATGTGAGACTTGCCATTCGACGAGGAGGATTTCCTCCGCCTTACGGAGAGCAGCTTCCGCAGCTTCGCAGAGACGTGTGGACCATTTGATTTCTCCGTCCCAGTCGTCGTCTGGGGCAATACGGGTAAGGCATTGCCAGCGCAGACTCCACCCTTTGGGATCACTCTTTACTTGGGCCGTTCGGCCAGCGTAACAACACAAGAAACGCTTGTCTTCCTGTTCCTCGCCAGGAACCGGATTCCACGTGAACAAACCAACCTTCACGGGACTTCATTTTAACACGGAACCGGCCAATTGTTAAGTAATGTTTCTTAGCTGGGACTGAAATTACAATAAGGAAAAGACCACAAAGACAGAAAAACTCACGCAAAGCCGCAAAGACGCCAAGAGAAGACGGGGTTTTGAACAGAGACTAAACAGACATCCTCCGTCGTCTGGCAGCCGCCGGACTAGCATAACCTCCGGGTTGCGGCTATAGCGTGGACCACCACCCCGACGGAGGGGAGCCGCATTAGAGAGGTGCCGCCGGCAGATTCGGAGCCGGTCTATCGCTCATAGGTTGAAAAGATGTGTCCGGCTGCGGCTCCCGTTAGGTGTGGCAGGTTCTATGGTCCCTTAGATCCCAACGCGTTGAATATTCGTTCCACCCAAGGGGCGTCGCGTCTATCCAAGCGCGATACTTAAAAAGATTCGTCGGCGTCGACACCCGTGCGAGCTCTAACCCGGAATGCAACGCCCCTCCGTCCGTTGTCTTTTAATGGCCATCGGGATGCCCGTACCTGGCTGGCTCCAGCCTTCCAGCCTCCTAGGTTGACGCGCATGGGCGGCTGACGGACGACGGAGAAAGTCTGCTTAGTCTCTGTTCAAAAACTCTTGGCGTCTTTGCGCCTTTGCGTGAGTTTTTTTCTGTGTTTGTGATCTTTCCGTATTGTGGTCTAAGGTCTCAAGTTCCAGTCGGTCTTGCTCATGCGGTATACGACATGCCGCCGGAGGCGGTGGCCCTCAGGAACCATCGGGTGGTCGAAGTCTTCAGCCGGACAGTATTGCATACCTAGTTTCTCCATCACACGCCGGGACTTCAAGTTAATCAATGTTGTGAAAGAGACGATCTCTTGCAGCCCCACCCGTTCGAAGCCGTCTCGCATCGCTTCGTTGGCGGCTTCGGGTGCATATCCCTTTCCCCATTCGTCCGGGCAGATGCGCCAAGCCACTTCAACACAGGGACTGAACGGCAATGTATAGGTTGGAATGTTAATGCCCACGGACCCGATGAATTTCTCCGAATCAGCAATTTGCACCGCCCAGCGCCCAAATCCGTGAGCGTCGAAGTGTTTCTCGATGTTTTCAATGCTCTGGCGCGTCTCCTCTTCCGTCATGGTTCCTAACATGAATTCCATGACTCGCTGGTCGGCGTTCAGCTTCGCATAAGGCAAAAAGTCGGATTCCTGCCATTGGCGCAAAATCAGACGCCGGGTTCGAAGGAGCGTCGGGTAGTTCGTACTCACGAATGCGGGAAAAAAACGCAGAAGATCACGAAGGACACAGAGATTTTTGTCGCTATTCTACTGGCTACTGGGAACAAGCTCGGTCAGCGTTTTCTCGGGTTGCCAAAACTGCGTATCGGCGCCGTCGTATTTCAGGACGGTGAACATGCCCACGGCCAAATGGTACAGGATATGGCAATGAAAAGCCCAGACCCCAGGATTGTTGGCGTCGAAAATCACTTTGATCGTAGATTTCGGAGGAACTATGACCGTGTCACGCAGTGCGCCCTGGACTTTGGTCCCATCAATCTCCGTCACCTGGACATCGTGACCATGCAGATGCATCGGATGAGTCATCCCCGTGTCATTCCGGAATACTATTTCGACACGCTCGCCTTCTTTCACATCAAGACTGTTTCGGTTGGGATAAGCTGCGCCGTTAATCGTCCAACGATATTTCGCCATGTCGCCCCCCAGGACACAGGGCAACGACCGGTCCACGGGCTTTTCGGGCAATGGATCTTTGGCCTTCAATCGAAGCTCTTGAGTGTTGTCCAGTCCGGCCGCAGCGAACTCGGCTCGTAAGGGTATTTGCGGGATCTTCTCGTTTTCCGTGGCCAAGACTACGCCGCATTGCTGGGTGGTCCCTTCACCTTGAGCCACTATAGGAAAGGCGCCGCCTTGATCGGGGATTTTCACCAGCAGATCGATCCGTTGCGCGATTCCTAACTGAAAATAGTTTCCGGATACAGGCTCAATATCTTTGCCATCCACGGCCGTTAACTGGCTGCTCAATGCTCCCGTATTGACGAAGAAGTTAGTGGCCGCTGAACCGGCGATGATTCGCAAAAGGACCGTATGACCGGGTTTGACCCGGAAAACTTCCGGAGCCTCAACCGTACGCCGATTGGCAATGAGGGCATCGTATTTGACGTCCGTGTCGGGCAACTCACTATCGACGACGGTACGAACGAATCCTCCCGATTCGTCCCATGTCTGGCCGTAGAGTTTTTTAGTAGCCGGCATCTTTTTCATGCCCATGCCGCCCATGCCCGGGATACCTAGCTTTAGGCGCGCGAGGATTTTTGCTGGCGGAGTAAATGAATAGTCACTCAGGAGCACGGTGTATTGCTCGTCGGCCTTAGCGTTTTGCTCTTCGCTCTCGAGGATTAACGGCGCGGAAGCTAACAATTGTTCCTGTAACCCGTAATGGGAATGGAGCCAGTAAGTCCCGCTTTGCTTCAGCGGAAACTGATAATGAAAGGTTCCTTTCGGAGGAATCGGGTTCTGGCTGACAAACGGAACCCCATCCATCAGCGCCGGTAGAATCAGACCGTGCCAATGGATACTGGTCGGTTCTTTCAGCAGATTGACCACTTCGACGTTGAATCCGTCCGCTTCCGTTAAATGGAGACCCATCGTACCGTTTACCTGTTCGATCGCGACGACCTTTCCTTGTTTCCCAAGGATCGTAATCGGTACTTCCCGTACATAAAGCCGAACCGGTGCACCGGATTCAGCAGCCGTTGCTAGAGAGAACACAGTCAGCAGACCAATCGAGATACCGATCAGTCTGAAGAAATCTTTAACGATCATCGAATGGGCATGGTACGACATACCGGCTCAAGTAAACGAGGACAATCAGGAGAATTTGATCGGCTGACCGGGGCATTGCAGCATCCCTTTCCGTATTTCCTGTTCAAAATTGGTCTGAAGCTTTGCGTCTTTGCGTGAGATTTTCTGCTTCGGTTGGGCTATGCCCCTTTGTGATCTCCCGCTTGTCTTTGAGTTTTTTGTGTGTTTTCGCGGCTTTTCCTCTTTCCACTGCTCTTGCCGATCAACCGTTGGAACAGCCGGAGCTCTGGAATCGGATTGCGGCTGCAGACGTGGTTTACATCGGCGAGAACCACGGGAGCCGCCAAGATCATCTCTACGAGCTCGCGTTGATCCGCAGGATGATACGGAGACATATGCAATTCGCGGTCGGTTGGGAAATGTTTGATCGAACTCAGCAATCCGACCTGGATCGGTTCAATGAGGGCAGGCTATCACTTGTAGAACTGTTTGCTCGGACCGGGTTCGAGAAATCATGGGCGACCTATTCACCATTGTACGCCAAAATTTTGGAGACAACGGCCCACGCAAAGATATCAAATGTCGGATTAAATGCGCCGGCGGCGTTGGCGCACAAAGTTGCGATGGGCAAACCACTCTCGCCCAGTGAGAAGAAACAGATCTCAACGGGATTCCGGATTCCCCCAGGTGCTTATCAGCATTTCGTGCAGCTTCTGGGAGAACATCCGAGAATGCAGCCAGGTGATCTACCCCGTTTCTTTGCCGCCCAAAACGTTTGGGATCAGACCATGGCGAAGACGATCCTGGAATTTCAGAAGAAAAAACCAGGCACCAAGATGGTGGTCCTGACGGGCCGAGGCCATGTGCAAGATGGGTTCGGTGTCCCGAACTACGTGCACCAGAAATCCGCTGCGAAGCAACTAGCGCTGCCGTAGCCAAACGCGTTTAGATGTCGCTCCTAACGGAGCTTGACGGCGTGTGCGTTGCCCGAGGCTATAAATATGTCGCTCCTACGGAGCTGATTCAGGCGTTCTACGGCTTGGATCCCAATTCTTTTGTGATGTAACTAACCGCGAAGTCGACGAAAGCGCGCACGCGCGTCGGCAATAACCTCGCTCAAAGGCAATTTCACAATACACAAAGAACACAAAGGACACCAAGACTGAGGAATGAATCAGAAAAATGAAAAGGATAGAAACTGGTCTCCGTTACCTCAGTTGCCTCCTATTTAATTTCCTTTGTCTTAGACCTTTGCGTCCTTGGCCGACGTAGCTAAAGGGGGATATGGGGCGTAGTCTGCTTGGCGTGCGATTTTTTCTGTCTTTGTGGCCTTGGTGATCTTTCCTTATTGTGACGTTTTATCCCTCTTCTCTTTGCCCCTTTGCGTCCTCGGCCGACGAAGCTAAAGGGGGAGACGGGGCGTAGTCTGCTTGGCGTGCGATTTTTTCTGCCTGTCGCTTTGTGGGTCCTTACCGATTAGGTTGGGGTCAGAACGCGCGATTTCAGACGCCTGGTTGCTGTGATCGCGAGACGATGGAGCGGCGACTCGGCAGCCAGGTGGAATGCGTAGGCGATCGGGAGGGAGCACAGGACGAAGAACAAGTTTCTCCAATGTGAAGAAACAACAGGATGTAACCAAGGTTGCAGCGTGACGAGCCTGATCGCGGCTGGGTGCATTAGGTAAAGTGAATAGCTCCATTTCCCTGCCCATTCCAAAAAGGCTGGGGCGGATACTTCCCTGCGATAGGCTATTTCTAATCCTAGCCAGAAGTAACCAACTACGCCAAAGAGGTTGAGGATGAACGGGTTCGAAAGATAGATCGATTTAGCATGGGACTTGATAATCAGGAGCACAGCCGAAGTCGCAAAAACTAGAATGCGGCTCAGCCAAATCTGAATGGTTAAGGGTTGCGGAAACCGCCCAAAGCTCTCTGCGAGGGAACAACCCATCAACCAACAGGGAAGCCCAATTAACCAATTCAGATACCCGAATGCCGGGTAGCCTCCGGCCGCCCGTTCAATCGCTGGTACTTGGGAGAAGGCTAGGATGTAAGCAACTAAGCCGGCCCCCGCGATCAGCGGCCACCACCCAATGCGCAGCCTTAGCCTAAGCAACAATGGGTAGAGCAGGTAATATTCAGCCTCACAAATGATACTCCAGAAAATCCCTGGATCATCAATCCCATCCCTCACGCCAATCCATTTCCAAACAACCAGAGCGCTCAGTGCCGGACCACAAATTCGGATCAGACGACGACTATAAAAACTCCAGAGATCGACGGGGGCACCGTCCCGAAATGGGAAGTGAATACAAAATCCGGAAATTAGAAAGAAAATGATTACCGCGGCGGGACCATTAAAGAAAGAGCGCAAAGCCGCTCCAATCAGGTAATCGAACGTGTTGGTTCCCAGAGTCCCTCTGGGCACAACACCACAGTGAAACAACACGACGACAAGAGCACAGATGAACCTGATGCTATCTAGCCCCTCTATACGTTTACGATAAATAGATTGAACCATTCCATTGGCCATTTTGAAATATTCCCTTCGGAGTGATTGGTCCGGAGTCCCGGAAACGATGCACACAAGGGCCGCCCCGGCCATGCAGGCGGTAGCGCGCCCCTTGAAGACCACTGACGCAGGACAGCTATAAGTCAAGCGGGCTTTTCCTGCGAAAGACACCGGGTCGTTCAGTTGGACGATCGGTCAACCGTGGGACCCGATGGGAATGAGCTCCGGCTCATCCGTGCTTAAAAAGGAGACGCCGTAGCAAATCGTAAAAAACGCGGCATGAGCGGGACTCATCCCCACGGCATAAAATCTATGAAAACCATAAGAATAGGCACTTAGGGCGATTCACTACAGAAGACTCAATGGCGCGCATTGTCCGCCTCTACTCTCATTGTTCGGCGGTGTCAGGAGACGGAAGCCCTAAAAAGCATAAAAAGACAAACAACTATAATCTAGCCAGCAAACCTGCACTGGAGACTGTTCGCTAATCGCTATTAGTCGTTAGGAAATGTCAAGATCCCTGGAGTGAATATAGGTGGTCGTAATTGGTCGAGACGAGATTTTCTTAAAGCTTCCGGAGCGGCCGTTCAAGACCGGAAAGGGCGCAGTTGGATTCCCGGATCAACCAGGGCATTATTTCATCAACGCCGGTGGCGCCACAGAAGTCTGGCCGCCCCGATGCCGAATTAGCGGCGAGCACCGGTAGATGCAGAAGAAGACAACTGCAAGGAGGCGAAAAAAAAGAAAGCAAAGGCGAAAAAGGATTTCTCCTAGTGTGAGTATCGCCCAAGTCCCGGTCTCGGCTATCCATCGGCTAGACTCTAGCTCCTTCCTTCTTTTTCGCGTTTCTGTGCCTTTTCGCGGCTATTCCTGTCTTCTCTTCCACATCCCTTTGGTTGCAAGGAGGCGATTGCAAAGCGGCTCTGAGGCTAGGGATGGCGGGCCCGGTCCGATAACAGGATGGCGCCGATCTCTGTGCGATATTGGCTCAGACCCGCAATCACATTTATATTGCCGTTGAAGGCCGAGGTTCCCGCTGGTTGATTGGCCCGGCCGCCAAGCGCGTCCAGTATTCCAATCAATTGCCATTCGTTACCTTGCCGGATGAATACGCCACCGCCGGAATCACCTCCGGTAGCACAGGCACTATTTATCTGATCCAAGAATCTCGTACAGAAGGCGCGGGTTTGATGCCGCCGAGCTCGAACAAAGCCGGCCCGCTATGGTTTGCCGTCAGGACCCACGATTTACCGTGATAGTTACCTAAGTAGACGCCGGATTCGCCATGGTTAACTATGCCAACGTGGTCGAGCGGGAGTCCGCTTCGTGATCCCGAATTGTTAGTGACGCTATCAACTGAAGCTAGAACCAGCCGCGAGCCGGAGAGAAAAAGAAGAGAAAGAGCAATCGCTGTCCAAAGTCGTTGGTGGGATTCCCATACCGGTTTACCAGATTCAGGCGGTTTCGCAGAAATCAACAATACACAAAGATCACAAAGGCCACGAAGACAGAGGAAATCTCACGCAAAGACGCAAAGATTTCAAACGAAGGCGGAATCAAACAGGAGGGACGAGGCAGCGGAGATCGCTATTACTAGTCTTTCTTAGTTTTCCTGTCTTTGATTGTGCTCTGTCTTCGTGGCCTCTGTGATCTTTGTGTATTGTGATTACCTCCGTTATCTGCCTTCGAGATCCGTTTTCGTCTTAAATCTTTGCGCCTTTGCGGCTTTGCGTGAGATTTTTCTGTCTTCTGCTACTCAAGGCTTTTCCAATCGAAGAACCAGGTTTCCAACCTGGGTGACGAATTTGGAATGACCTGATTCGAATCGGATACAGGATAGAAGTATCCGCAAATTCTCGGATAGTTATCGCCAACGCCGTATCCGCCGGCAAATGAGAGCATCGAGTGAGTGCCCACCCGGTATTTTATCAAGATGGGTTTCGAATGAGTGAAACAAACGATCTCTCCGCGCGCGACCATTCCATCGATCGAGCCATGGATCGTTAGCCGCTCACCCTTTAATTGTACCCGAACCTTGCCGGTATAAACCCTTCCTGTGCCGGTATCCTCTCCGACAATTCTGTAATCCCCTATGAATAACTGTTGAAGCTCAGAATCCGTTTCGAGCTGATCTTTCACGATGCTATCGATCTGTGTTTGGACGGAAGCTGGATCTGGTGGTGGTTGGTCGTCGTACCATACTTCCATCCCCAACCGTTCGCGGTTGTGATAGTCCCCATTCGCCCGCCCTGCCCAGCCGCTTGCTCGGGGCTGTTGTTTGACTCTAGATGGCCAGGTCTCGTAACTCGCTCGGATGCCGCTCTTCTCAAACAAAACTTCCAGCGTTGGCGCCTCCGGCTCAAATTCGATGGTGCCGATTCCAATCCTGGTTTTTCCATCGATCAATTCCCGGACGTGAAGGCGGTTACCTTGCCGGGTGACCACGACCAAGCCTCGATAAGTTTTCCCGGTAACAGGGTGGCTACCGACCACGATGAAGCGGCCAACCAGCGACGACAGCGTC
>DASUWQ010000283.1:0-13933 GCA_036378375.1 Chthoniobacterales bacterium
AAGTCATGGGCACGACCGTGATCGGTGGAATGTTCGCTGCCTGCGCCATCGCGGTTTTTCTGATCCCGGTCAGTTTCTGCCTGGTGGAGAGGTTAGTTAACAGGAGACAAGCATCTGTAAGCGAGGCAGGACTGACCAAAAAGGCTGTATAACCCTTCTCGGACTTAGTTTGTAAAAGCCTGATGATCAGAACTAACCATGAAATGGTTTAAGAGAACAGCTCAGGGTTTTCAACCCTGGGTTAGATGGCGGGGGAGAAGTGCCCTGAAAGTGGCACTCGAGGTCCGACGCGGCTGGTGGAATCAACGCGGAAATAACCTAAAAGCCCGCTTCGGTCGCCACTTTCAGGGCGCATTTTGCACCACGCCTAACCCAGGGCTGAAGCCCTGGGCTGTTCTGTCGGACCATTTCATGGTCCAGAATTTCCGCCGCGAAAGACCGGTGGCGGCTCTTGCGAGTCCAAACCAAACCTGATGAATCAGATTTTATTACCCATCAACCAACAACCCCAAACCAAGAACTATAGTTAATCCGAAATGAAATCAATCAATGCAATCAAGCAATTAGTTATACTCGGGACGGCGGTTTTTTGCTTCACGAGTTTTGCGATCGGCCAAGTCATGGAAGGACTGCAAGTGAAGGAGCTTACGGAAAAGCTCCAGCTAAATGAAAAACAACAGCAAGCGCTAACGCCGATCGTAGCGCAACGCGACAAAGCGCTGAAAGCCCTAAAGGCGGACACCTCCACGGGTAAGTTGCAAAAGCTGCGTAAGCTGGAGGCGATCCAAGCGAGTTTTAAGGCTTCCGCTAGCAAAGTTTTAACTCCCGAGCAATCCAAAAAATTGGAAGCCCTGCAAGCCGAGCGGCGAGAGAAGCTAATGGGGAGCTAAAGCTTTTTCTCGTAAAGCCTTACGGTCGATTTTCCCCGTGGGCCCGTGAGGTAAGTGGTCAGTGACAGTAATGTGAGTCGGCACCTTGTAGCCAGGGAGCCGGCTCCTCAGGAAGTCGATCAGTTGCGATTCAGTGACCGCCTCGGCGACCTGCCGAAGCACGACATATGCTTGCGGAACCTCGCCGCCGAATTCGTCGGGAACACCGATGGCGCCTGCTTCCGTCACTGCCGGATGTTCATATAAGGCTCCTTCTACTTCAATCGGTGATACCAGCCCGGCCTCGTTCTTGATGATCTCTGACTTGCGACTGACGAACCAGTAAAAGCCTTGTTCATCCTGGTAGGCCAAATCGCCGGTATGAAACCAGCCATCTTTAATCGTTTGGCTGGTTAATGTCGCATCCCGCCAGTAACCCGCGGTCATACCGCCTCCTCTAACAATCATTTCGCCGATCTGGCGCGGAGTTGAAATCGAACGACCAGATTCGTCGATTAAGGACAGATCCATCCCGGCGATTGGTTTACCGATCGAGCCAACCTTCTTCTGAGCGTAGGGAGGATTCATGCTGTATATCTGCAGTTCGGTCATCCCGCACCCTTCAGTGATTTCAACGCCAAAGATTTGCCTAAATCGTCTTTGGATGGCGGTCGCGATGGCTTCACCTGCGGAAAAGCAAAAGTTAAGTGACTTAACATTGTAAGCGCCGGCGTCGGGACAATCGATCAACTCGTGGTACAACTTCGGAAAAGCATAGGTTTTGGTCGGCTTATACTTTTCTATAGCAGCCAAAGTGGCTTGGGGTTCAAATTGCGGTAACAGAACACAGGTCGCTCCAGCCTTGTGGAAAGGGAGAATTTGAGAGCCGAAACCGATTAGATAGCAGATCGGGAATAGGATCAAAGTAGTGTCTGCAGACGTTATCATGATCTGATCGATTTGGTTTTGGGTGGCTCGAGCGAGACTCGCATGGGTGTGAATTACCGCCTTGGGCAGACCGGTTGTACCTGAAGTGTAGTAGATCGCGGCGGGCCGGTTCGCAGATGACGGCTCGAATTTCAAATGCGACGTGGTGGCGGCCAGCAGTTCGGTGAAGGGCCTGACTCCTTCGAATTCCAGGTGACGCGATGTCAAATAGCACTGTTTAACTTCCGGGAGCGACGCCCGGATTATCGCGATCTGTGCATAGAGATTTGGTTCGCTGATGAGCACCCGGGCACTGCTATGATTGATGGCATACTGAAGTAGCTCGGCTGAGAAGCAAACGTTAAGCGGCACGGCGATAGCGCCGATCTTGAAACAAGCATAATAACAAAGGACGATCTCCGGGCAGTTCGGCAGGAGGAACGCCACCCGATCTCCGGGTTGAACTCCCTGCTCTTGAAGCGCGGCCGATAAGCTTCGGGTAAGGCGGCAGAGGTCTGTGTAAGTGTAGCTTTTGCCCTCGAAAATCAGAGCAACGTTAAGGGGAAGCTTTGCGCTGGTGTCTTCAAGAAGTGAATCCAACATATTCGTCAAGGCTGGGGATTGAACCCGGATCCTGACCACAGCCAGACAGTTTTTCAAGGAGATCGCGTTTTTACTGTTTCTCGGTAACGCGATCGGATACAGCTCGAGTGTGAGCCTGGTTCGGTCCGGTGTCTGGAGCGGCTGAATCAGGAACTGACGGGCGAAAGAGTTTTCTCATCACTATGCAGGCAGCCCCAAAAGAAACCTCAGTTGGCTTACCCGCTGCCGTAAGTACGCAGATCGCCACCGGCTCCGCGATCCTATGCTGGCTCTTGGCCGCCGGCGTCTATATCGCGGCCAAGGTCGTGACGGCAGAAATGCCGCCTTGGGCACTCAGTTTCTGGCGAGTCTTTATTGCCGGACTGCTTTTACTTCCGATAATCCACCGGCATTGGTCCGCCATGATCAGCCTCGTGCGACAAAGATGGTTATCAATTCTGATCGTCGGAGGCTTGGGTTTTTCCATTTCGCCGGCCCTCATCTATGTGGGGCTCAACTACACTAGCGCGATCAATGCCGGACTGCTTATCGCGTTGATGCCCGTGATAACGATGATTCTGGCACGCTTTGTTTTGAATGAGCCTGTTGGTACCTGGCAATTTGTCGGGTCGCTCGTGGCGTTTGTGGGGATGGCGGTCATTGTGACGCGAGGAGACCTGTCGGCGCTAATCCGTCTAGATCTAAACGCGGGGGAGATCTTCGTGATCTGCGCGGCGATTGCTTTCGCTCTGTATACCGTTCTCTTGCGTCGGGCGAAGTATCCCCTGCCGGGTTTGCCCCTTTTAGTCCTGCTCTTGGGAGCGGCAGTCGTGGTGACCGTTCCGTTTTATGTTTGGGAACTGTTACACGACGAGCGGACTGTCCTCAACGCGAAAGGTCTCTGGGCACTGGCCTACGTCGCCGGACCCGGTGGCGCGCTCATGTATTACTTGTTTAATCTCAGTGTTCAGGCGTTGGGCGCGTCTCGAGCTGGAGTCTTTCTCTATCTGCAAACCGTTTTCATCGCAGTCCTAGCGTACTTCTTTCTTGGTGAACGCTTGCTCCCTTACCATTTCGTCGGGGCACTCTTTATCATGCTCGGCGTTCTTCTCGTCATGTTTCTAAAGCTAGGCAGGGCACGCTAGTGCTGCCGTCGCTATTCAGCCGGACCTAGGGTCGACAAAATCGTCTTGCTCACCAAGGCGTAAATCGGACTCGACTGTGACTCATTATCGCGATCGAGACGATTGACACTGATGACTAGTGACGCATCGAGTTTCTTTACATAGTACATGTCCGTGCTGAATCCGTTGATGGTGCCGGAGTGACCGCAAAACCCGTGACCGAGTGCAACGCCTTCTCCATAGTCAGTGCTCGTGTCCGTTAGGGGTTGCCCCTGCATTTGCTCGCGGAGAGTTTCAGGTTTCAACAGATCGCCGCGGCACAAAGCTTGAGAGAACGTAACTAGGTCCGAGAGGTCCGATATGACAGCGCCGGCCGCGCCGGCTAGGGGAGGGTTGAATAGAGTCTTATCTTCAAAGCGTTTTGTCTCGGGATTCCATCCGTAACCGCGAAGCTTACCCGGTAAAGCGGTCCCGGTTGGATAAGAGGTATGCCGGAGTCTAAGCGGCTCGATTACCGTCTCGCTAATCAACACACCGATGTCTTTACCGGTAACTTGGCGAACGATTCCCGCCAGGACGTCGTAATTGAAATCCGTATAGATCCCTTCTGTGTTCGGGTCTTTGAACTGAGACTTCAGGGCCGCTAATCGGCTAAGCTCCCCGGCAAGCGGCGGAGCCGGCGCTAGCGGGTTGTTATAAACTCGAGCCAAGACCTCATCGTCATTCGGCGCGGGGATCCCGCTCCGCATTCGCAAAAGATCGTCGACGGTGATTCGGTCTGCATTGGGAAAATCTGGATACCATTTCGCAATTGGATCGCCTTTCTGTAGTAACCCCCGATCGACCAAAACCAGAATGGCGGTGGCAGCGAATGTTTTGGTTATACTTGCGATGCGAAAGGGTTGTTCAAGAGTGCGTGCTGTCCGGGTCTCTAAGTTCGCGAAGCCTCCGACGAATGTGTATTGGCCTTTACCGCGGACCAGCACCTTAACTGCGACACTTGGCAGATTCTTTTCCTTCATGATACTCGCGATGCCGTGATTAAGGTTCCGGGCGACGTCAGGCGGAAATAAATCGTTGGAGGCTGTACTAGCTAAACCCGCCGGGGCGGGACCGAGAATGATACCGGCCCAAATGCCGAACGATAATGTTAGCGTTGATCTCATGGGGTTTTCCGGTCCGGTTCGAGCACGTGAAGGGCCTGCAGAGCTTGCTGAGAGTGCCGTTAACTTACAGAGTTTTCAAGATGCAAACCGTTATGATAGCGCTGGGTTAGATGTTTCCGGTCTTCGCCCTGCGATTTTAAGATTTTACACAAACTAACTGATGTTCCGGTTCCAAAAGTCCTTACAGACGGTCGCCTAACAATTCCGATTGACCGGCTCGAAGCGGATTTACTAGTGTGCCGTTAGTCTAACTAGACTCGACCTCCGCGACCTCGAAGCAGGCCAGTCAAAGCCTTCCGTTGTATGGCCTTGTCCTATATAATGGCTAATCCCAATGACCGAATCCTGTGAAGCAAACGGACCAGCACCAATGGAGGGGCATGGTGCTTATAATCGCAGTTCGCGAGTGCAAGCTGCGGGTTCATCGCCCGCCGTTCCGTTGCTGGAGAGAGCAGCTCGAGAAGTCGCTTTGCCGCTTTCACCTGAGCCGCTCGTGATCGTCGATTACGGCTCTTCCGCAGGGCGCAACTCGCTCCTTCCTTTAGGGGTTGCGATTAGCGTGTTGCGGGATCGGGTCGGATCGGATCGCGCGGTTTCGGTCGTGCATACCGATTTACCGGACAACGACTTTAGCGCTCTGTTTCAGATCTTAGCCTCGGATCCGGACAGCTATGTACACGATGACCCGGGCGTATTCCCGTGTGCAGTCGGAAGATCCTTTTACGAACAAATTCTTCCTTCGTCTAGCGTAACGCTGGGCTGGAGCTCCTGGGCGGTACAATGGCTAAGTCGGGTCCCTGCGCTGATCCCGGATCAGGTGCAGGTTGCTTACAGTCAGGATGCCGGCGTTCGATCTGCGTTTTACCAACAAGCAGCGGATGATTGGCGCCGTTTTCTACTCCATCGTGCGGCTGAGCTACGACCTGGTGGCCGGCTAGTTGTGCTCAGCATGGCGCTCGATGACCATGGCGACTTCGGCTATAAGCCTTGTGTCGTCGCCATCTACGGAGCCGTGCTCGACCTGGTAGACGAAGGTTTTATCACCGAGGATGAAGCCCGGCGGATGGTGATTCCAACCGTTGGTCGAAGCAGACAGGATTTCACGGCGCCGTTTGCTGAGAGCAGAAGCTTTGCCGATCTCAGGTTGGAGGAGATTGATGTCTTTTATGGTGAAGATCGCATCTGGACAGAGTTCCAGAGCCACGGGGATGCCCGGATGTACGCCGCTCGGTGGGCTGCGTTTTCTCGCGCTTCAGTTTGCCCGACGCTCGCTGCTAGCCTGGATGGTAAGGAGGTCCGCGCAGCCGAGTTCATTGACCGGATCGAGGCGCGAATGATTGCGCGACTGAAGGTCGCTCCAGAACCAATGCTAATCCCACTCGCCAAGATGGTGCTGGTAAAAGAAGCGTCTCAATCGAGCGCGTGACGATGGTCTACGGTAATCGAGCGAGTGGATTGGTCCCGGAGGGACAGTCGACTTTGCCGCGACGGACTAAAAATTCACTCGCTATGACCCAACAGTTCACTCAGGTGACGCAGATTTTCTGCCCGATAGTCTACTTGTCCCTGCTCCCTTCCCGCACCCGACCGATGCCCCAACGACTCCCTTCACCCGTTCCCCCCTTCAGTAAAATCTGCGTAATCTGAGTAATCTGCGGATCTAAAACCGAGTCTTAGAAAACCGACCCAATCGGAATTGCACCGAGATTAGACGAGCCAGCCCATACGGGCCAAAGACTAACCGTGAGTGCAACCCCGAGGATCGCTGTTACTTAAGAACAGAGCAGAGGCGTTCAAGCCGCTGAAACGGCCAAGGCAGGTTGCCGGTTTTGCTTCGTGCCTCGAATGGTATCGTTCTGTTTCGGCAGTCTAAGTGCCGAAAGATTGAACGGCTTAAACTCAGGCTCAGGAACGATCCCGGCCGGCCGTTGATAGTTTTTCTTTAGAACAAATAAAGCGAATACTAGTCCTTCCATATTTTTCCTTTCTTAGTTTCTCTCAGCATCCTGGATTGGTCGCCCCTACAACGGAACGCTTTCCGGAATGCCCAGAAATTCTGACCGAAAGGAATCAATGCCCTAGGTCCAACTTCGCTGGGTTGTTTAAAGAACTGGTTGCCTCCTTATTGGAGACACAGATGTTTTACAACAGATTTGAAACGATTCAAGCGATATTCGATCAAATCGGTGTGGATTTCTGATCATTAATGCATAAGTCGCTAATTATAAATTATTTATGCCGTACAATCCGGCTCGATTATTTTGATGCTATTCAATAAACCCTCCAGGGAGCCGGAGATGCCGGTTTAAGACATTCTGTTAGACAGTAAACTCCTCATACGCGATTCGTGCGGAGCTGACAAACGAGTGGATCAATCATGAGCACTGAACCGTTACCCTCAGTTAATGAGCGACGGCGTGTCGCTTCCCCTGACGTGACTCCCCAAGCATTGGCTTGGCACAAAAATGCTTTATGGATGGGTTCGCGTGATTCGCGACGCATCTATGGGATCGAGCCGGATGGTTGGAAGGTATTCGAAGAAGCCGAAGCACCAGGGATACCTTGGGCGGTTGTCTCAACCGGTGAGACTCTCTGTTTCACCCTCGGGGAAGGCGCGGCAGATGACCGTTATCTTTGGTGCTATTCCTCCGCTGACGGATTCTCCGAAACCGATCGCGTGCCTTGCCCTGATTTTACCGGGTCCTATCTGAGCTACGACGGCAGCCACGTCTACTTGAGCCAATGGTATAAACACCGGATCCTGAAACTCGATGGAGGCGGGAATATCCTCGAGTCCTATGATATTGGAGCCGAGATTTGCGGGCATACCTTTTTCGATGGCGCCATTTACGTTCTGCGGGGAACGGAGCAGGGGAACGAAGATTGGCGTATCGCTCGTTTGAATTTGGAAACACCTGGCTCACGCCAGGTAGAAGATTTGGCTAAAGTTCCGTTTCGATGCCGTTCGTTGGCTTTTGATGGCTCGAACTTCTGGTCGAATCATCGAGTGGCGAATGAAATCGTCTGTTTTGCATTACCCAGTTAGCGCAAAGAACCTGTTTCACCACAAAGACACGAAGAGCACAAAGAGAAGCCGAACCGCGGCTTAACGCAGACAGACGCGGATTTAGAAGGGACATGACACCTGATCGATCCGTAGTGATCCCTTGCCCTCTTTTATCTGCGTCCATCCGCGTGCATCTGCGGTTGGTTTTCGCTTCGTGCCCCTTGTGCCATTGTGGTGAATCCTCTTTACGCTTGGCGTCGACGCCGGCCGCTCAGCAAATAGATCGCGGCGCGCAACTCCAACAACGGGTCATCGGACGGCTCAATCCCGTCTACTCGCGGAATCGGATCAAAGATGATTTTTTTCTGCTCCGCGGCGTCATTTTTGACCGGAGCGGTGAGAACCATCTGGCCTAGCCTGGCTAAACGGCGATCTTCCGGCCAATGCACGGTAGCATCGTTGACCTCGTCGTCTTCATTTGCCAGTTGGGCAAAGACTTGGAAGCTGATCGGCCCGGCTGCGATCCGTTCGCTTAACTCATCGAACAGGAAATTTGGCCCTTTGTCCTTGGTAACTTCAGAATCTAAATGTTCGATTCCGGCGTCTGGAACTATCCGATATCGGCCGTAACGGCTCGCGTCGTCTTGGTTGATGAAACGCATTGCTGTGACCCCAAAATAAGTCTCCTTAGCGAAACTCGAGGGACTTGGTTTTGGGGCTTGGACAAAGGCAAGCGCTGCCGGATGTGAGCCCAGGTATTGCTCCACCGGTTTTGGTGACGCTACATCGGGTCCACTAGCTGCGACGGCCCGCAGAAACTCCAGGAATTCTTCACCGGTTCTTGTAGGAAACCCGTCGGTCGAATGGCTGACAATGTCGGTATGCACATGTTCCGCAAGATGGAACCGGATGGCCAGACCGCGTGGGTTAGCGTTTGGATCATTGTCTGGCATGAGCGGGACACCGGTAGAATTGGAAAACCGGGCGGTTACTGGGGTAGAAGCGCGGGTGATGTGCGGGGCTCTGGTTAGTGATACCGCCTCCGGGTCCGGAGTGAAGGTACCAGAAAGCATAGTGCCTCTAGCGTGCGCTGCGCGAAAACCAGGGTGTAATCCAAAGAGCGTATCGAATTGCTTGAGCAGGTCTTGGCTTAGCGCGAGCAGCTTCTCATCTGTTGGCAGTGGCATATTGCTTATCTGTAGAGCGAAAGCCGAAGGACGCCAGCGCTTTATGCAGGATCAGCGGTTTTGTTTGAAATCGTGACGATCTCCGACGATTCCGTTGGCGGCGGAAGCACTTTCTTGAAAGAGAAAGCGTAGGGTGACTCGCCATTTTGGCGTAGATGATCAAGCCGGAGCTTCGCCTCTAAAACGGTCGGAATGGTCCCGGCCGGTACCCACCAGAGCGCGATGAAATAAGTGTCCAGGCGTTCGAACCATTTCTCCCGCTGGCGCATGACATCGGCGTGGTGTGTCCGATAAACATAGGCTTTGAGCGCTTCGACGGTTTCCCACACCGACATATTGATGAGGATCGTATCGTCATCGTAAGGACGAATGGCGGTGGCGTCACCGGCTTCGGTTTGCAGGCGCCAAACGAAACCGGGCGCGGAATCGGCGAGTGCATTGACGGATTCAAGTTCGGCTACAAAGCCGGCCATGAGAGGATCGGTCATAGGAGCACGGACACGACCGATATTGAGTTGGGCCAGATGCCAGCGAGAAGAAGCAGACATTATAGGAAGGTGAGAAGTGAGAGGTGAAAAGTGAAAGGCCCAGGCCATGGAGCAATGAATTTGACTTGGCATGCACCCTGGATTACCCATCCTGTATACCGGTATACAGGACCCATGCCGTTGTCAAATCAATCTATCTCGAGTGCTGGTGATCAGGTAGCCCATGCGCTGCGGCTCGCGATTCTCAACGGCGAATTCAGCCCTGGCCAAGCTGTCTCTCAGGAACAAATCGCTGCTCGGTTCGGCGTTAGCCGGATACCGGTCCGCGATGCCATGAATCTGCTCCAGGCGGAAGGCTTGCTCCACATTGTGCCCAGCAAAGGATCTTTCGTGGCAAATCCGACTCCGGAAGAAATTCTTGAGACCTACGAAATTCGAGTCTTGCTTGAGTTGGAAGCCCTCCGGTTAGCGTTTCGCCATCTTAGTGCTCAGAGCTTGGCCAAAGCAGAACGCTGGTTGCGCGAGTTTGAACTTGAGACAGACCCGGCACAGCTCGGCGAAATTGACCGCGAGTTTCACGCCGCGCTCTACGCTCCGGCTAAGAAGGAAAAGTTGTTTGAGTTAATCAATTCCCTGAGGGCCCTCACCAACCGGGGTTACTATCTGCAAATGAGTACGCCAACCCATCTCAAACAATGCCAAGCGGCACACCGGGAAATCTTTGACCATTGCAAAAAACGAAACCTGCGGCTAGCGAAAGACGCGCTTCGCCGGCATCTATTCGCCGCAGGATCCTTCGTAGCGGAAGCCGCGACAAAGTATCGGTCCGAAGTTAATTGAGTCCAACAGGAATCAAGGTGTGGGATGACGCGTTTTTGGGTGCAGACCGGCTAGCAGAAAACCCGGCGCAATCAAAGAGATCGCGACCAGAGCTTTCGATATCGGCATAGACACCGCCTGACCAAGGAAAATCAGGAATCGCAGCCTGTCCTGTGTTAGCAATGTGGATAGGAAACACAAAGCTCCCTGGGATTGACGTGTTCACCGCCGCTCGGTAATAACGGAGGGGACAATCATGAACAATGGGTTGCCCGGAGACCTTGGGGCGACGTCGGACCCAAAATCGATCCAAGCGTACATCGACGAAACGCCGGTGTGGCGTGATGGCACCATTTTGCGGACGACGCCGCTGACCGGTATGCAATGGCGTATCTGGACTCTAGCGGCCGCGGGGAAATTCTTCGAAGGGCTAGTCGTTTTTATGACCGGTGTCGCGATGCCGCTCATTGCCGATGAATTCCAAATGAGCCCCACGCAACATGGCGTTGTAGGTGCAGCGAGCCTATTTGGCATCCTTGTCGGCGCGCTCGGTCTCGGTAGCCTGTCAGACCACTTTGGCCGGAAGCGAATGTTCGTTATAGAGATGTTCATCTTCATGATCTTTCTGTGCCTTCTGGTGGCCAGCCCCAGTTATCTTTGGCTGGTTGTCTTCCTGTTCGGGATTGGTGTTGCTCTCGGCTGCGACTACCCGACCGCGCACTTGATAATTTCCGAAAGTATTCCCAGCAGCATGCGCGGTCGACTAGTGCTAGGCGCCTTCGGATTCCAAGCGCTCGGTGCCTTAACCGGGACGGGAATAGGCTATGTAATCCTAAGAAACATCCCGCAGATCGGAGCTTGGCGCTGGATGTATGCGACCGCCATCGTTCCCGGGCTCGTGGTTACCATTGGCCGGCTTTCCATCACCGAAAGTGCGCATTGGCTGCTAGCCCGCGGCAAAATCGAATTGGCTAAGCTGCAGACGGCTCGACTGCTGTTGCGTAACCCTCCTTATCCCCGTGGCGTTACGCTGGGTGGCGGCCATACACAAACCGCCGAAAGTCATAGACAAAGCCGTGGTGGCTATGGGGTTTTGTTTCACAAGGACAACCGGCGCGCGACAATTCTCGCGTCACTGCCTTGGTTCTTACAAGATCTTGGGACTTATGGAATCGGGATCTTTACACCCGCGATCCTCGCAGCCTCAGTCGGTCACCAGACCAAATATGCACGTAATCTGGCCGACCTGATTAACAATGACATGCTGGCCGCTAGAGGCGCGGCACTGATCGACCTCTTGCTTATCGTGGGCATTATTTGCGCAATCTTGTTCTCCGATCGAGTCGGTAGGATCCGACTGCAAATAATCGGCTTCATTGGCTGCGCGGCTGGTCTATTGGTGGCCTCGTTTTCCGCCCTTTACACCGGAGGACCGCATATTTTGTTGATCTTTCTCGGCTTCATGTTGTTCAACTTCATGATCAATCTCGGTCCGAACGCGCAGACCTACCTGTTAGCTGGCGAGGTCTTCCCAACGCGGGTTAGGGGGTTGGGCGCGGGATTCGCCGCTGCGTTTGCCAAGATCGGCGCTGTCATGACCGCGTTCCTGTTTCCCATCCTGTTAGCTGATATAGGGACCCAGACGCTGCTCTATATTCTGGTCGGAACATCTTTGTTGGGGGCCGCTGTAACCAGGGCTTTCCAGATCGAGACTGCTGGAATCAACCTCGAAACGATCGGCAAATAGCCCATGCCTTTCGTAAATCGATAGTGTGCCATCGCCTACTAACGCGTACCGCGAGACCGCCTACTGCTGAAGGCCAAAATCAAAAAAATGAGGACACCGGTCGCCACC
Organism: Chthoniobacterales bacterium; assembly: GCA_036378375.1. Taxonomy (GTDB): domain Bacteria; phylum Verrucomicrobiota; class Verrucomicrobiia; order Chthoniobacterales; family JAFAMB01; genus JAFAVN01. The sequence continues at coordinate 12,025 of DASUWQ010000283.1, forward strand.
TGTTGCCAATAAAAATTCCACCCGATCAAAAGCAGACCATTCCTCACAATGCTCAGTAACAAAACGCCCAAAAGCGTGCCGGGTATGGATGGTCTCCCTTCCGGATGGAGCGTTGTTCCGATAAAAGCCGCGCCGATGGTCCAAAGCAAATAGGCGTTCCCAGACTGCGGAACGTAAGCCTTTACCGTAACCGAGAGCAGAATTCCTGCGATGCCGCAAACGGTGGCGGACAAGATGTAGACCAGCGCGGATATGGACGAAACTCGGATGCCCGAGTACCAAGCGACACCCGGTTGCGCTCCCAAAGCAAAAACGTAACGACCGAAATTACCCCTGTGTAGAATAACGAAAAAAACGATGGCCAGGAGGGTCACGATATAAATCTGCACCGGAACACCGACCAATTGGCCGCGTCCCAGGAAAGAAAACGCCCCAGGAAGGTTGCCTGAGATGAGATAGATTGGTTGGCCGCCGTTGGAGGCAAGTTGTTGAACGCTGGTTGAGATAAAGAGAGTGCTGAGCGTCGCCAACAGCGGTGAAATCCGTAGGCCAGCGATCAGCGACGCGTTCAGTCCCCCGACCAGCAGCGCGCCGCCTAACCCTGCGATCACTGCAAGCCAGAATGGTTGATGCGCCCCTACCAGACCGACGAAGGCGAGACTCGCAATATCGGCAGCGCTTCCGACCGACAAATCGATCCCTCCAGACGAAATCACTAAGGTCATCCCCAGCGCGATAATCGCGGCTAACGTAAACTCGTTCAAAATCACACTGACCAGATTGTTCCAGGTCAGAAAACCGGGAGCAGCGATGCCTAACGCCGCGAACACCAGGACAAAGCCGACCAGCAAGCTATTGCGCAGCATCCATCGGACGACACCGCGCCGGAAGTGATCATGTGCGGATGTAATTGCAGAAGCCATGAGTCAATAAGCTGCCCGTCGAGAAAAAGAGCTTCCGGCAACCACCAGGAGAATCAACCCACCTTGGACACCGTTTACCCAATAGCTTGATACGTTGGTTAGTTGAAATCCGTTCACCAGGAACCCAATAAACAAAGAGCTAATTAGCGTTCCTGAAATCGTGGGTACACTTCGCCGGGAGATGATGACACCTAGTAAGGCGACCAAAACAACTGACAAGAGTATCTCGCCGGCGCCGGGTGAGCTTCCATTCAGCAGCGACAATGACAGGATCGCTGCGACTGAGCCACAGCCGCCGCTGATCAAGTAGCTGGCAACCACATAACGATTGACTCGGATACCTGCGGCTATCGCTGCTTCCCGAAATCCTCCCACCGCGTATAAGCGGAGGCCAAAGGGTGTAGCTTCAATCAGGACTATCAAAAAGGCGGCTAAGCAAAAGAAGATATAGACAATATTCGGCACAGCCAACGAGCCCGTTGCTGCTACCGCGGTTAGTAACGGGCTCGCTGCTGGAACCACCGTATTTTGGGTAAGGACCAATTCAAAGCCGGCACAGACATTCATCGTAGCCAGCGTCGCTAACAGCGGAAAAATTTTTAACCCGACAATTGCCCAGGCGTTTATTGCTCCAATAATCAGACCGGCTAATAGAGTCACGGGCAGGGCGATCCAATCGGTGCCCCCGGCTTGAATCATGCTGGCATAGATCGCCGCGCTGAGACCGAGGTTACTGGCGGCTGATAGATCAATCCCGCCCGAAATGACGTGAGCGCCTCCAGATATTAAAACCGTGGTCATGCCAAACGCCAATACACCTAGAACTGCCGATTGTTGCACGACGTTCAGTACGTTTGCGTAACTGAGAAATAACGGAGCGGCCAAACCGAAGTAAATCATGATCCCCAGAAAGGCGAGCAAGGAGGTTGATCGGACGAGCAGTTGTGAGTTCCACATCGTCCATCTGCTTGGTCGGACCTGATGTT
>DASUWQ010000284.1:0-4456 GCA_036378375.1 Chthoniobacterales bacterium
ATCGGGTCTGCTTCCTTCGGATCTTTGCCGGCCGTTTCGTCATCCTGAGCGGTTTCTCGTGGTTCATTTCTGGAATCCGCCGCACGCGATCCCATTAGTCGAGGTGGTACCGAATCCCGCGACCAAGCCGGAGATAACCGACCTGGTTATGAAATTCCTGCGCTCCATTAATACTGATCCGGTTTTGGTCGCGAAAGAACTTCCCGGTTTTATCGGCAACCGTCTCCAGTACGCGGTCCTCCGCGAAGCGCTCGCCATCGTTCGTTCAGGGGCCGCAACCCCGGAAGCGGTTGACACCGCCATGAAGGCTTCTCTGGGACCACGATATTCGGTAGTTGGCCCAATCGAGACCGCCGATCTGGGCGGACTGGACACGTTTTTCACCATTGCAAGCTACCTAATGCCGCTCTTAGCAAAGGACGAAGACGTTCTTCAATTGATGAAAGAAAAGGTCACAGCCGGAAAAACCGGGCCACGTTCCGGAGAAGGTTTCTACAGCTGGCCGGAGGAACGAGCAGCAGCCGTTATTGCCCACCGGAATCGCGCGCTCCTGCAGCACAGGAAAACGATCAGTGAGAAGTGAGAACTGGTTCGTGATGGCCCGGCGGTCGTAGTCCTCGACGCGGGCCATCACATAAGCCCATTGGTCCTATAAGTCCTATCCGTGTCGAAGCCGCTGGATAACTTTCTATCTTACAGCGAGCACCCGTCTGATGAACTAAAACGTGCAGAAGATCCCGAACCGACCGCCGGTCTGGTTGACGCCGACGTTGCGGGGATAAATGTCGTCGTTAGAAACATGCTGGTACCCGCCCTCAATGAGAAAGCCCCAATTTTTATCGATGAAGTACCGGGCGCCCACTTTCGCTTGGAGGACGAATTCAAATGGTCCGCCAATGATATTCTGGCTCTGCTGAACGTAAAGATCGTTTCCGCTAAGTCCTAAGCTGGCGCCGATGTAAGGAACGAGCCGCCAGCCCGGCTGTACGAAGTTATAGTGTAGATCCAGCGCGCCGCCGCCAAGAATCCCCGAGTGTTCGCGGGTTGATTCCCAGAGAAAAAGATGCGCGAGTCCTTCAAAATTGCCCCGGTAAAAGCTATTGCCGATCACCGGTAACATGTAACCTAGCTCCAGGTCAGTCTCATTGAAGCTATAGAGCGGGTGACGCTCTCTCGGCCACGCTGCCATGCTGTAAAATCCGTCAGCGACAATCACTTCCCATTGGCCGCCGTGGATGAAATCCTCTGTCGGTGGGGCAGTTACGACGGCTTTACTCGGGGATTCCGTGATACTTTCACTCCCCGCCATCGCGTTCGGCACGTACGAGATAAGGCATAGACTGGCGAGGGCAACCAGTATCAATCGGGGTTTGCTTTTTGCGCACATCATTGGTGTTTTCTTTACTTGTGTGTCAATCGCGGCGTTATAGATGGTCGGATTTCAAGATGATCGGCCGTTTTTGCTGGATCTTGGCATCCGTCGTTTTTGAATTGAATTCAACTTTATTTTCGTAGGCGCCTTCAATATGCACGAACACGCTGGTATCGCCATTCTCACCGGATTGTTCTTTACGGTGATGTTATCGGAAGATTCGGCGATTGTCAGCGGGGCTTTGCTGGCGCTGAACGGAGTCGTGCCGGCTTGGCAAGCTTTCTTGGCTTGTTTTTTCGGGATGTGGACCAGCGATTTCACCATTTATCTACTAGTTAAGACTGGCGGCGCAAAAGCACTGGACTCACGCTGGGGGCGTGCACTGGTTTCCCAGAAAAAAGTAGAGTTAGCCTCAAGCTGGTTCGCCAGGTTCGGCGGGTTCGCCCTCGTCTTTAGCCGGCTGGTCCTGGGAACGCGCACCGCCCTGTTAGTGGTATCCGGTCTGATGAGATACCCAACCAAACGCTTTTTAGTCGTTACCATGGTGGGCGCGTTGGGATGGCTGCTGATCATTTTTACCCTTTTTTCCGTGTTCGGTCCGCCGTTCATAGCGGTGTTCGGACTCAGATGGATCATTGCCCTCATCGTGTTCGTCTCGGGCGGCGGCGCGACCGTCTTCATGGTTTTTCGGAAAAAAAAGAACCCCTGGAGGGGAGCCGCTTCGGCCCGCGGACCGGCCGCCGCACAAGATTCTCTCCAGCGCGAGTGAGGCCAAGAAACGTTATTAACAGGCGGCTCCCGGGAACGTTTCCGCGCTTGGCAGCTCTATCGGTTGCTCCGGGATTCATTAGCCCCGAGCCGAATTCAAACGCAGAGCATCGCCATGGGTAGTTTCCGGGAGCTGCCTGCTTGTCGACGGTTTCCGGCCACGTTCCACCGGAGAGCAAAGATTGCCGTTAGTAGATGCACGTTTCAAAGCGGCTCCCCTCCGGTACTCCTTGAACTCCTTGAACTCCTCCTTTATGACGGGAGCGTGTACGCCGATACGCCCACACGCCGGTACACCAGTCCGCTCCAAATATGTCTGTAGATAGCTCGAAGACCGAAAGGCCTTCGGGACGGCCGGCAGTGCTTGTTGCTACGGGGATCTTGCTCAGCCGGATTCTCGGTCTCGTCCGAGGCCGCGCCCTTGCTCATTACCTGGGTATTTCCGACGCTGCGGACGCCTTCAACGCGGCGCTGCGGATCCCCAACTTTCTGCAGAATCTTTTCGGTGAAGGAGTGTTATCGGCGTCGTTCATCCCGGTTTACGCCCGACTGCTCGGCGCGAAAGATGAGGAAGAAGCAGATCAAGTGGCAAGCGTCATTGGATCTATCCTCGCTGTTCTGACCTCGACTTTGGTTCTCCTCGGAATCCTCTTGGCGCCTTTTCTGATCGAAGCGATCGCTCCTGGTTTTGTCGCTGCGAAAAGAGAGCTTACGGTCACGCTGGTTCGCATCATGTTTCCAGGGGTTGGCGCCCTAGTCCTGTCCGCATGGTGTCTGGGCATTCTCAATAGTCATGGCCGCTTTTTTCTGTCCTACGCGGCACCGGTTGTTTGGAACGTCATGATTATAGCAGCGCTCTTTATCTTCCGGAACGTCCCTACCTTGTCTCAGCTAGCAGTTTGGGTGGCTTGGGGTTCGGTCGCAGGTTGCTTCGGACAGCTCGGGGTCCAATTACCCACCGTCTTCCGAGTTACCCGCCGGATTCGTTTCTCTCTCGACCTTGCTTCCAAGCAGGTTCGTACTGTTTTTACCAGTTTCGGGCCGGTATTTATCAGCCGTGGCGTTGTGCAGCTCAGCGCCTATATCGACAATCTTCTGGCTAGCCTTTTGCCTTCCGGGTCGGTTGCTCTTCTAACAAATGGTCAGACCATTGCGTTGTTACCGATCAGCTTGTTCGGGATGTCGGTTTCCGCCGCTGAGCTTCCCGCGATGTCTCGCGCCATCGGTAGCGATGAACAGGGCCTGCGCCGTGCGCTAGCGGATCGGCTAAACGCGGCCCTGCGCCGGATGGCGTTCTTTGTGATCCCTTCTTCCGCCGCCTTCTTGGGTCTAGGTGACACCATTGGAGCGGTGATCTATCAGACCGGCCTCTTCACGCATCAGGATGTCCTTTACCTCTGGGCGTTACTAGCCGGTTCCGGCGTTGGTTTGCTGGCGTCCACCTTCGGCCGGCTTTGTTCTTCAACCTTCTACGCTCTTCGCGATACTCGGACACCTCTCAAGTTCGCGATCGTGCGTGTGGTACTCACCGTCATCCTGGGTTACCTGTTTGCGTTTCCTCTGCCAAAGCTGTTGCATCTCGATCCGAAGCTCGGGCTAGCGGGCCTCACTGCCTCCGCCGGTATCGCCGGTTGGCTCGAATTCTTGTTGCTGCGGAGAACACTGAGGAAAAGAGTTGAGCCGTTTTCATTGCCGCCCAGATTAGCCCTCCGTTTGTGGTCTTCGGCATTGTTAGCGGTTGCTATTATTTTCCCGCTCAAACATTTCTTCGACGGACACCCATTCATCGCCGGTCTCATCCTCCTGCCATGGTACGGAGCCCTGTATCTGTGCGGTACGCTGGCCTTTAGGGTGCCCGAGGCGTGGGCCATTTTCGAAAAGGTGTTGGCCAAGGTCAGAAGGCGAGGCGGGGGCCAAAAGTGTTAAACGGTTCCGCCCTGCAAAATCGCTTCCAGATCACTCGCTCTTAGGTACCTGTCGATTTCGTGCCCGGTTCGATTGGCAAGAACGGTGCACGATTTTCCTTCCGGCTCACCCAACGAATCGAGGACGAGCACTGCTTCGTCGAAGTTCTCGTCGGCGGTGAAATAGCTCGTGGTAACGACGGTCCGGATGCCAGCGGCTGCGGCCGCCAACAAACCGTTACGGGAATCCTCGACCGCGACACAATGATCGGGCGGAACACCCAATTCGCGTGACGCGAATAGATAGATGTCCGGGGCCGGCTTCTTTTGGGGGACGATATCTCCGGCGAAGATCTTGAACTGTGCAGCGGTCGCTTCTCCGACGGTGAACCGGAGTACTACATCGACTGAA
>DASUWQ010000285.1:0-7809 GCA_036378375.1 Chthoniobacterales bacterium
TCACACGCTGAGCGGCGACCCCTGTCGGCCTCGCAAGCAACGCAGCGCTCCACGGCTTCGCCCTTATCTGCGTCTATCTGCGTAAATCTGCGGTTCGTCTTCCTCTTCGCGTTATTCGTGGTCCTTCTTCGCCTTTCCCTCGTAGTTTTCCATCAACTTTTCCGAGGCGCGATGGGCGGCGGCGCGGAGTAGCATTTCTTGTTCATCGGGATCGGTGCGCAATTGCTCCGGTAAAATCGCGGGCAGATTTTTATCGTCGCTCCTGACAACGGCTTCGTGCGACCACAGAACCTTGTTGTCTGGTGTAATCAATTCGGCGTAAAGCGTCATGAGCGGACGCACTTCGCGGGACACGAGTTCGGCCATACCGAAGCCATATTTACGGACAGCGAGACGGAACCGGTTGTCGGTGGTGCTGTTGTCTTCGGGAGTAAATCCTTTGCCGCGGATTGCGTCCGAGAATTCTTCGCGAACAAAGACGGCGAGAGGAGTCAGATTTCGGCGTTGGCTGGTTGCATCGTGAACATACCGTTTCAACTCGCCCCGAGTCACTGCTGATGCTGCGAGCCCCATCGAGGCAGCAAGCTCTATCGATTGGGATAAACCGATAAACGTCATTTTTTCCGGGTACGGGATGGAGTCTTCGACCTGAACCGGTCCCGGAGAAAGAGCACTAGCAGAAACGGATCCCACGGTCGTGGCCCAGACAGCAAAACAGAACGCTACGCGGGACCGCGAACGGACACGAATAAACGCCAATAAAGTCTCCGACAGATATACAAAGCAGGAGGTACAACTCATGAACGGGTATCACACAAAGTCACAAAGGCACAAAGATCAAGGCCCGGACTTCGATTGAAGGCTGCAATCCGCGGCGACGAGTGCAATCTTGCGCTATGGATCTGCGCATTGCGTTCAGCACGTTGGCGTTCACGGACCGGAACCTGGAGCAGGCTATCTCGCTTGGTAGCTCTTTAGGTTATGCCGGTGTCGAGCTGCGGGTCATCGATGGGAAACTGTTTGATTCATCCTTGTCGACCACGGATCGGGCACGAGTAAAGCAGAGCACCACGGCCGCTCATTTGCCGATTGTTGCAGTCGGTAGCTCAGTCATTCTCACCTCCGATAACCCTGGTCCCGAACTGCACCGAATGCTGGAGCTCACTAACGAGTGGGAGTCACCCTTCATCCGCGTCTACGGCGGTCATTTGTCGGAAGACCCCGAGACACGGCGGAATCAGATGGAATCAGCAGCCAAGATATTAGAGGAGGCAATCCCTGTCGCCGAACGCTTCGGCGTTGTTATGCTGATCGAGACGCACGACGGTTTCTCCGCTTCTTCAGTAGCAGAGGAACTGCTGATAAAGGTACCGTCCAAATCGTTCGGTGCCATTTGGGATAGCCTTCATCCACACCGAATGGGAGAAACTCCGGCTGAGGTCTACAAGAATATTGGTGCTCGGACCTACCATGTGCATATCAAGGATGGCCGCCGTTCAGGCGCGCACAAAGGCGGTTGGCAACTGGTTCCGTTGGGTGAAGGAGAAGTACCGGTTCAAGAGGTGCTTAACCAGTTGGTCGCCGGTGGTTACAAAGGCTATCTGACCGTCGAATGGGAAAAATATTGGCATCCCGAGATTGAATCCGCGGAAGTTGCGCTCCCACACGAGCTGAAGGTCCTGCAGGGGTATTTGGAGAATACGCAATAGCAAAAGCGAAGAAGAGCGAACCGGAGGGGCGTTGCATTCCGCTCGACCAGCCCAAACGCATATCGACGCCTCAAATCGTATGCAGGTATTGCGTTTGGAAAGACGCGACGCCCAGGGCCCATAGTGGTTTCGCGGTTCTGGTGCACACCCCGTAACATAGGCGGCCTGTTTCTAATCGAGGTGAATACATTTTGGCCTATTCACACGAAAACGGTTAACCGCGCCCTGTCCCCCCGGGCGTCGCATCTTTCCACACGCCACAGGCTGCCACCATCAGAGGCGTCGACATACCAACGAGCAAATAATGCGGAATGCAACGCCCCTCCGATTGCGCGCCATCACTTCTCCCCCCTTGCACTACGCTGGAAACCGTTTGAACATGTGCTCCGCCCCCCTGCTTATGAATAGGACGATGCCCGCTGTTGTTAATTATGCGTCGGAAGCCCACAGTGTGGAGCTGCGCGAAGTTCCGGTTCCGGAAATCGGCAATAACGACGTGCTGCTAGCCGTTCAAGCCGTCGGCGTATGCGGCACCGATATCCATGTGGCTTACGAGAACCATACCGGCGGCAACATCAATTATCCGGTGATTTTAGGGCACGAGTTCGGTGGGGTCATCGTGCAAGCGGGCAAAGATGTTCGCGGTTTTAAAGAAGGAGATCGCGTGGTCAGTGAAACCGCGGCGATCATCGATGAGACGTCTCCTTTTGCTCACGCGGGTTTGTACAACCTGGATCCTGGACGGCGCGGGTACGGGTTTGGTGCGGACGGCGCAATGACGCACTACACAAAAGTGCCGGAACGGATCCTGCACCATATTCCCGACACGTTACCGTTTGAACTCGCGGCTCTGACCGAGCCTTGTTGCGTTGCTTACAACGCTACGTGTGGGAATGCTCGTATTTTCCCGGGTGATACCGTCGCGGTGATTGGACCCGGGCCGATCGGTCTCCTCTGCGCCACGATGGCCAAACTCGCTGGCGCCGGTGACATTGTCGTCATTGGTACTCCCGCGGATAAACGTCGATTGCAAATTGCGGAGGAGCTGGGCGCATCCGCGACTCTCGGTGCTAACGGTGAAGACGTCAGCGCGTGGACTCGATCGCTGCGCGATGGATATGGGTTCGATGTCGTAATCGATGCCGCCGGTGTTTCAGTCACGCTAAAGCTCGCCATGGATATTGTTCGGCCGGCCGGCCAGATCAGCAAAGTCGGTTGGGGACATCAACCGTTTAATTTTTCACTGGATCCAATCGTGAAGAAGGCGGTCACTTTGCAAGGGAGTTTTTCGCATAACTGGCCGATCTGGGAACGAATCATTCGTTTGTTGTCCTCGGGTCAGTTGGACCTAGGTCGCGACTTTACCCGTATTTATGCGCTCGGAGATTGGCACGGCGCATTTGAATCCATGCATTCCGGTGAAATCGTGAAAGCGGTATTGCTCCCCCAGAAAACGCAGTGAAACGAAAAACAATATCTCCCGCAAAGCCGCAAAAGGAAGACAGACGAGCCGCAGATGAACGCTGATCTACGCGATGGGGACGTCACCCGTGGAGCGTCGCCTCGCTGGCGAGGCCGAAAGGAGTCGCAACGCCCGCGTTATTTCGATGTGCGGGTAACACCACCATTACCGCAACACTCCACCACTCCGATACTCCTTTACTCCGGGTCTCTCTATGGAAGTTCGTGTTGATAACAAAGTCCTGCTTGTAACAGGGGCAGTTCAGGGTTTGGGGCGAGCAATTGCCCTGGAAGCAGCGCGATCTGGCGCCGAGGCGATCATTCTCACGGATCATCCTAGTAAGCGCGGCGACGACGTTTTGGCCGAGCTATACAAACTGGGAACGAATGCTGCCTTCGTCCCGGCTGATCTTATGGATCAGGATACGCCGGCCAAACTTGTGGCCGCGGCGGTTGAAAAGTTCGGCAGATTAGACGGCTTGGTGAATGCGGCCGGGCTGAGCGATCGTGGATCTGTTGCTACGGTTGACCCGGCGTTGTTCGATCGTCTGTTCACCGTAAACACGCGAGCGCCAATGTTTCTGATGCAGGCTCTGATAGAGCATTTGCAAGAACGCAAAGCGCCCGGGGTGATCGTGAATGTCTTATCGTTCCAAGCCCATGGAGCCGCGGTTAATCTGGCGATTTACGGCGCTACTAAAGCCGCGCTTTCTCTTCTCACCAAGAATGCAGCTTTTGCTCACCGAAAGGATCGGATCCGTATTTTTGGTATCAACCTAGGGTGGGCTGATACGGATGGAGAACGTGAGATGCAAGCCGTGAAACTCGGAAGAGGCGAGTCCTGGCTATCCGAGGCCGAGGCGCGGATGTCGTGGGGGCGGCTCATCAAGCCGGAAGACGTCGCTTCCCTGACGTTATTTCTGCTAAGCGATATTTCTATCCCCATGAGCGGGGCATTGATCGATCAAGTACAAGATGCCGTGCTTGGAGTGAGAGACTAACGTGCGGAGGTGAAGGAGCCTCGCGAAGGGAGTCGCACCTTGGAGCGTGAGAAGTGATAGGTGATTGGTGAAAAGTGAGAGGTGGAAGACTTCCTGAGGCGCGAAGCGCTGGAATCCGCTCAACCGCAAGTCGGCACCTGAAATCGTACGCAGGTATTGCGTTTGGAAAGACGCGACGCCCTGATAACGCATGGTATGTTCACGATCCCGATGCACGCTCTTTTAACTACACTGCCCGTTCCAGGATCGAGGCGAATGCGTTTGGCCCTTTCGCACGGGAACGGTTAAACACGCCTCCCCCGGGCGTCGCATCTATCCAAGCACCACGCCTAACGCCGTCAAGCGGCGTCGACATGCCAGTGAGCAAACAATGCTGAATGCAACGCCGATCACCAATCACCAATCACCAATCACTTTTCACTTTTCACCTTCCCCCTCCTATCTCCTAGATTCTGGCTCCTAGCTCCTTCCCGTGTGATACACTGCGCGCATGAGGACATTGCCTGTGCGCTTGCTCGATCTGGCAACGGCTTTAGAGGATCATGACCGGGAATCGACTACTTACTATTTCGATTCACGGTCCGGTGAGATTGTCTTCTTAACGGAGGATGGAAGAGGGTCCGATAGACGTTGGGATATTATTTCGAACAGTCGGGATCGGTTTATCGATATTGAACCGATGGATTCGCGGCAAAGACAAAGGATCAGGCAAGACTTTGTGGCGACGTTACCTTCCACCCCTCTTCAAGAGAAATTGAAATTGTCGTTGGAGAACGCCAAACCGTTCCGGAGATTCCAGGATACGGTGGCTGAAGACCAGGAGCTTCGGAAACGTTGGTTCGAATTTCATCACGAAGCGATGCAAAAGATCGCTTTGGAGTGGTTAGCAGATCATCACATCGAACCCATTGCACCGGGATCACCGGCAGCACCATCTTTGTTAGATCAAGAGGTTGAGGCGCTTGCTGCCAATCAGGAGGAAGGAGATGATGACGACGCCGAGGAGGAAGAGATGGACGGTGATGGCAACGAGGAATTTGAAGAGTTCGATGAAGATGATGAGAGCGAACCCATCGATTTCCTGTCGGAGGAAGAGGAAGCGCTGTTAACTGAGTTTGTTGAATCGCTGCCCGGCGCAAATTTCAATCTGGCAAAATTACACGGGCTCTGTTCGGCTTTCGCGGCCGGACCGGTAACGATGACTTCTACTGATCTCCTTGGTGTGCTTACCGGGTTTGCCAAGGGCGGGACAGTTAACGACTTGGCGAATTCAGAGGTTATCCTCGACTTATTAAGCCGATTTTACGGCGGTATCGTTGAGGCGCTCGAGTTCGAGTCTTTTGAGCCCCAGCTTGAGCAGACCATTGTCATGGTGACCGAGCCGGGCGCTGCCATCTTCTCCTGGTGTCACGGGTTCATGCTTGGAGTCGACCATTATAAGCCGGCTTGGGAATCATGGTTCAAAGACGCCCGGCGCACGAATGCAATCTCGCTGATCATGGGAATGTCAGACCCAGAGATTCCGCGCCAGGCAGAAAATGCCATCGACGAAGAGACCGCCTGGGAGGCCATCACCAGGATCAGTGAGCTGGTACCCTTGATTTACGGCTATTGGGCCTTCGAGTCCGCGCTGGACAGCTACCTCGCCGACCGCGATTAAATCTCACGCCAAGACCGGATCTAGGAGGCTCGCGCAGAGGACGCAAAGGCTGCGACGGTAAAACCAAATACGGAATCGCCGCAAAAGGCACAAAACGCACAAAAGGGAGAAAGACGCAGAATAGCCGCAAGAGAACGCAAGGAACGTAAAAAAGGACCCGAGATCCCGATCAAAACCTTTCAAATTTCACAGCAAGGCCACGAAGGCCACAAAGACAAAACCATAACATGAAGGTTTTACCTTCGCGCCCGTTGCGTCCTCTGCGCGAGTCTGTCAGTTCCTTTCTTTGCGTCTTGGCGACTTTGCGTGAGATTTTTCTTTGTCTTCTTACGGCTATTCCACGTCTGGGAAAGCGCGTTGATATTGCACGGGAGGTTCGACGTGGGCCTTGAGTACTTGGGCAGCATGGAGCGGCCAGTAAGGATCGCGGAGCATTTGGCGAGCTAATAACACGATATCGGCTTGGCCTGATCCGATGATGCGGTTTGCTTGATCCGGATCGGTGATGAGGCCGACAGCTCCGGTTAGTATCCCGGCTTCTGTTCGGATCCGTTCTGCGAAAGGCGCTTGATAAGCGGGAGCAAGAGTGATCTTCGCATCGGGCACTAAGCCGGCGGACGAACAATCGATTAAGTCCACCCCGAAACCGCGCAGGTGTTCAGCGAGCTTCACCGAATCGTCGAGTGTCCAACCGTTTTCTTTCCAGTCCGTGGACGAGATCCGGACAAGCAATGGATTTTTGTCCGGTAAAATCGCGCGCACGCTCTTTGCCACTTCAAGGGTAAGCCGAATCCGATTCTCGAAGGAACCACCGTACTCGTCCGTACGCTGGTTAGATAACGGTGAATAAAATTCGTGCAGCAGATAACCATGGGCGGCATGGATCTCGATCACTTCGAACCCGGCAGCTAACGCCCGGCGTGCCGCTGCACCGAACTTCTCTACGATTTCATGGATCTCAGCGACGCTTAGTTCTTTCGGAACGGGGTCAGTGGTACGGAAAGGCACCGCACTAGGTGCAACCGTTTGCCATCCGCCATCTGCAGCCGGGATGGCAGCGCCCCTTTCCCATGGAACCCGGCAACTCGCTTTTCTACCCGCATGCGCAATCTGCATCCCCGGTATCGCACCCTGTTGCTTAATAAATGCGGTGATCTGCGCCAGTTTATCGATGTGTTCGTCCTTCCAGATCCCGAGATCAGCCGGCGAGATCCGGCCTCGTGCCTCCACCGCGGCAGCCTCAGTGAGGACCAATGCCGCACCGCCAACGGCACGGCTTCCCAAGTGAACCAGATGCCAGTCATTGGCGAAGCCGTCCTGGCACGAGTACTCGCACATTGGAGAAACCGCGATCCGGTTCCGAAAATTCACTCCGCGAACGGTTAAGGGTGTGAATAGCCCCGTCTCCGTTGACCCTTTTGCCGTATTCGAATGCTCCATAATACGAAAATCTCACGCAAAGACGCCAAGACGCAAAGGGGGAACCGCGAATGGACACGAATCACGGCGAAGACGGATCAACCGCAGATGGACGCAGATCCACGCAGATGAAAGGCGCGTTCGGTACTCGGCGTTCGACTTATCGGCGTTTTGAAAACCCGCTCTACTAGGCAGCTTTTTGGATCTTCATTCCCATCTGCGTAAATCTGCGTCCATCTGCGGTTGGTCTCCTTCCGTAGGGCACTGCCTTCCCGCTGCCGCGGGACGAGGCCGACCTAGCCGCGTAGCTCACCTATCACATCCAAACTTCGTTTGCGGCAGTTCGGACACAATCGGAACACTCGCTCCTGCTTTCGGACTAAAGGGTTGGTTCTATGACGACCTCCTTAGAGCCAGGCGAGAAAGATTTTGGTCAGATGATGGGGTTTATCATGGGTTTCTTCCAAACCCAGATAGCCGGCGCTATCGCTAATTATTCTATCGCAGATCATCTGGCGAAAGGACCCGCTACTGCGGATGAGATCGCGGAATGGGAAGG
>DASUWQ010000286.1:0-7018 GCA_036378375.1 Chthoniobacterales bacterium
CCCTCCAGGTGATGGGCGATCACACATCACATGAATGTGCCAATCATTTGGAGGACGAGGAACGAGAACGACTAGGCGCATCGCGCAACACACGCCAAACGCCAAACGCTACCCCGCTCGATAGTGCAAGCTCACCGATCGATACACGTCGGTGTTTCGCTCAGCCGAATAGAAGAAAAGCTGGATGCTGCTGCCTGGCTGTTGCCACTGATAACCGACCACGGTCTCCATCACGTCGCCCTCCGGCTTTTTATCCCGGGCTAGAACCGTGGGCGGCCCGTACTTGGCTTCGAGTTTTTGCCGAGCGCTATTTAAAAAATCTTCATAGGCAACCAAATCCCAATCCGATCGCTCGTATTGAAGCTCCACTTCAACCAAGGTTTTCTCGGTCCCAAAATAGATGATGGTCCGTTTCAGACTCGGTTGGAGCAGTCCTTCTACCGTCCAGGCATCGCGTCCATGGACCTGGTCCCGGTTAACGATGTGCGCTTGGGCTTTAGTAACGACCGTCTCGATTGCTTTTTCGGATTCGCCCCAATGAAAACCAAAAGGCGGGGTTATCTGTTCGGGAATAACATTTTGAGCTGTACTCCGTGTTAGCCCAGCGAACCAGATCAACGCGATTATCCATCCAGCAATCCTTTTCAACATATAGAACCGCCTCCGGCAAGGACCCTACATCGCTTACCCGTGACGGTAGGGCGACAATGTCGAAGCGTCGAGGCGTTTTCAACCGCGAATGCACACGAATTTTAACCGCGAATGGATGCGAAGAAAGAACCACAGATAAACGCAGATTAAGGGGACGACCGCGAATGGACGAAAAAAAAACGAAAGCGGCTTCCGTTTGAGGCCGGTCCCCATCGTTGGGGCCGGAGACACTGTTTCTGGCGCATCGTCTCAAGTCGGCCAGCAACACGATTGATGCCTTAACTAAATCTGCGTCGATCTGCGTTCATCTGCGGTTGGCATTTTGTAGATTCGCGTCCATTCGCGGTTTCACTTGGTTTCATCTGCGGTTCGTCGCAAATTGTAACGAGAAAATGCTTTTAACTAACGCGCTTGCCTGCCTACAAGCCTGGCGCGTGAGATTTGGTCTCCTCGGCGCGCTGATTTGTTTATTGGTCGCCTGCGAAAAGGTGGAGTCGACCGACGAGAAGAATCAGGTAGCCAGAAAGCGGATCTAGTTAGTCCCGCTTCGGAAGTGTTTGTTAGGCTCGGTAACAGCGAAGGTCGAGCGAAGCTTGGCCGCGAAGGGATTGGCCCAACCCAAAGCCTGGTGCTCTCACCGGTAGTGATCGGGATCTGGGAACCGATGGCAAAAGCGTTGGGTTGGCCGGACAGACCAATATTCGGGAGATTTTTAAGAATATTTCGACGTTCTTCTAAGAGTTCTTGGAGGGGAGCCGCTTTACCCCGTGGCTTAAGACTTGGCGGCATTTGCTCGATGGCATGTCTGGCCGAAACGCGTGAGAAACAGGCGGCTCCCGGGAATTACCCAGCGTGATGTTTGTTATCCGGTGTCCGGTTCCCATTCATCCATACGACAGACCGGCGCGGCGCGTTGAGACGTTCCCGGGAGCCGCTTGTTGCCACGCTTTGCGGCGGGTCAGACGCTGGGACGAATGTCGTGAGATGGTTGGGCCCATATTCCAAAGCGGCTCGCCTCCAGGCCGCGTCCTCGAACTCCTCGAACTCCTTGTACTCCTTGAACTCCTTAACTAACGTAGCAGCGGTAATCGATAAACCACCATGTTCAAGCGACTAGGAAATTTGATCAAAGGCTTTTTCGGTTTGTTCGTTAGCGGCTTGGAGAAGCAGAACCCCGAGGCGCTTTTGGAAGTTGAACGGGAAAATCTGCGGAAACAGATTGCCCAATATAATCAAGGGTTAGCTGCCCATGCCGGGCTTTGCGAAAGGTTGATTACTCAGGTCAGAAAGTTAGAGACCGAAGAAAGGGAATTACGGGCTAAGACCACTGCAATGTTGCGAGCCAATAACCGGGAGGCAGCCGGTCAACTCGCCCTCCGGTTACAAACCATTCAAAGGGAGTTGAGTGAAAATCGTAAGCAGTTGGAGCAAGCGGAAAAGACCTATCAAGAGCTGATTCGAGCCCGGGACTTGGCAGTAAAGAATGCTCAGTCGAAGATCGAGGCGCTACGGTTCAGTCTCGATGACCTCAAGATTAAGAAGGCGACCGCGGAGCTCACCCAGATGGCTTCCGGTATGGTTACGCAAATCGGTGGAGCAGGGGACACCTTGGAACGCCTTCAGCGGATAGTTGAAGAGGAAAGAGAGATGGCCTCCGGTAAAGCCAGAGTCGCTCGGGACTCACTAGACACGACCGGTCTGAACCTGAAAGAAGCCGAGCAAAAAGCCCTGGAAGAACAAGCATTAGCCGACTTTGCCGCCAACGAAGGCATCCCTTTGCAAGCCAGCCACCCGCCGGAAAAGACAGACGAAGGCGGCAGCAAAACCATGGGCCCGGTCTCCCAGTGACGGTTCACCGTTCGGCGTTTGGCGTTTGGGGTTCATCGTTTGTCGTGGTGCGATCGTCCTACCACCAACTTCACATCAGTCCCATGTGTCCCATAAGTCCCATCCGTTCCACGCGCCGCTACCGCACGGCTAACTGTGAAACGGCGAACTGCGGACCGCGAATGGCAAACCGTGAACCGTGAACCGCGAACTGCGAACCGACATGAGTTATCGTAGAGAGACATTGCCAGAATGGGCGAAGGAAATGGTCGCCCTTTACGAAAGCGATGCCGCCAGCCAATTTATTCTGCACGGCAATATTCACGATCGCTTTCTGTTAGGCACCACTGACGGAACTTCTTCGGGGGCGCTTTTAGATTTCTTGAAAGAGGTCTTGATGCCGCAGTTTGATGTCATTCTGCTTTATGATCTCGGGAACGGCCTTCGGGTGGATCGGGGTGGTGAAAAATTCAAGGAATGGCCGCCGATGCAGATGAATGCGGAACTACCGCGGGCGCCGCGGCCGGCGGTAGAATTGATTACCCGGTTTTTGCGGTATTGCGCAAACCTGGCCAGGATGAACCGAGGCAAAATTGCGGTCGGAGCCATGGTGGAATCGGCTCATCTGGTAGCTCCCGCCGTCCCTGGTGTGCTCAACTACGATTTAAACGCGCTCGCTTTACTGTTCAGGGAATGGGCCAGCAGCGAGTTTTTTCGCGGCCAAGCCATTGTTAGTTGTTTGCTAACCGAGAACTTAAACGATCTGCATCCGATCGTGGTCAACAATCCCCGGGTCGCAAAAATCAAAATTCCGTTTCCGTCAACCCAAGACCTGGAAGTTGCCATTACTCTGGCTCGGGAGAAATTTGGATTGGCGTTGGGTCCGTTCAATCAATATCCGGAACGACTAGCCAAGGGGTTAACCGGGATCACCATGAACGGGTTGGACCGCCTGTTACTGGTTAGACAATATAAGAAGGCACCGTTAGGTGAACAGGATGTCGTCGAGCAAAAACGGATCATTGTTGAAGAAGAGTGTCAGGGCCTGATCGAGTTCATCGCGCCGCGCCGTACGTTGAACGATCTGTACGGCCAAGAGAGATTGAAAGAATGTCTGCGCCAAGATCTTGATCTGTGGAAGGTAGGCGATCTTCGGGCTATCCCGATGGGATACCTGATCTGTGGTCCGGTCGGTACGGGTAAAACCTACTTGGTCGAATGTCTGGCCGGTGAAGCCGGTGTGCCCGTAGTTAAGATCAAGAATTTTCGGGATCGATGGGTCGGCAGCACAGAAGGGAACCTGGAAAAGATCTTTCGCCTATTACAAGCGTTAGACCGTTGTTACGTGTTTGTTGATGAAGCGGACCAGGCGCTGGGTAAACGCGAGACCGGGGGACAAGATGCCGGTTTATCCGGTCGGATTTATTCTATGATGGCCGCCGAGATGAGCCGCCCGGAAAACCGCGGCCGACTAGTCTGGATCTTGGCTTCCAGTCGTCCGGACCTGATTGAAGTCGATCTAAAACGGCCGGGGCGGATCGATCTGAAAATTCCGATCTTTCCGACGGTGACACCTGAGGAAGGGTACCGGTTATTGAGCTCGTTAGCGAAACGTTATGAACTCGAGCTTGCTCCCAGTCATGAAGATATACCAGTGCCGGACCTGCTCACACCGGGAGCGGCTGAGTCGATCATGGTTAAAGTTTATCGGCTCGTACAGACTACCAAGGCGCCCGTGATGGAAGCACTCAAGGAGTGCCTGACCGAGTACCAGAGCCCGGTCCTTCCCGAGGTCATGGACGCCCAGATCCGTCTTGCGATCCAGGAGACATCCGACATGGAGTTCATCCCGCAAAAAATCCGGGAACGCTTCGCCCGATAAAATACAAATTTCACCACAGAGACACAGAGGAAACAAAGAATAAGGCCGAACCGCAGATGGACGCAGATTTACGCAGATTTTGTTCTGGTCTTCGAGTATGCCATAGACCGATGGCAAATCCTGTCTACCAATGTCACTGACCAATGATCGACCCTGAAATGCGATCGATTGATCACTCTAATCTGCGTACATCTGCATTAATCTGCGGTTCGTCTTACTTCTCCGTGATCTCTGTGTCTCTGTGGTGAAATTTTCCCGGCGCGTTGCTTTCATTGTTATTAGACTCTGGTTGGCGGTGATCTTGGGGGTCACAATTCGGGGGATGATTGCGCCGCATCAGAACTCGGTGTTCCTGGTTTTCCGGGATGCGGGACGAGCCTGGCTGGCAGGGCAGCCGCTGTATTCGCACGTCGGCAAATATCTTTACAGTCCGCTAGCCGCGGCATTGTTTGCGCCATTTGCGTTGCTACCGGATTGGGCGGCGTCCGCTGTCTGGCGTCTGGCTACGGGTCTGGCGTATCTCTTCGCGGTATTCTGCTGGTTCGCTAGATATAGCGGTAACCGTGGGGATGAGCTCCCGTTCATTCGTGGGAGGTTCGCGACGAAGAGCTCAGGAATAAAGCAACGTCCGGACGAGCGGGAGCTCGTGCCTTCCGTTACCGTTCTCGCACTTGCGCTTCTCTTACCCCTGTCGCTCGGTAACCTGAACAATGGGCAAGCGAGTCCTTTGATTATCGCATTGTTGATCTGCGGATGTCTGGCTGCGCTTGATCAACGTTGGACCTTGGCGGCCGGTTGTATTGCGATTGCGACGTTCTTCAAGATTTATCCGTTAGCGATTGGACTATTACTGGCAGTGATCGAGCCCCGGAAACTGACTTGGCGGCTGATGCTGGGCGTCCTGATCCTGGGAGCCCTTTCTCTGGTATTACAACGGCCGGAGTATGTGATCCACCAATATGAAGATTGGTGGCATAGTTTGGGAGCAGACCAACGCCGGGTATCGACCGAGCTGGGTTCTTGGCGAGACGCTTGGTTGTTGCTCCGCATCGCTCATGTCCCGATCACGGTCGGCGTGTACGCAATTTTGCAGGCATCCGCGGCGCTAATGGCCGCGATCTATTGCTGGTGGCGATCGAAGCATTGGAATCGGGCTGCGGCTGTTTGGAGCGCGTTCAGTGTAGGGTGTTTGTGGATCACGCTTTTTGGACCTTCGACAGAGCTCGCCACTTATATCTTTCTGGCACCGGTCGTCGCTTTTGCGTGTGGCAAAGTGCTAACACCAGTAATCCAAAGGCGGGAACCGTTCGGTTGGGTTCAATTCCTCGCAGTCGCCGCTTATGGGTTGCTTCTTTTAGCGGAAGCGTTGAATGCTTGGGTCCCTGTGATTCGACAAAACAACTACCTCCATGCCATTCAACCGGTCGCTGCCTTCCTGTTCTTAGGGTTCACCCTCGTCTGGAACCCGCTAAAATCTGAGCGATCGGATATTGTCGCCTCTGCACAGCCATGAGCTCTTCGACGCGCTTTCCGCTCGCTCAGGCGGGACCCACGCTGTTTCGAAATCGATACCTGATTCTGGCGTTAGCTATTCTGACGGTGACATTTTACCGTTTATGGTACAGCACCCAGCTGGAGCTGGTCGGTGACGAAGCTTATTATTGGCTGTGGTCCCGCCGCCTCGATCTCGCTTATTTAGATAAAGGTCCGGTGATCGCATGGTTCATCGCTGCCGGAACCGCTTGGTTCGGCCAGACTCCGTTCGGAATAAGATTTTTTGCTGTGATCCTTTCGACCGCAACCGGGATCGGCATTTTTCTCTTGGCCCGGCGTTTGTTCTCGGATCGGGTGGGGTTCTGGACGCTATTGTTAGCCGGCCTGGCGCCGATGTTCGCGGTTGGATCGATCCTGATGACGATCGATACGCCGCTCATCTGTTTTTGGACGTTTGCCGCATTGGCCTTCTGGTGGGCAAAAGATTCAACCCGTTTGTTGCCCTGGATTGTGACCGGGCTTTTGGTCGGGCTCAGCACGCTCTCTAAGTATACCGGCGCAATGGAGCTGATTTCGTTTGCGCTGTTTTGCCTCTGGTTTGCCCCGAGCCGAAAACAACTTCTGAACGGCCGGTTTCTCGTCCTCCTGTTGGTGGTGGGCCTTTGTCTGGTTCCAGTGATTTATTGGAACTGGCAACATCAATGGCCGACGTTGCGTTTTCTGACGCATCGTGGCGCTTTGGATGAAAAGGCGCATATCCGTCCGTTGGACGTGTTAACATTTCTGGGCGGCCAAGCCGGGGTCATCTCTCCGGTTGTGTTCATTGCGCTGATGGTCGTGCTCTTCTGGCCAAGCTTGAAAACCGCGGATGACAATGGCCAGAGCCGATTTCTGCTCTCGCTTTTTCTGCCTCTCTTTTTACTTTATTTCTTTCTCAGTTTTCAAAAGGCCAGTCAGGCGAATTGGCCGGCAGCAGCTTACGTCGGCGGCTTCATCTTTCTGGCGGCGAAATGGGATCTATTGATGGAGCGGGTCCGCTGGGCCAGATGGCTCGCGGTTGCCGGTCTAGCGGTGGCATTGATCGAAACCGTTGGCTTACAGGAAACGAGATGGTTGAACCTGCCCCCTGGCAAAGATCCGCTCGATCGAGCACGCGGAGCGCGC
>DASUWQ010000287.1:0-11303 GCA_036378375.1 Chthoniobacterales bacterium
GGCCAATATTCTAGTCGCTTCGCGGCGGATTTTGTGTGCGCCGAAGAAGAGAACCTGCGTTAGCGGCGAAACGCGACGTTAGGCGCTTCGTGCTGCTCAGGTGGGCATGGAGCGTTCAGAGGTACGTCGGTTCCAGCTGTGCTAGCTTCCACTAGCTTATTGGAGACCAGGTATTCCTCTAACTCCTCGCCGCTGATATCAGCCAACATGGTACTATTGACCTCGACGCAGGGCGAAAGAGGTTGGCCGCTCTTCTGTTCCATTTCCCAGCGGAACGCTGGGTTCTGGATAATATCTTTCTCTTCGTAAGGAAGGTCGTACTTCTTTAGGACTGCCCGAACGCCATTGCTCCAGCCGCAATAAGTTTTTACGTAGGCAACGATTTGCGGTTTTTCCATACAATTTTCGATAGGTATCTTTTTGTGATCGTGCTTAAGCCCCCACTCGGGACAGGCCAAAGCCCAAAATTTTTTTGGAAAGCTATCGAGGCGGCCAATGCCGCCTCGCAGTGTTCCGAGCTAAAGCTTCAGCATTTTTGACGGATCGGCAACCCGCTATTATTAGCGCTTCCGATCGCCAGGGCGGTACTCTTCTTCCGCTGCCTGGAATGCCTGCTCCAGACCGACCATATCTTCGCCGGGCCGTAAGCTGTCGAAGGCTTCGGTTTCGCGCCGCAGCTCCTCGTCGGAGTAGTGGGCGGCCTTGATCGATAGACCGATTCTTCGTTCGGCTTTGTCGACCTTGATGACGCGGGCCTCGACCTCTTGTCCAACTTTGAGGACATCTTTCACTTTTGCGACGTGTTCTTCGCTCAGTTGAGAGATGTGCACCAACCCGTCGATATCATCTTGGAGTTGTACAAAGGCTCCGAAGCTGGCCAGCTTCGTTACTTTTCCAGTAACCAGATCGCCAATCTTGTACTTCTGGTCGATCTCTTTCCACGGGTCGGACTCGAGTTGCTTGATACCCAGGCTAATCCGTTGATTGACCTTGTCGATATCGAGAACAATCGCCTCCACCTCGTCGTTCTTCTTTAGAACTTCGCTTGGATGGTTGATCTTCCGAGTCCAACTCAGATCGGAAACGTGGATCATTCCGTCGATGCCTTCTTCAAGCTCAACAAAGGCGCCATACGCGGTCATGTTGCGAATCTTGCCTTTGACCACTGAGCTCAGTGCATACCGCTGTTCGATCGCGTCCCATGGATTCGGATCCAGTTGGCGTACGCCAAGAGAGATTTTCTGCTCCTCTTTATTGACGCCAAGAACGACGGCTTCAATTTCCTGGCCCTGAGTCAATACATCTGAAGGCCGGGTAATACGTTTGGTCCAAGAGAGCTCCGATACGTGGATGAGACCTTCAACGCCCTCCTCGATTTCGACGAAGGCGCCATAAGGCACCAGGTTGGTAACTTTTCCGTGTACCTTGGCTCCGACTGGGAACCTTTCTTCGATTTTGTCCCAAGGATTACGCTGGGTCTGCTTCAAGCCGAGGGAGACGCGCTCCTTCTCCTTGTTGATATCCAGCACCACGACATCCACTTCCTGGCCGATCTTGAGCAACTCGCTCGGGTGAGTAAGCCGTCCCCAGGTCATGTCGGTGATGTGCAAAAGACCATCCATCCCGTCCAGATCGATAAAGGCGCCGAAATCGGTGAGATTCTTTACTGTGCCCTTTACCGTGTTGCCGACCTGCACCGTTTCCAAGAACCGGCTTCGTTTCTCGGCACGTTCCTGCTCGATGATTTCCCGCCGGCTGAGCACCACGTTCTTGCGCTCGTCGTTAATCTTAACGATCTTGAAATCGTAAGTATTGCCGACGAACTGCTGAAGATCACGGGGCGGAACAATATCGATTTGCGAACCGGGCAGAAATGCCTCAACGCCGATGTTTACCGTTAGGCCACCTTTTACGACCGCTTTGACCTTACCTTTGATCAGGCCATCGCCTTCGAAAACCTTAACAATCTTGTCCCAGTTTTGTTTGTGGGCTGCCTTTTCTTTGGACAACACCACCATTCCGTCCTCATTCTCCAGGCGTTCCAAGAGAACTTCGACCTCGTCACCAACTTCGACTTGATCAATATCGTCAAACTCGGACGAGGGAATCACGCCTTCGGACTTGTATCCAATGTCGACCAATACTTCGCGCGAGCGGATTTCCAGGACTCTGCCCTTAACGATACTGCCTTCCTTAAAATCGCGCAGGGACTTCGCGATTAGCTCCTGCATTTCAGTCATAAAAGAGTTACCAACACCAACAAACCACGGGTTTCCTAAATTTTCTCCGACCCGAGCGACCCACAAGGGTGGCTATTCACGAAATCAGAGGGAGGCAAAAGATAGCCATTCGATACAGGGGCGCAAGCCCAGATTTGGTAGGGCGAAGATCTCGGCGCGGCCAGGGTAAGACTATTGTCAAAAAAACGGGCTTCGCGCCGGATTTGAGCCGTGGATTATACAGGCCAGGATTATGATAGTGGCAAACCCAGAGATCAGGCCCAGGCAGTGATAGGACGGCAGGGTACACGGCTGAAATCCGGCGCGGCCTTGAGGAAGAGGGTTAGACGAACCGTAGGCGCGCCGAGAATTTCGCCCCACCGTAACCGGCTTAAATAGCTGGTTACTTCATCAAAAGCACCGACCGAGCGCGTTTGATCTCGCGCGTAATCTTGCGGTGCAGATAGGCTGGCATTCCGGTTACCCGGCGAGGTAGGATCTTCCCGCTTTCTGTAACGAATTTGCGAAGTAGATCCGGGTTCTTGTAATCGATCGCCTCGAAAGCGATATCAATCCGGCGCCGGGGCATCGCTCGATTCGCGCGCCGAAAATTGGACCGTCGTTTAGCGTTCTTGGGTTCCATGACTTACTTAACTTCGCGATGCAGGGTGTGCCGGCGAAGGAAAGGATTATACTTCTTTTTTTCCAATCGTCCCGGAGTATTTGGGCTCTTTTTATTCCGGGTGCTGACATATCGGGAAACTGGCTTTCCTTCCGCCCGGGCTTCAGTGCATTCCAAAACGATGATGTCGCGCGGCATAAATTAATCCTTTGCTTCCGGTGTCGATTCCTCTTCTTCGCCTTCTCCGCCTTCTTCGTCGGTGAGACCGAACAAAGAGGTGACTGGCTGACGTATCCGGGTTGCTTTCTTCTGTTTCTCTAGCTGCGCTTGACACTCAACTGTGAAACGCGCGAAAGGGATTGCTTCCAGCCGGGCATGAGGGATGGCTTTTCCCGACATCTCGCATACGCCGTAAGTGCCTGCGTCCACACGTTTTAGAGCTTCTTCGATCTCGTACAAGGCATCTTGCTCTTGAGAGAGTAGGCTGAGGGCAAAGTCTCGATCGTAAGCATCGCTGCCGGCGTCCGCCTGGTGCATACCAAACGCTGAGGCCTCACTGCCTTCCGCTCGGGCTCGGAGTGTGTCACGGGAAACTCCCATCATGGAGTCGAGAAGCGAATCGCGCAGGAACAGCAGTTTCAGTTTCTGCTTGCGAAGGAACGGAGACAGTTTCTCGTCGCCGTTATCCTTCGGCGCCGCCGAGATAGCCGATACCGGCATCTCTCTGTTTTCGTCCGCGGGTAAGTGACCGTTTGCGGACGCGTCATCCTTTTTCTGTAATTTCGATTTCGCCATAAAAGATTTGTGCAAAGCTACTT
Source organism: Chthoniobacterales bacterium (assembly GCA_036378375.1). Lineage (GTDB taxonomy): Bacteria > Verrucomicrobiota > Verrucomicrobiia > Chthoniobacterales > JAFAMB01 > JAFAVN01. The sequence continues at coordinate 3,660 of DASUWQ010000287.1, forward strand.
CGCGCGCCGCTACCCCCTGGAAGAGGCGAACATATAACGGCAATTGCCTCTGGGTTCAAGCGAAAGATTGCGGGAAAAATGAGCCCTTCATTCCTAGGTTTTTGTCGCACGATAAATAGTGATTTTCTACGAGACAGATTCGACGCCGGATGTCTTCTGGATGTTTAAAAACTGATCAAAAAATTAGCCTGAACCGGCTATCCGGCGCGTACCTGACCCGGCTCGCCAGGGATACGCTGGCACCCGATAAGCGCTAAGAACTCGCACTTGAATACCGATTTAAGGCGGTTCGCCAGAGCAGTCGCGAGGCCACGATCATCAAGACCGACGCCGCCGCCAAATGTCCCAGCAACGGCCATGGGTTCGACGTCGCGTGGATTAGCAACCGGGCTGGGACGTTTGTAACCACCATCACTGGAATTACCCAGCTGAAGACGAACTTCGCCAATCCCTTAAACATTGAATCTGGATACCGCGCCAGGCTGATTAAGCTGTAATACCCATAGGTAATCCCCTGGGTGCGGACCGTCCAAAAGCTAACCGTAGCAAAAGCCAGCATGGCCGCATAGTGGACCGATATGCCGAAGCCGAGTGCAACCACATAAAGCAAAATTTGGCCTGCTGACGGCACTATGTGTAGCTGCACTAGCGAGTAGCCAACAATCACAATGCCGATCAGGGCGTTCACGATGCCGTCAACGCCGAATTGCCGCAAGGACACGGTGAATTGCGAATCGATCGGCTGCAAAAGGACGAAATCCAGCTTACCGGTCCGTACCAGCTCAGACAGATTCGTCAGGTTGAGATAAAAGAATCCTTGGAAGACTTGGCTAATGATCTGATAGGTCCCGACCAATAGGACCATATCCCATTTGGTCCAGTCACCGATCGCGTCGACCTGAGCGTAGAGGACCTCAATAAAGATCAGCTGCCCAACAAACCAAAGCGCATCGGTAAACAGCCAGAGTATAAAGTTAAGCTTGAAGTTCATCTCCCGGACTAGGGAGTTCCGTAACATTATACGGTAAACTTCAAGGTACTGGCTGAAACGCTTCACAGCGTTCGGCAGAAATCTTCGAACCGATCCATTCCTTTCTTAATCACATCGAGGCTGGTCGCGTAGCTGAACCGCACCGTCCGGTCGTCACCGAAGGCGATACCCGGCACGACGCTGACATTCGCTTTGCTCAACAGCCGATCAGCGAAGTTTTGGGACGTCAGCCCCAGCTTGCTGATGTTGGCCAGAACGTAGAAAGCTCCGTTCGGTTTTACGATGCTCACATTGGCGATCTTGGAGAAGCGTTCGACGATGTATTGCCGGCGCATGTCGAATTCATCTCGCATGTCGACAATGCTCTGCTGATCCCCTTTAAGGGCTGCTAGAGCCCCCTTCTGGGCGAATGAACACGGGTTAGAGGTTACATGGCTTTGAATAGAGTCGATCGCTCGTGCAATCGGGTCCGGAGCGGCTAGATATCCGAGCCTCCAACCGGTCATTGCATAGGCTTTGCTGAATCCGTTGACGGTAATGGTCAGGTCGTAAAACTCATTCCCAAGTGAGGCAATGCTAACGTGTTCATGGCCGTCATAAACCAGCTTCTCGTAGATCTCATCCGAGAGAATCAAGATTTCCTCTTCCGCTGCGACCTCTGCGATACCGGCAATTTCTTCGCGAGTATAAACTGCGCCCGTCGGGTTGTTGGGCGAGTTAAGGATGATCATTTTGGTGCGAGGCGTCATCGCATTCTCGAAGTCGTCGCGGGTGATCTTCCAGCCGTTCTCTTCCTTGGTCTGGACAAAGATGGGTTCAGCACCGGCCAGCCGTACCATCTCAGGATAGCTGAGCCAATAAGGGCTGGGAATAATTACCTCGTCGCCCGGTTGGCACGTGGCCAGGATCGCATTGTAGCAGGAGTGTTTCGCTCCGGTGCTAACGATGATTTGGCTCGGTTTGTAGCTGAGGCCGTTATCTTTTTCTAGTTTCTCCGAGATCGCTTGCCGCAGTTCTGGGATGCCGGAGCTAGGAGTGTATTTCGTAAATCCGGCTTCCAGCGCAGCGATCGCTGCGGCCTTAATGTGCTCCGGAGTATCAAAGTCGGGTTCGCCGGCGCCGAAGCCGCAGACGTCAAGTCCTTCGGACTTCATCGCCTTTGCCTTGCTGTCCACTGATAAAGAAAGAGATGGAGTGAGGCTGTTCGCTCGTGAGGAAAGTTGCATAAAACCTTCCCAGGACTATATGTGTCAGCCACCTATTTCAACCAAGGATTTGGGTTGAGGTTAGCAACGCGGGAGGGATTGCGTCCTCGCAATCTGTTTTTCATCGAAGTTTAAGGCGTCTGTTAGAGAGGTTGTATTGCCTCTACCGCGAAGCGGTAAAAGATCACAGCCCAGGTGCTTTAGCCCTGGGTTGTTGTCTATAGCCGCTTTGCGGCAAGTCCAACCAGGCCAGCTTAGTTCGAGGAAGTTGTTCGCAGAGCTCAACCTCCGCCCCTTTTCCGCGCCAGCATGGCAACCCATTTTCCTCGACTTCGAGATTCTTTCAGCTCCAATCTTTTTTCTCTCAACCATTCTTTTACTTCGGCCTCTTGATCTCTGAGGATCCCGGAAAAAATAAGAAAGCCACCTTTGCGGGCAGCTCTAACCAATTGGGGAAGGGCTTGGCGAAGAAGGACGCTGTATAGATTGGCTGTGACCACGTCATAGACAGACTCTGGTTGAAACTTCAAAACGTCTTGCCGCCAAATTCGGACTTTTCTCGACAAACCGTTTTGGCGCGCATTTTGTTTTGCCGTTCGCACAGCGATCGCGTCTGCATCGAATGCATCGATGCGGTCAGCACCGAGTTTGGCGGCGGCCAGCGCTAAAATTCCTGTCCCTGTGCCTGCATCCAGAAATGACCAACCAGTTTGACCGGCGGGCACGATATCGCATAACAGCCGCAGGCAGCCGGCTGTCGTAGCATGTTCGCCTGTCCCAAACGCCAGGCTTGCCGGCACGAAAATAACATCCCCGTCCACAGTTTTTCCGGCTTCACGCTCAAGGTTGACGATCCGAAGTCTGCCTCGAATCGGGATCGGCTTTTTCTGAACGATCGATTTTACCCAGTCCGCACTAGACCGGTTCAGATTGCGGATTTCGCCTCCGAACTCCCTTTTTAGTACCGTGGCTTCGGATCTGGTAACCTCGTAAATCTCAAGCCGGGCCCGTCTGCTACCGCTAAGCTGAGTGATAACCAGGCGCTCCGAGCCCAGCCATAGCAGGCGTTCTTGCCAGCTGTCGACCCACTTTTCGTGGCAGATTTTTCTCCAAGCCAGCGCACTTTGCGAGAGAGGTTTCATGTTGTATGTAGCTCGCAGCCGGCTCCAGGCATTAAATACGTGAGCATTTTCTAAGCGATACAGGTCACACCGCCGATAATACTTGCCTCGGACAAAGGTAGTTTCTACAAACGAAAAAGCTCATGTTTCATCACATCGTTCTCTATAAACTGAAGCCAAATATCAGCGCTGCTCAGCTCGAAGTGATCATGATGCAAACCCGTATCCAGCTCCTTAAGATCTCGGTAGCGGCCAACGTGCGATGCGGACGGAGAACGGATAAGTTGAATCCTTGGGGTTTTTTTATTTCGGTCGATTTCGATTCGAAAGAGCGTTTGCGAATCTTTGAAGAGGACCCTTTCTACATCAAGTTTGTAGAAGAAATCATTAAGCCGAACATGGCTGAATCGTTGGTCCTGGACTTCGACGGCGACCCCAAACCGAAGTAGGCGAATGGGCGAAAAGGTGAATGGGCGCGTCAGCGCTTCGCCTTTCTCCGCACTCGCCCGCTCGCCGTTACGGACATTCGCCCTTTCGCTTCACGCGGGCATCGCCTGCCGATGCCGCAACAGATCAGCATAAAGTTGGGCGAATGACCGAGCAGAAGCCGGCCACGAGAAATCCACGGCCTGACATCCGACGATGAGCTTGTCCCAGGTCTCCGGTTGCCGCTTCAGCCAGAATGCTCGCCGCACGCTGTCCCAGACGGCCTCCGGATCGTCCCGGTAATAGACCAGACCGGACCCTGCATTTTGAATGGGATCGAAGTCGATGATGATCTGGCGGAGCCCTCCACGATTACCGGCAATCGGGACGGTGCCGTAGCGCATGGCGGTCATCGCGGTGGTACCGCGAAGGCCCAGCGATCCTGGAAACAAAGCGAGATCGGCGCCTGCCAAGGCCAGGCTCTTGAGCCGAGCATCTGTTTCTCGACTCCAGACAAACCGCTTCGGGTATTTCCGCTCGGTGACCATCAAATCGGAGACCCAGTTGTCAGCAGGCGTTCCCAGCAAAATGAAACGCAGGTTACTGGTCAGTAACCGATCGAAAACTGGGACTACATTAGTTAACGCATGGTTATCGCCCTCTTCAACGGGGCAGACCATCAGGAGGTCGTTGTCTCCGGATTCAAGGTCCAATTGGTTCAAGATTGTTTGCCGGCATGCTGCTTTGCCGTCTCCGGAGTCCATTTTCGTTTTACGGCTGAGCAGCTTTTCGAAGGGCGGATTTGTTACCGAGTAATCGACACCGAACGGAATACCGACCGTACGATTTGAGTTTTCTTGAAGGACTAGATTGAGTCCGAATCCCCCCTCTTGTGTAAACGACTCGTAGAGAACGAGTTCTCCAGGGAAGACCACCGAATCAGCGTAAACGATACCTCCCTTGAGGAAGTTCAACCGGTTGTAAAACTCGACACCCCGAGGGGAGAAATATCCGCCGGCCAGGTTCGTTAGAGAAAAGTCGAAGCTCCAGAACGACCCTTGGTACTCCAGGTCGTGAACACTCAACGCAGTCAGGAACGGCAAGCGGCGGTCTTTAACAAAGGCGGGTATCAACGCGGTCGGCCAGTCATGGCAATGAATGACTTCAAGTGCAGGAGTGATCTGCCGGGCTAGCTCGACAACTGCTTTAGAAAAGAAGATAAATCGTTCCGCATTGTCTTCGTATGCCCGCTCGCTCCCCGAGTAAATCCCGGAACGGTCAAAGTATTCGTCCCGACGCACCAAAAAGACCGGGATACCGTCGGGAGTTTCTGTAGCGAGAAATTCGGCCGTCACCTTTTTCTCGCCCAAGGCGATCTGAAGTTGATCGTAGGACGGCTCCAATTGGTAGCGCCCTTCCCTGACCGAGCGATACAGCGGCATCGCTATAATGACCTCATTTCCGAGACGTTTTAGCTCAACCGCCAAGGTCCGAACCGTTTCGCCCAGGGCCCCGGTGGATGCAAGAGGAGCAAATTCGCTCGTTGCCATCAAAATCTTCATACCGTAATGTTATTCTAGGTTCTAGAGGTGAACACTTTTTCTGTGGCTCTTTTTTCTGCCGTTATTCTGTCTTTTAGCGTGCGTTGCTTCTGGAAAAGCTAACTAAAATCGATGGCACGCGGCCCATATCTTTCAAGCGAAACGATCTTGTCAAAGGTCTGCGCCTTGATAATGTGCCGCATTCTGGCTCGTGAGCTATGACTTTGGGCTCTCTTTTATCTGTAGGTCAAATAATCCCGGAAATGAAATCCACCGAGAGGTGGGCCGCGATCGTTGAATTGATCGATCTGCTGGTTGAGAAAGGCGCTGTTCGAAAGGCCGACCGCGAATCCGTTTTAGCGGCGCTGCGTCAACGGGAAGAAACCATGAGTACGGGCATCGGTTTCGGAATCGCGATTCCTCATGCTTCGTCCAATTGTGTCAACGAGGTGGTGGCGGCCTTTGGCCGATCTTCCGCTGGCATAGAGTTCGACTCTTTGGACAACTCGCCGGTCAAATTCATCGTCTTGTTTGTAGTGCCCAAAGACCAATTCCAGGTGCACCTCAGGACGTTGGCAGCGATTGCCAAGTTCTTGAATGACAAATCCGTGCGAGAGCAGCTCGGAAGAGCCGAATCGGCGGAGGAGATTCTCGCCATTTTCGATAATAAAGCGCCAAAGGCTCAAGCTTCTTAAACGATGCCAACGGTCGCGCAGACCCTGCAAGAGCGACTTTCCGACGCTTTGGCAGCACTTGAGCTTCAATCTGTCGATTCCGCCCAGGTGGTTCCGACGGCGGATCCCAGGAATGGAGATTACCAAACAAGTGTCGCCATGGTTTTGGCCAAGGCGCGCCGGGAAAATCCTCGTGCTCTTGCCAGCCGCATTGCGGAGACGATAAACCTGACCGGCATCGGCGCTCCGCCGGAAGTGGCTGGGCCCGGCTTTATCAACTTTCGTTTAGAACCTGAGTTTGTAGCCCGAAAACTACTCGCGGTTTCCAATGATCCTCGATTGGGTGTCGAGAAGCTGGCGGATCCGAAGAGGCTGATCGTCGAGTTCAGCTCCCCTAACATCGCAAAGCCGATGCATGTCGGTCATATCCGATCGACTATTCTCGGTGATGCCATTGCCCGAATCGCACGATTCCTCGGGCATCAGGTTGTCACCGACAATCATTTGGGGGATTGGGGAACTCAGTTTGGGAAAGTCATTTACGCCTGGAAACACTTTCGAGATGAAGCCGCTCTCGAAGCCGAGCCCTTGGCCGAGCTCGTGCGGCTCTACCGCGAAGCCGATCTTCAGTCAAAACAGGATCCAGGCGTCCTGGAGCAGTGCCGGCTCGAACTCGTCAAACTGCAAAAGGGTGACCCTGAGAACCGGGCGATCTGGGAGCGATGTGTTGCACTGTCCCGCCGCGAGTTTGCCTCCATTTACGCGTTGCTTGGTGTCGAGTTTGATGAACAACTCGGCGAAAGCGCCTATGACGCTGAGCTACCGGGGCTGGTTGAACGCCTTTTAGCAAAAGGCGTGGCCGAAATCAGCGACGGTGCGGCCGTAGTCTTCGATAACGAAATTTCGGAAACCCCGTTCATGATCCGCAAATCGGACGGCGGGTTTGGTTATGCGACGACCGATATCGCTACTTTGGACTACCGGATCAAAAGATGGAATCCGGATGGCATTTGGTTTGTGGTTGGTGCTCCACAGCAACTCCATTTTAGGCAGCTTTTTTCCGTAGCGCGCCGGCTTGGGTACAAGCTCGATCTCGAGCATATCGCGTTCGGCAACATCCTGGGAGAAGATCGGAAGCTGATGCGAACCCGCTCCGGTGAGTCCGTTCCGCTACGTGAGCTGTTGGAGGAAGCAATCGACCGTGCTGCGGAGCTAGTTCGCGAAAAAAACGCGGCATTGCCTGACAATGAGTCAGAAGAGATCGCAAAAATTGTAGGGCTAGGCGCGGTAAAGTACGCGGAGCTTTCCCAACATCGGTTGACCGATTACGTGTTTGCATGGTCGAAAATGCTCTCTTTTCAGGGAAATACCGCTCCCTATCTGCAGAATGCTTATGTGCGCAGCCGAGCGATTTTCCGCCGCTTGGAAGGCCCGTTTCAACCGCCTGATCGAATCCTTCTGGCCGAGACTGCCGAGCAGACTTTGGGGAAGGAGATTTTACGATTCGGTGAAGTAGTTCCAGCGGTACTGGACGGCTTCAAGCCCAACGTCCTGGCCAACTTTCTTTATGAGTTGGCCGCCAAGTATCATGTCTTTTACGAGCAATGCCCGGTCCTTACCGCTGAGGGAGAGACAAAAGCAAGCCGCCTCCTTCTGTGTGACCTTTTCTCTCGGACGATAAAGACC
>DASUWQ010000288.1:0-3325 GCA_036378375.1 Chthoniobacterales bacterium
TCAAAAGAAAAATCTCCCGCAAAGCAGACTTCGTCCCGCGGCAGCGGGAGTATGGAGGACAAGTCGCCCCATCACCCCTTTTCCGACTTCGCCCCGTCTCCCCCTTTAGCTACGTCGGACAAGTTAGCTACGTCGGCAAGGGACGCAAAGGCGCAAAGGTTAAAACAGAGAATAAAGGGGTTAGGGTTAGCGAGGTGGTATGAAATAGTTCAGTTCTTCGAGGATTCTCGGGCACGACCCGTTTCGCCTTTCCCTTGCAGTGCCATCCCAGAGAATCGTTCACTTTTTCCGAAGATTTTCCCGTCTCGTCTTTCTTGGCGTCTTTGCGTGAAATTTCGTTTCGGTTGCGGCTCCCGCGCTAAGCCTTTGCGTGAAGTTTAGCGTTTCTTCGCAAAGACGGTCACACTTGTTCAAGCGCGTCGGCGAGGTCCGTCCTCAAGTCTTCCAGATCTTCGACACCGACAGATAGCCGGACCAGAGTATCGTCTATCCCCAGGGCTTTTCTTTGCTCGGGTGGGATCGAACCATGGGTCATAATGGCGGGGTGTTCGATCAGGCTTTCAACGCCGCCCAAACTTTCGGCTAAGGAGAAGAGATGAGTCTTCTCCAGGAAACGCCGGACGCCAGCCAAATCGGAATCGAGGTAGATCGTGATCATGCCCCCGAAACCTTTCATCTGGCTTTTCGCTAACTGATGTTGGGGATGGGATGTTAGTCCCGGGTAACGGACACTTCTCACCTTGGGGTGCTTTTCCAGCCAGGTAGCCAGGTCCAACGCGTTGACGCAATGCCGTTCCATCCGCAAAGCCAGGGTCTTCAAACCCCGCAAAGCCAGGAAGCTATCGAAAGGTCCGGCGACGGCTCCGACAGCGTTTTGAAGAAAAGCGAGCCGGTCGGCCAAAGGCAACCGAGGTTCACCGGGACCAACCACCACAACTCCGCCCACCATATCGGAATGGCCGTTGAGATATTTGGTTGCCGAATGAACGACGATATCAAACCCGAGATCGATGGGATGCTGGATGTAAGGGCTGGCAAAGGTGTTGTCCGCAACCGCGATTAATTTGTTCTCGCGGCTGAACTCTCCGATCGCCTGTAAATCAACTAACTTAAGTAGAGGGTTGCTGGGTGTTTCGACCCAGACCATCCGCGTGTTCGTACGGATGGCTTTCTTTAGTACCGATGGATCGGACAGATCTAGAAAGGTGAATTCAAGGTTAGCGGACTTAGACCGGACTCGTTCGAACAGTCGAAATGTGCCGCCATAAAGATCATCGCTGGCAATCACGTGCGAGCCTGAGTCGAGCAATTCTAAAACGGTGGCCATGCCCGCTAAGCCAGAGGCGAAAGCGAAACCACGCTGGCCGTTCTCGAGATCCGCTACGCAGCGTTCATAGGCCAGGCGGGTGGGATTGATACTGCGGGCGTAATCGTACCCTTTGTGTTTGCCGGGGCTTTCCTGTACGTAAGTTGAGGTCTGGTAAATCGGGACCATGATCGCTCCCGTAGAAGGATCGGGTTCCTGTCCGGCATGGATTACTCTGGTAGCGAACGAATGTCGTTTTGATGAAGTCATGCGACCTTTCGGCGAAGATAATTCAATAAATCGATGCGCGTGACCAGGCCGACAAATTGTCCTTGATGAACTACGATTGCGACCCGGCCGCTATCGAGGATTTGGCGAAGCTCCTGGAGACTGGCCGAGGGTGCCAGGGTCACTACGCGATCGGTCATTGCGGTTTGTACTTCGTCGCGAAACGAGCCATGGCCGTCTTGTACCCGGGTCAAGACATCGGATTCATCGAGGATACCAACCAGTTGGCCGCGATCGATAACCGGGACTTGAGATACATCGGCGATCCGCATCCGGTTAAACGCAGTTAGGAGCGAGTCTCGGGGGCCAACGCTGACAATGGTTCCGTCTTGATAACGGCGGGAAACCAAGTCTCGCAAATCGGCAAAGCTTTGCCGGTGGATGAACCCCTGATCCGCCATCCAAATATCATTGTACATCTTGGATAGATATTTGTTCCCGCTGTCGCAAGCGAGTGTCACCACGCGTTTCGGTTCCGTTTGCTCTCGGCAATAGCGGAGGGCCGCCGCGAACAAGGTACCCGTCGATGAACCGGCGAACACGCCCTCCTTGCGGAGAAGATCACGAGCGGTCAGGAGACTCTCTTCGTCGCAAATACTATAAGCTTTACGGACCCGGCTCAGGTCGGCAATCGGCGGGATAAAGTCTTCACCTATCCCTTCAACAATCCAGGAACCGGATTGCCCGATCCGCTTTTCTTTGACAAACCCAGACAAGATCGAACCTTCGGGATCTGCCAGCACGATTTCGCAGTCTGGAGCTACCCGCGCGAAATAGTTACTCAGTCCGGTAAGAGTGCCACCGGATCCAACCCCGACGACGATGGCGTCGACGTCGTGTTGCATTTGCTCCCAAATTTCGGGGCCGGTGGTCTGTTCGTGAGCCAGCGGGTTAGTCGGATTGCCAAATTGATTCACGTAAAAACCGTCCGGTGTATCCGCGGCGATGGAAGCGGCTAGATCTTGGTAATATTCCGGGTGTCCTTTGGTAACATCTGATCTGGTAATGACGGTGGTCGCGCCGAGTGCTCGAACATGCAGGATCTTTTCCTGCGACATCTTGTCCGGAATCACCAAGATCAAATGGTAACCTTTGGCTGCGGCTACCAGCGCTAAACTAAGCCCTGTATTGCCTGCGGTGGCCTCGATTAGAGTTCCCCCGGGCTTAAGCTGGCCGGCGCGCTCAGCCGCCTCGACCATGGCCAAGGCCATTCGATCTTTAATTGAGCCGGTCGGATTTTGGTTCTCCAGTTTGATGAAAAGCCGGCACGGACCTGTCTCGACCCGGGTGCATTCAACCAACGGAGTGTTGCCAATGAGCGAAAGAATAGCCGGGTTTTTTAGGGTTTCTTGGAGGGCGCCGGAGCTCATGTAAGGAGTCTCCGGCCAGGACACGAGTTGCGTCAAGCCAGAACGGTTGGTAGGGCGAGGTAGGCCACTACGCGACGTCGCAAATAGCAAACGCTGGTGAAAGCTGATTGGTGATTGGCGAGGTGCCGGGCGGAGGGGCGTTGCATTCGGCGTGCCGGGCGTGAGCGTGTGCCTGACCTGATAATTTGAGCAACGTTTTGGTGTGCCACAACCGCGACGCCCCGAAAAGCAGGCCACGTCATGGGAGGTTGCACGTCCAGCGGGCTTGCCACACGCCTAAGGGAGCCGCAGCTAACGGCCCGATTCCGAGGAAAGACGCCACGCGCTGAGCAGATAGTCGTGGGTAAGGCAACGCAGAATG
>DASUWQ010000289.1:0-7342 GCA_036378375.1 Chthoniobacterales bacterium
GCCAGATAACCGGTCTCGCTCGTTACGACGGTCCAGCCGTTCTGGCTTAACCATTGCGATGCGGTATGCGTCCCAGACCGCTCGGTTATGAACCGCGCGCCGGTGCTTCCCTCAGGGATACTGTCATTGTCTTCCGGCGACAACGGTTCCACGTCATTTGCTCCGGCCTCGATCGCCGCCGCTTCTATGTCAGCACCGGATTCGGGCCGATAGGCCTCCACTAGGCCGACATGATCAAAGAGGAATTTATTACTGCCTGGAGTCCCGAGTTGGCCGGATTTGAATAACATCCGGATCTCCGGCGCCGTCCGATTTTGGTTATCGGTGAAAACCTCAACAATGACCGGTACCTTATGGGGCGCATAGCCTTCGAACACAACGCTGGCCAAAGACAGTTTTTCGCCGCCAATGCCCGCGCCTTTCTTGATGGCTCGTTCGATCACATCGCGGCTCACGCTTACTTTGCGAGCCTTCTCAACCGCCGCTCCTAATCGCGCGTTGTTCTCTGGCTCCGCTCCGCCGAGCTTCGCGGCGACCATGATCTCTTTGACCAATTTACCGACCGCTTGCCCTTTTTTTAGATGAGCAACTTCGCGTTTGGCTTGTAACCACTGGCGTCCCATAAGACGGAGCTAATGTGCTCGGAATCCGGAATGGTTCAAATCATCGCACCGTAGCGCTTGGTTTCAGGTAAAGCCCCCGGCCGCCAATATCGATGATTGCCGAGCGGAAAAATAGAAAATCCATTCCGATAAAACCGGCGAATCGGTGTGAGGACCCAGTATTTTCATGGAGGTTTAGAGTTGTGGCGCCGAGACGCGCGCCACTCGCATCGTAATTGCCCAACTTGAAGTTGGTTGCCGTACCGTAGGTGTACCGGGCGTCTTTCCCAAAGTCATGGAAGGGACCGACGATTTTCGTGTTTGTACTGAAGAAAGGAAGGTTTAGTTCGTTACGGATCGAGTTGTCGACGATTGTGGAGTATGCGCCGGTATCAAGGAAAAAACTGAATTCCTTGCCGCCGAGGGTTCCCGTTACTTCAAGCCGGTTCTTACTTGTAACGTTCATTGGTACGTACGTGAAACCCATGGCTTCGTACTTCTGTCGAGACATCCCCATGTTTCCGGATGGAGACAAGAAGATCTGTTGTGTCCGGCAATTAATAAGCCCTCCGTATTTAGCTAGAAGATTGATTCCAATCACTCCTCCTTTATCGAACGATCCGCCCTCGTTCCTTAGCTCGACAGTTTTGAGCTCTCCGATCGATCTTACGACGCACGCAATTCCGCTGCACTGAAACGTTCCCAGTTGGAAATTGTTAACCATTGTCACGGGAAAACTTCCCACCTGGTTATCGGCCTGAAGCCCCAACTTCGTCGAGAATGAGGCATCGATAAGACAAATCGGAGCACCGGTGTCAACGATCCACCACGTAGTCTTTGAGCCGTTGACTGATACCGGCACCGTTAGTGCGAGCGAGGTCCCAACCTTTCGAAGCATGAGGCGTCCTGTCTCCGAAACTTCCTGGATCCCCTCTGCCAACCTTCCTTGAACCACACCAAAATTCTGTTGGGCAACAACCGACTGCGCGCCTCCAACGAGCAACCACAGACACAACAAAACCGAAAACCGGCAAGCTGACATGTGAGTTCTTATAACAATCTCGGTGTACGCAGTGGCAAGACAAAAGCGCTCAGTCCGATAGTCCACTCGAGTTTTGCTAAAAGATTAGCATTTCTTTTGCCCCTCTCGTATAACAATTTCGCATTTAGGCCGTGAAAGTCAGTCCCCATAAGGCGGAGCTAATCCACGCCGAATAATGCAGTTAAAGGCACTGGCTCGAACATTGCCATCCCTAACACTCAAAGGACTATTAAGCCGCGCGACCCGACATGTGAGTGCATATAACAATTTCGGTGTGCGCAGAGTTAGGACAAGACCGCCCAGCCGGGTAGTCGATTACATCCCATTCATAGGCCTAACATCTTCTTCGCCTCGCTCGCATACCGGAAGCCGGTCGGTTTCTCCATCGTCCGTACGCCTTTACCCATGAGCAGGTACTTAAATGCCAGCCCCATCATTTCCGGATGCATGAGTGTTTTGTAGGCTCGCAAAAACTGATTCTTGCCTCCTGCGCTGCTTTCAAAAGATCCGATCCTGGTTTCCCCGGCGCCGACCATAAAATGATGTTGGTCTGTAAAACCGATTAGCTGGCAATCGGCCTCCAGACCTGCCTCCGCTATGGCAGTGAAATCAACGTGAGCCGTGATATCGGTTTCGCCAATCGCTGCGAACATATTTTCTTGCCGTTTTTGATTCCGATATAAGCCTAGAGTTCCTTCTGTTCTCAACGGCGAATAATAATCGCTTCGCGAATAACCGTAGTCGATCATGAGGATGAATCCGCCGCGGAGAGCTTTTGCTGCGTCACCAATCCAGTCCGTAGCCGCAAGATTGATTTCCGTTCGGTAAGCCTGCGGCAAGGGCAGGGGAATCTTGTCGACTCTTGCAGCTAAGCGCGGGTCTCTGATCGGCTCCAAACTAAATTTAAAACTGTCGCCTTCCAGGGTGACGCAGACCTCGCGCCATCGATCCTCGGAGAACTCGACAACCCGAGCGGGGATCGCATCCAAGAGTTCGTTACCCAAGATGATACCGGTGATCGAATCCAATTCACCAATGGTTCTCACCCAACGAACCGAGTCGGTAGGGACGAGCTCCTGCTGGCCCGATTCACTGTGAAGCCGTTTCCGTTGTTGCTCTTGTTTCAATTCATTGGGTTCTACGATCAAGTAGCTCCACTTAGCACCTGACCCAACTTCAGAAAGACGACTTAACAAATCTGACGCCAATTGTCCGTTCTCAGCACCTGCTTCCACGATCGTGAATTCAGGAGGACGGTCGAGAAGCTCCCATAGCTCCAGAATTTGGTCGGCGAGAATTTCTCCGAAAAGCTTTCCCACACTCACGTTCGTAATGAAATCGCCTTTCCGGCCGACCCGTTGCCGTTCCTGTGAGTAATAGCCGAGGCGGGGATGATAAAGAGCCAGCTGGATGAACCGTTCGCAGGAAATAGGGCCGAGGTTCGCGATCTCGTCGTGGATAATTTGAACAAGTTCGGAGCTCTCGGCCACGTAATCCTTTAGTCCATAATTCCCCGCGAAACTACAAGTTCGCGTCAGCTCGCGGTCCTTCTTGGTTCCTTTCAGGACTGGGGCCGCCTCTTTTTTTGTTTGAATGACCGCAATGCTGGTGAAAGCTGTGAGGCTCCAGATGCTGATGCCTGATACATCCCAACCAACAGTCCATAAGCCTTTTTTTCGACGGATTTGGTTTCTTGCCTTCGTTGGCCTCCTAGTGTGTTTGGCAGGGGGTGCTGGATTTGTGTACTTCTGGGGGATCGTCCGCTACGAGAAGAAAGCGGAGGAATTTGACCTGTCTAAACTTGAAGACCTGGAATCGGCCAGCGTCATCTACGATCGGTATGGCCAGGTCTACGGTAAAATTTTCATTCGTAACCGCGAACAGGTGAGCCTGAGCCAAATCTCGCCTTATTTGGTTGCGGCAGTGATTTCGGCGGAAGACAACCGGTTTTACGAGCATCGGGGGATCGATTTTTGGGGAATCATGCGCGCATTTTTCAAGAACACGGCTGCTGGCCGAATCCGTCAGGGAGCCTCTACGCTGACTCAGCAGCTTGCGCGTAATACTTTCGATTTGCGTGACCGAACCTACGATCGAAAAATCCTGGAAGTCTTTCTGGCCATGCGAATCGACAAGGCATTGCCTAAAGACAAGATAATGGAGCTGTACCTGAACCGGGTGTACTTCGGCGGCGGTCTTTATGGAGCTGAAGCGGCTGCTCGCGGTTATTTTGGGAAATCGGCGCTGGAACTCTCGATCGGTGAAGCCGCGATGTTGGCGAGTCTGCTCAAAAGTCCCAACAATCTTTCGCCTTGGAAAAATCTGACGGCTGCGACTGAAGAACGCAACTTCGTGCTCGGCCGAATGGTGGAGAATCACAAGATCAGCCAGCAACAAGCGGATGAAGAGATGGCAAGTCCGTTGGAAGTGCGGCCGAAGACGAACGTTGTCTATCAATCTTATGTGATCGATGCAATTCGACAGCAAGTGCAGTCAGAGCTCGATTATGAGTCTCTCGCGAGCGAAGGCTACAAGATCTACACCACGATCGATCCGGTTTTGCAGCGGACCGGCGAGGAGGCATTACAACGGCAACTATTACAGGTGGAGCGGACCGATGGCTATCAGCACCAGACCTACGATCAGTTCACTGAAGGACTGCGGGAATGGAAAGCGGCGCATAAAGAAGGTGTCCCGCCGACTCCCGATTATTTGAATGGTGCAGTCCTGGCGGTTGATAATCGGACCGGCGGAATCCTCGCGCTCGTTGGCGGTCGTGATTATTCGCAAAGCGAATACGATCGAGCATTTCAATCCAAGCGCCCCGCTGGGACCGCATTCATTCCGTTTGTTTATGCCGCTGCCCTGAACAAAGGGGTTTTCCCGGGATCGCTAGTCGAGGATTCGCCCTTGGATAATCGACAAGTAATGATCGGGGGTACCAGCGGTATCCTAGGCGAGTGGGGAGTAGAAAAATCTGATAATCGGTATGAAGGCGCCATCCCCCTGCGGAAAGCATTCGCGTTATCCAAGAACGCCGCCAGCGTTCGAGTTGGAATCCAAGCGGGATTAGAATCTGTTATCAAACTCGCTAAAGCAGCCGGAATCGATGACGAGTTGAGGCCGTTTCCTGCTACCTTTCTCGGGAGTAGCGAGGTCGCTCTCGGCGACCTGGTTACTGCGTACACCATGTTTCCGAATGAAGGTTCACGGCCTGATCGTCTGATGTTGATCACGCATATCGAAACCCAGGATGGCAAAACCGTTTTTAGGGCAGAACCTCAGCAACGCAAGATTATCGATCCGCAAATCGCCTACGAGATTCATTCGTTCATGACCGATGCCTTGAACTTAGGGACCGGGGCTGAAGCGCGTTCGGAATATGGGTTGAGGAATTTTCCCGCCGCCGGAAAGACCGGAACTGCCTATAACTTCACCGACGACTGGTTTGTTGGTTACGATAGCGAACTTACCTGTGGTGTTTGGACCGGGTTCGATCGCCCGCACACGATTTATAGAGGTGCATTTTCCAAGGACATCGCGTTGCCGGTCTGGGTGGCGATGATGAATGCTTCGCTGGACAAGTTTTCTCCTCACGAGCTGGGCCGGCCGTTTGATCTAAAAAAAGTCGAGGTTTGCCTCAACACCGGTTTACCGGCATCTCCGAAATGTTCGTTGCTGTCCACCGTATCGAACGACCCGGATTTACCTCCGCGAAAAGGGACGTTTATGGAGTTTACGACGTCCAAACAGATGCCGAAGGAACATTGCTGGCTCCATGGAGATGATGGCCGCTCGTTTGTTAAAACGCTGAGGAACCAGGATATCCCTCGGGCGACGAGTGCAGTTGAAGCCAATAAATTTCCACCGGTAGCGATGCAGGGAGAAACGATATTGGGCGAGGATCCTTACCTATCAGTAAAGCCCAAGAAGGAAATCGGTCCGGCTGCGCAACCGAAACCGTCTTGGACCCCAGCTCCGAAAGCGTTGCCAGTCAATCCCGGCGAAACCCAGGTTCGTAGAGCCGAGCCCGTTGGTCCGCTAGATCGCCAAGGCACATCTCCACCCGTCGAATTACCGACTCCGGAACACGTCGATCTCAATTCGGATCCGACGGATCTGTGATCATCCGCGGATCATCAAAACTTGGTAGGGCGAGGCTCCAAAACGTGATAAGCCGCCGGTATGTTCTGCGCCCAACGGTACACTCGTCTAACAAGCGAATCAGCATGGCCGAGCCGGGGGTGTGGAGTGGTAACCGGATGGAGTTATGTTTCTAATAACAGCGGACGGACCAAAATCCTCTCTAGCGGCGCAAATACAACATATTGACTCCGAAGTCGATCACCGCATCATAGTCCCAGAGAATATCCGCTCCGATTAACCCCGCCCAAATGTCTCCACGATCGGATTTTGTTAGGTCGAGCGAAGCTGCTAAAATCTTACGACTACTTAAATCGCAGTCGCCGATTCGAAATTGCGTGCCAATAACCTGACTAATCTTGCTGTCTGGAAATTCATTCATCGGGCTCCGGACAACAGAACTAGTGAGCCTTGATTTGAGCCCGCCGTGATCAACCACAGATTGTTCGATCGTGGTTCTAGGTGTGCCGGTATCGAGGCAAAAGTGGTAGTGATTACCACCCAACGTGCCGTCCACTTGGACTTGCCGGCTAGGCGTAACGTTCAAAGCGACTGCGGTGTAGCCCTCTGCTTCATAATCGGCTTTCGATTTTACCTGATGGTCGTCGGGGTTGAGATAGATTTGCTGTTTTCGCCAGACAATCAACGCCCGTTTGGTGACAAGGAGATTCATTCCCAGTAATCCGGTCTTGTCGAAAGGACCCGGCCAATTTGCTGGGCTTTTAGACAGCCTCAGTGCAGGAACCAGCGGATGCGCTAGCATCACTAACGGTCCACACTGGATCGTTCCGACTAATAAGTCGGATGTTTCGACAAAAATGAAATGTTCGCCCCGGTTTTTTTGGCGAGTGATAAGCCTATGTCTGGTGGACCGCTTTAGATGCAATCGGTTGGCCGTTTCCAGATCAAACTCACACATCGTTGATCCGGTATCGACTAACCACCAGCCACTCGGGGAACCATTTATCGAAACCGCGGCGAACAGCAGGTCGCCTGCGCGAATCGTCGGAACGACAATACCCGGCGAGTCGAGCGTTGAGAGGGCCTCGATTCTGGGAATACTATTGCTCTTGCCCTCGAAAGACTCGACCGGCAATGCGGCCTCAAACCAGGCAATCAGGCCTAAGCCAATTAGCAAAATGCGAAGATGGAATGGCACGGCGAGGTCGGAGGATCTCAGGTAAGTCAATCGCGAACCGTCAACCGCCAGACCTCAAACCGCAAACCACTAACCATTTACCGAAAAACGGCTCGCAGAGCGGAAACCGGAACCGTACACGGTGAACTGCGAACAGTGAACCGTGAACGGCGAACTCTACCTAGCCTCCGGCAATCGCCGGAACGATGCTGACCTCGTCTCCCGGCTTGACCTGGGTGGCGGCGTCTTCCAGGAAACGGATGTCTTCATCGTTAACAAAGACGTTAACAAAACGACGGATATTATTTTCCTCGTCGCAGATGCGTTCCTTTAGACCAGGATAGGATTTCTCCAGGTTCTCGATCACATCCCGGATCGTGAGACCGTCGACTTCAACAATCTCCTGGTTTTGGGTGA
>DASUWQ010000290.1:0-4717 GCA_036378375.1 Chthoniobacterales bacterium
GAAGTGGTGGCGTTCGTAAGGTCTTGGGCGCCAACGTGGAACTTAGAACCTAAAACTTATAACCCTCTAACCGTTCTCTGTACTCCTTTTATCATTTGCGGTAACATCCGGCGAAGTTGTGGAAACTTTGCTGCTTTCGCCTATCACGATTGCTTTGGCTGCTGTTTTCGTGCTGGGTTGCGTGATTGTTCTGATCTGGGTATTCCGCGGTTCAGGTAGGCCGGCGGTCTATTTGTCCGTTGTGGACAGTCTATTGACACCGGCGGAGAAGATTTTCTACGAGCAGCTGGACCTGGTTATCGACGGACGGCTACAAATTCTCTGCAAGGTCAGACTGGCGGATTTGATCGAAGTCGAAAGCCGGCAACCGGAAGAACGAAACCGGGTTTTTCGTCGGATCGCTTCGAAGCACATCGACTTCGTCCTAGCGGAACCGGGGACTCTGGCGCCGATGCTCGCCATTGAACTGGATGACAGCTCCCACGAACGAGCTGACCGGAGAGAGCGAGATGAATACCTGGAGGAATTGTTTCAAACCGTCCGGTTCCCGTTGTTGCGCATCAAGGCTTCCGCTACTTACAACCGCAGAGCGTTAGTGGATGCTCTCGAACAAGCGTTGAGACGGCGGTTCCAGCCTTACTAGGGTTCTAGGTTCAATGTTCAAAGTTTTAGGTTCGAGGTTCTTGCCTGACGGCCATGCATCCAACTTAGAACTTAGAACCTATAACGCCGTGGCTGTCTCCGCATGGACGCCATTCAGCTTGCTGTCAGCCCGTTTTGCGCTTTTTGATTTGGCCGTGTTCAGGGCGAGCTCCAACATTGGGCCGGGGAATTGCCGGCAGGCTTTCAGCGTCTCGTCGAATGCGTTTACAAAATAGTTGATCTCTCTTTCACCGATCATGAGGGGTGGCAGTATTTTGATGACGTCCATGTTATGACCAGCCACCTGAGTGAGCACTCGATGTTTGCTCACCAAGGGCACCACCACCATCTGCGGGAAAAGTGATCGATCGATTTTGTGCAACAAACGCCAAGCCAATTTCAAGCTAAGCTCCGGAGGTTCGGCGAACTCGATCGCGATCATGAGGCCTTTACCTCGCACTTCCTTTAGGAACGTATGTTTACGGCGAAGCGCATCCAAGCGTTCGATTAGCAAATCACCCATGCGCGCGGAGTTCTCGATCAGGTTTTCTGATTCTAACACGGCTAGACTCGCCAAGCCGCAGGTCATGGCCAGATTGTTCCGTCCGAACGTACTAGAATGAACAACGCAACGATCAAGCCGGCTAAACACTTTTTGGTAGATCGCTCGCCGCGTGATGATCGCACCGCACGGCACGTAGCCGCCGCTTAGACTTTTTGCCACCGTAACAATGTCAGGCTCGAGACCCCAGTGCTCGAAAGCCCACCATTTACCGGTGCGTCCCAGGCCGGTTTGAATCTCGTCACAGATGAATAACGTCCCGTACTTCCGGCAAAGGATCTGCGCCTGAATAAAGAAATCGTCCTTCGGGGATTTGACGCCTTTACCCTGGACCGGTTCGGCCAAGAAGGCGGCCACATTTTTTCCACGCAGAAGCCGATCGAGTGTTGCCAGGTCTCCCATCTTGACCCGCTCGACGTTGGGCATTAACGGACCGAATCCCTCTTGAAAATTGGTGATTCCAGTTACTGAGAGTGAGCCATAACTCAATCCGTGATAGCCTCCATGGAGAGCAACCAAGCCGGGACGGCCGGTTGCCGCGCGCGCAAATTTTAATGCGCCTTCAATCGCCTCGGTTCCGGAGTTACAGAAAAAGATGGCTTCAAGATGTGGCGGAGTCTTTTTTAACAGTGCTTCGGCCAACAGCCCGCTCAATAGCGAGCAGTCCATCTGGACCATATTGGGCAGGTCGAGATCCAAGGCGTCCCGGATTGCTTGCTTAATTACCGGATGGTTGCGCCCCATGTTGTAGACGCTGTAACCGCTTAAAAAATCGAGGTAAGCCTTGCCGGCGGCATCATACAGGTACGCTCCCTCTGCCCGCGTATAAACTCGGTCAAACCCGGTGATACGCAGAACTTCAACCAGCGTGGGATTCAGGTGCTTGGCGTGAAGCTGATAATTGTCACCCATGCGTGACGACACCAGGCTCTTAAGGTCAAAGGACATTTTGGTTGTAGAACTGGAGAACCGTAGGCGAGTTCCTCGCAATCGCAAGGGGATGAGCGAAAGGGCGAGTGGGCGAGAGTGGACGGAGTGGACAAAATGGACGGAGTGGACGGAGTGGACCTAGTGGACTGAGTAGACAGAGTGGACGTCTTCCGGATCGCGGCGGAACTGTCCTCTAAGTCCACTGTGTCCACTGTGTCCACTCTCGCCCTTTCGTCCACTTGCCGTTTCGCTCATCCCCTTGGCGCGATTGCGGCTATGGTGAGCCAACCATATGCAATTTCTTCCTTGGATAGTGTTCGCCTTGGCGACGATTTGGTCATTCAGTTCGGGAAGTGAACGCGTTTAGCTCGAACAGGGAAGAGCTCGTGACTTTTCGTCCTCGTCCTCGTCCTCGAAGGATTTTCTCCCTTTTGTTCGGAACTACCCCTTGGACCCTTCGAGAAATCGAGCGTGTGACGTGGCCAGTTCAAGCCTTTCGAGGACGAGGACGACGACGAGGACGAGTACAATTGGAATCGGCTTCTAGTGATGACATCGTGCCACCACTAGTGCCACGACGAAAGCCACCACGGGGATAATCGCCGAAATCACGATCAGGCGTACACCTTGCCAGCGCGTCTTCCACATTTTAGGCGAACGAAGCCGATGGCTGCGGCCGGTCACCCGTACGGAGTCCGGATCATCCAGCTCCGCTTTCATGTCGGCCGCGGTTTGATAACGCTTGGCTGGTTCGCGCTCCATCGCGTGGAGAATAATTTCCTCGAGCTGCTCGCTAATTTGTGGATTCCGTTTACGCGGGGCGACTGGGTCGCCAGCGATCCGCGAGTTCATGACAATAAACGGGTTGGGTCCCTCAAAAGGTACTCGTCCGGTTGTCATCTCGTACAGCATTGCGCCCAGGCTATAAATATCCGTTCGTTCATCTCCCCGGCGACCTTTCACCTGTTCGGGGGCCATATAATCCGGTGTCCCCATAGCGGGACTTAGCCCGGCGAACGTGATGCGCCTCATCTCGGTGGCCTTTGCAATTCCGAAATCCATGATGCGAATCGAACCGTCTTCGCAGACCATCACGTTCTGCGGTTTCAGATCGCGGTGCACCACCTTTTGCTGATGCATATGAGAAAGCGCATCGCAAAGCGCGCTGGCGATCTGAACCGCATCCGCAATCGGCAGCGGACGAATCTCGTTCATCACTTCACTCAGGGTCCGTCCCTGCAAGTATTCCGTCACGATGTACGGACGACTCTGATCCGGTACCGTGACGAATCGCAGAATATTGGGATGATTTAGGCGTTTGCCGATCTCAGCCTCTCTCTGGAACCGCGCAAACGTACCAGGATCGGACTCGTACTGCATGTAGGGGACTTTGACCGCAACGGTATCGCCACTGGTGAGATCCGTAGCCTTGTAAATCGATGCCATTCCGCTTCGATTAACCACGCTCTCAATGCGAAAGCGGCTATCTAACACATCCCCAGCCTGGACTTCATGTTGCATGCGGTTTTCCAGTTCCCCTTGGGAGTTTTTCAGAAATGAGATCGGTGAGTCATACTTCGGGTCAATCAGGCGATCAATCTGGATCACCTGGGCCGTCAAGTTATCATCCGTAGACCGTCTTTCCGCCAAGGAAATCAGATAAGGACAGATTTCGTCCATATTTAACCGATCGACGCCCTCAGAGATTTCGCCGTCGTTGACGAAGCAATAAAGGCCGTCGGTACACAGGAGGATGCGGTCGCGCGACATCAATCTGATCCGCTTGAAATCGCAACGCACTACCGGTTCATGTCCGACAGTACGGGTTAACATCGAACGCAGATTGCTGGCCCGCGCTTCGTGCTCGGTGATCAAGCGCAATTTCAATTGTAGACCGGTGTAGGAATGATCATCAGTCAATCTCTTGATCTGTTCGTTTCTGATCAGATAGGCACGTGAATCGCCAACGTGACCAATCGCCAGCTCTTTGTCGCGAAAGATGCAGACCGTTAAAGTTGTGGCCATCCGCCCGCCCTTCGGATTTTCCATGCCTAACTCATAGATCGCCAGGTTCGCCCGCTGGAAAATCTCTCTCAGAATCTGTTTGGTCGTAAGCGACGGATTGGATTTCCGGAAAACATCCAGTGCGACATGCACCGCGAGCTGGCTGGCGACATCGCCGTTGCTTTGGCCACCGACACCATCGGCGATGATGGCCACCGACCCGTGCTGACGGCGGACTTGATCGTCAGCAGGTTCCCAGAAATCGACCGCGTCTTCATTGCGATCTCGCTTTGGGCCGGGGGAAGAGAGCGAGAATTGGCTGAGTCGCATTGGACAATCAGATAGCCTGGATCGCCCACAATTCGCCAACCATTAATGAGCGAGCAGAGCTATGCAGCTAGACTTCGCCCCCTCGTCTAATACTCCGGGAGGCTACGTCGGGCGGGGCTTCTAGGACCGGGGCATCGCCAGAGGTGACACCCCGGTCCCAACCAAAACCTCACGTGCCGTGTGAGATAGCACATGGCGTGCCAGTGTGGGCGTGTGGGCGTGTGGGCGTGTGGGCGTGTGGGCGTGTGG
>DASUWQ010000291.1:0-12341 GCA_036378375.1 Chthoniobacterales bacterium
GACGCCGGTCACGAACTCCTTGCCCGTCAACCGGCTCAATCTGGCCATCGGCCAAGCAGAAGAAATCGCCGTTGCCTGGATCCGCTTTCCATCGCTGGAAATTGTCCGCGCGAGTCAGTCGTACGAAAGACTCGCCGACCGCAAATATCGTTACCGAAGCCTGGGCAGCGGTTTTACGGCCGAGATCGATGTCGATGAGATCGGCCTCACGGTTCGATATGAAGGGATCTGGGAGCGAGTTGCGTGAAGCGATGGATAACAGCCTCGATCGTCAGGCCCTAAGACAAGAGGAATAGCCGCAAAAGAGCGCAAAGATCCCAAAAGAGGCTTTCCCGGGCAACGTCACTTGGCGGGACTCTCCTCGAATTCTTTTTTTTGCGTTCCTTGTGCTCTTTTGCGGCTATTCTTTTCTCCTTTGACTCTCAGGGCATGCCACCCTAATTCGTTTCTTGGCCCCCTAATCTTTGCCCTCTGACGCTATGAATTCTAATTTCTCGCGAAGACGCGCCATCGGTTTGCTCGGAGTCGGCGCGGCCGCTGTTGGCCTGGAGCCTCGGGCAGACGCAGCGCCAATGCAGGCCAAATCCAACCCGCGCTACTACCGGTTCAGCGTCGGCGATTTCCAACTCACCGTCTTCAACGATGGCTACAAGATCTTTCAACCAGTCCAGCCTTTCTGGGCGTCCGAGGCAAGTCCAGATGAGCTAAACTCCGCCCTGGAAGCCGCTTTTCTGCCGACCGACCATGTTATGGGCTACTATAATGTGGTCCTGATCGATACGGGAAAAGATCGATTGCTGTGCGACACCGGGTTTGGGAAATTGTTGCCCGCCACCGCCGGCCACCTGGTATCCCAACTCGCCGTTGGCGGTTATCGCCCAAATCAAATCACGGGAGTTTTTCTATCCCATGCTCATCCGGATCACATGGGCGGATTGATCGGCACAGACAACCAACCAGTTTTTCCATCCGCCCAGCATTTTATTAACGAAATTGAGTGGAACTTCTGGACGCAGAAAGATCCCGATCTCTCTAAGACTTTACTCAACGACCAAGATAAAAAGACGTATGCTCAGCGGGCGCGAGATACCTTGCTAGCGCTTGAGTCCCGCTTTCACAAATTTGAGACGGGAAAGCAACTGATAGACGGCGTAACCACAGAACTTGCACCTGGCCATACGGCGGGCCATACCATTCTCCGTATCCAATCCGGTCATGATGAGCTCGTTCACATCGTCGACCTCGCGCACAACTACGTCATTATGTTCCACAACCCGGACTGGACCATCGGGGTTGATTCCGACCCCGACCAAGCGGCGTCAACCCGCAAAAGCGTTTTCGAAAAGCTTGCCGCAGCCCGCACCCGAGTAATCGGCTTTCATCTCCCCTTTCCCGGCGTCGGACACATTCGCAAGAAAGATCAAGGCTTTGAATGGGTGCCAGAGCCGTGGAAACAAGTGTGAGATGTGAGAGGTAGAGTGAAGCAGCGAAGCGTGAAAGGTTTTAAGTAGTAGCTAAACGTACCGCATCTACCACATCGGAGGGGGCGTCACATTCCGCATTCGCAGCTCGCACGCATTTCGGCGCCAGTTGACCGTCGCAGATTTTGCGTTCGGATAGATGTGACGCCCCGGTACTTTTATCCGCCTAACATCTTCTCCATGAAGACCAGATCCAGCCAACGTTCGAATTTCCAACCAACTTCACGAAAATGCGCAACCGGTTCGAACCCAACTTTTCGATGCAGAGCCAGACTCGCTTCATTTGTAGCATCGATTCCCGCCACCATGGCGTGATACCCGGCAGTCCGAGCGGCGGTCACTAATGAGGCCAATAAAGCCTTTCCTGCGCCTTTTCTCCGGAACGCAGAATCAACATAAAGCGAGTTTTCTACGGTATACTGATAGGCTGGCCAGGGACGAAACGGACCAAAGGAACCGAAGCCGATTATGGTAGCAATTTCAACAGCTACCAACACAGGTAAACGCTGAGCCTTTTTAGTCTCAAACCACTGCCGCTGGGCATCAGCCGTTCGCGGTTGATAATCATAGACCGCAGTCGTGTTGACGATCGCATCGTTATAGATGGCCAGTATCGCCTCCAAATCATCATTTTCCGCAGGCCGGATTTCTATATTCATTGGGTTTTCCTCACAATGACCAGGTAGCGGCAGCTAACCTGCCCTTTGTTATGAAATCGCAGGGTTAAGTTCGTCGGCATTAGCAGACAGTCCCACGGTTCCAGTTGATATTCTTTGTCGCCAACCGTGAGATGGAGGCGGCCTTTGAGCAGTACAATCTGTTGGTCATAACGGAGATAGCGTTGGGCGGCATAACTCACGCTCGCGTCCGGGGGTAGATCGATACGGACGATCTCAACTGCCAAGTCGGCCAAATCGGGCGAGATCATGGTTCTCGTCAAGCCGGTGACCGGGTCTTGCCAGGTAGTTTGATCCCTCGCTCTAACCAAGGGAGAGGTCGTTTGTTCAGCGTTCGCGATCAGCGAAGAAAGTGTTACTCCGAGCCCGTTACAAAGGCGCCCGAGCAAAGCCGCCGTAGGACTGGCGGCGGAACGTTCCACCTTCGAGATCATGGCGCGACTGACCCCGGATCGTTCGGCTAAATCAGCCAGAGAAAGGCCGTTGGCGAGGCGGCGCTGCTTGAGATGAGCAGCGATCCGTTGCTCGATACCGGATTGGTCAGAGCGCATTTGGTTCTAGTTTCCGATATGCGACACATGTCTATTATAGTAGAACAGCCCCGCCAAGAACTAGAATTGCTGGCCCTCCGCCTAAAAAGGAGGGAGCCGCATTACAAATGTGTGTCCAACAATCCCGCCTACCAAACTCACTTTCACCCAAAGCCGGCAATGACCAGGAGCGCTAGCAACACCGCCGGCTAGCCTTTCAACAGCGCATCCACCGCCCGGGCAAACGCGCTTTCCGCTGGGCCAGGTGGACTCACCTGTTTCGCGGCTTTAATTGCGGCCTTATTGCCATGGGACATCGCTACCCCCACCCCAGCCCAACGCAGCATTGTCACATCGTTCTCTCCATCACCAAACGCTAACACTTCTTCTTGGCGCACTCCGTACTCGCCCGCTACTTTTGCTAGCGCGGTCGCCTTGCTGATTCCGCGAGGCATAAACTCCAGGTTCTCGTGCTCGGTGGAGAGGACATCGGCTTTATCAGCATAATGAGCGGACATTTCCAACCTCACCTTCGCCACGACCGCTGGATCTCCATAGCAAACAAGCTTCAGGGCCCTGCGGCCCTCTAGTTGCTCCAAGTCTGGCAGCACTTCCGCGCGCTCGCCCACCCGGGACTCGTAGAGATCAATCCATTGGTTATGGCGCTCTGCAACATACAAATGATCGAGGTGATAATAGATTGGGTGCATGTTGTTCTTCTCCGCATCGCTGATAATTTGG
This sequence comes from Chthoniobacterales bacterium, assembly GCA_036378375.1. Classification (GTDB taxonomy): domain Bacteria; phylum Verrucomicrobiota; class Verrucomicrobiia; order Chthoniobacterales; family JAFAMB01; genus JAFAVN01. The sequence continues at coordinate 3,430 of DASUWQ010000291.1, forward strand.
CGGGTCACGCTCTGCGGTAGGAAATGGGCTTCAATCACGTTCCCGCTCTCGCCATCCCGAATCAGGCCACCTTGACAGGCGATAATTGGACCAGTCAGCCCCAATTCCCGTTGAAATCGAACACTGTTCTGATGGCGGCGACCAGACGCGATGATCACGGTGACCCCATTGTCCTTCAGGCGTTGAACTGCTGCTGCATTCTCCGGGCCGACTTGCTTATCGTGTCCAAGCAAAGTCCCATCTAAATCGATCGCCGCTAAGCGAAATGAGAATCCCTTCACTCCATTCTGATCTGATGTTTGGTCCATGTGATATCTCGGCGAAGCTAGTCTATTCTAGATCATCCCACTATCACCTACTCGACAGTAGCAGTTTACGGTAATCCTACCGGCTTTGCCTTCGCGGTGACGCCAAAAGATCCCTCTTGATCTCTATCGTTTCCGAAAATGGGTTTGGGTGGAAACGCAATGATATTATCGGCGCCCCAAATCGTCAGCGTTGCAGCCAGGCTGGTTAATGAGTCTGCTGACGCTGCGGTGACAAGAGTCCCCTGCTGGCTGGCCGCCGGGTACGCGCTGGTCTTTGTTGTCGTCAATCTCGGCGTATATTTCGTGGCGCGCAGGTAAAGAGGCTCCTTTTTGGTACGGTTGAGAGATGAAAGATGAGTGACCAATCCAAACCTCTCGGAGGGGAGCCGCATTCCGGTTATCTCGTCTCCGGTTTGCCACCGGTCTATCGCGTATGCCGATGAACTGTTGCGTGCTGCCGCGGCTCCCTGTAGGCGTGGATCCAACGTGCTGAACGTATCGCCACGCCGGGGCGTCGCATCTATCAGAACGCCATACCTACAACGATTAGAGGCGTCGATGCGCTCGGAAGCTAAAGAGCACAATGCAACGCCCCTCCGGTGCGGGTGTGCACATAGGTCTCCCCCCACCAATCACCTATCACTTTTCACCAATCACGGTCTTCACTCCCGCCCTCACACCGTGCTCGCCCCTGCGCCGTGATGATTAGCCGTTACCTGTGCTACTTCAAACAATCGTGCCCGGAACGCCTCCGGCTCGATGATCGTAACTCGAGATCCAAACGAAAGAAACCAACCCATGTACCAATCCCAGTTGCCGGCTTCGATCGTGAAGCTGACATCGTTCTCCTTCCGCTCTTCTTTCACGATCTTGAACGGAGCCTCCTTTCGAACCCGCTCCGCCGTGACTGGATCTACCCGAATCACTGCTGTCACCGTCGTCCTCGGCTGGTCCGTCCGCTGCAGGAATTCATCGAGCGAAAAATTGGTACGAGGCTCGAAGCGCGCAGACAAGACCGCAAGTTCCTGAATCCGGTCCGTCCGAAAATCGCGATAATCCTGGCGCACTCGACACCAAGCGATCAGATGCCAGCGATCTCCGTAGTAGGTCAGCCCCATCGGTTCGATCTCGCGCGGCATCGAGTCAGCCTTGCCGGCGCCACGGTAAGAAATTCGCAATATGGTGCGTTCCGCCAAAGCCTTTTGGATCGCGAACAGACTAGCTGATTTGGTGGGCCGCGGGCTAGTTGGGAGCGACATCCGGCCCTCCAGCCGGGTGATATGATCCTGATGGTCCGGCGGCAGAACGGCTCGAATTTTCGCCAACGCGGACCCCATCGGCGACATCAACGATTTGTCGGCGAAGCGATCCATCAGCAGATTGGCTGTGATCAGCGCGGTCGCTTCTTCAGTAGTAAAATGCACAGGTGGAAGATGATACCCTCTTACAATGCTGTATCCGACGCCGGCTTCGCCGACGATCGGGACACCGGCTTCCGCCAAAGCTGCGATGTCCCGATATACTGTTCGGATACTAGTGGCAAACTCATCGGCAATATCCTCGGCCCGGGTCACCCTGCGCCCTTGCAGATAAATCAGGATAGCGACAAGTCTGTCGATGCGATTCACTCGTCATAACTTAACTTGTTTTTCAGTTTGAACGAGTCTGGTCCGCATCAGATTGCCCACCAAAATTCTGGTCACCCGAGTGGCTGAATGCATTTCTAACCTGCCCGGGACCATCTGAGCCCGTTTGCCTGGGTTCCCCTAGGCTCAGAACGCCCATTAACACAACGGTTAGCGCCGCTGCCGAAATCAGCGAATAGACGAATCGCTCAATAGGACCGAGCACCTGTGCCTGATGCCTCCGCGCAGCGGCGGCTCTTCGGACTTCGAACTCGATGTCGAGCGGGTACAGACTTTCGGCGGGTTCACCGGCCCGGCGGCCGCGCCTTGGTAGGAAATCGGTGACACACAGCGACGAGCCCGCTCGCGGCTCTTTCCAGTGCGCCTTCCGGCTCACTAATACTCCTGATCTGGATACACTAGTCATGTTAGCTCCTGTTGGTTCAGCTTTTTAATTGAGCTGATCGGCACGACTGGCCCAATCAACAACAGAAGCAGGTTAAGACATGGGAATGACAACCCTATGTCAGCAGGTTTTTAGGCCCGTAAAAGGCCTGAAAATAATGCCGTTTTCGTACTCGTCCTCATCCTCGTCCTCGAAAAGCTGTTGCTTCTATCGTGGTGAGCTAGGACTGGATCCGGACCGATTACCGATTACTCCGTCCGCCGTGTTCTATGGCATCGCGCGTTGCAAAACCGCCCAATCGAGGACGAGGACGACGACGAGGACGAATACGATTAGGAATTGCCAACCGCTAACCCAAAACCCGTTCCCCACCGACCCAGACCCCATGCACGTTGAACTCGTCATCGAATAGGACCAAGTCAGCGTTTTTCTTGGCAACGATCGAACCCATCATCTTTTCCCGGCCCAGGACTCGCGCCGGAGTGAGACTCGCCATTCGGACCGCTTCAACCAAAGGCACACCGATCGTTCCTGCCATAAACCGGACCAGATCGATAGTGCGGGCCAGACTTCCGGCCAGCGCCGAACCATCGGCAAGCATTCCGAAGCCTTCGCCGACCTTACAATCCAATCGGCCTAGGCGGAATCGATAATCGAGCGGCATTCCGGCTCCCGCCAATGCATCGGTAATCAACATTATCCGATCGGAGCCTTTTGCGTTGTAAGCCATCCGGGTAAGCGTAGGCACAACGTGAAATCCGTCGGATACCAATTCACAAAAAAGGCTATCCTCGGCCAGAGCGTACTCCAAAACACCGGGCTGCCGAAACATCCCCTTTTTCGTGGCGTAGGACATCGCGTTGAAGAGATGGGTCACCTTGGTGAGACCAGCACCAACCGCTTTGCGCATGTCGTTGCCGTCAGCCTCGGTGTGGCCGGCGCTCAAGCGAATTCCGGCAGCCGCGACCTCTGAAATAAACTCTAGGGCGCCTGGCAACTCCGGCGCGATGGTGATCTGCGAAATCGCGGAAGACCGGGCTAGGACCCACTGAATATCGGCCTTCGCAGGTGGCCTCATTAAACTGGGATCCTGCGCGCCGGCTTTCCCCGGAGCTAAATGCGGCCCCTCCAGATGAACCGGCAGTAGCCGGCAACGAGTCAACGGCTGAGCCTGTTGCCACTGCGAGAGCACGCTCTCAAACTTTTCGTAGGTCGCGGTTGCCGCAGTCGGACAGAGTGACGTGGCGCCGCCCCTCAGATGAAACGTCGCCGCGGCAGCGAATCCCTCCGCCCCGGCGTCAAGAAAATCAAATCCGTGGCCACCATGAATATGGAGATCGATGAACCCAGGGGCCAGATAAAGATTCTGGGCATCAAGATTCTCGCCCGTGGGAAATGGATTATTTTGTCCAATTCCGGTGATGGTACCAGACTCAAAACTCACCCATCCTTCCCCGAGCACCTGATCCTCTAAGATTACGCGGGCATTGCTAATCGAGGGCACGATGCTCCACTAGTGTGGAGCGAGGATCCTTGCAAGTGCTAGGGTTCAACTAGCATGAGGTGCGCGCCAAAGATCGATTTCCTTCACTGAAGCGTCCCCGCAAACGCCTCCGTCCCTCACCAGCCTCGCTACTCGTCGCCAAATGAAGAGCTCTGGCAAGTTCAATACACCCGCTCGGGCCCACCACCGACGACGGGTCGCCAGTTGCGATCGGTACCTCCACACGCAAATTAGTCTCGTCTTGTACGATGTCATCGTCAGACCCAACGGATAGATCCAGAGGAGGTGATGGCGCACGACGCCCGAGAACCAAGACCCCATCCCGTTTGTGAAATCCCTCACGAATAAACCTGGCGGTGGTAAAAATCAGAATCAGCGGCGCCGGCCAGACCAACATCCAGATAACCGGTGCCTCGCTGATTGCCGCTACAATGACGCCTAACAACGCCAGTAATAATATCGATAACCTGAACAGTGAGAGGTCGTTAGAAAGATCACGCTCTCCTGGCCGGCCTGCTCGTATCGCTGTGACTTCTTTTATCATGTCTCTCCTGATGTCTATCAAGGTGTTATACGGAAGATTGGGTCCGCTTATTCCCTACCAATCGCTCAATTGGGCAGGATACAGGGTGAGGATGACAGCCCTATGTCAGCAGGTTTTTGGGCGAGCGTCTGCTCGTCCAGTGAGACGTGAGAAGTGATTAGTGAGAGGTGAGAAGTCGGGTCGAAATCCCTTGGTCAGGCCTGCCATTCTTTCGGTAGCGATGAGCCCCTTCTGATCCGTTTTACTCGGACGAGCGGGAGCTCGTCCCTACCGCAGCACGCGTCAGCTAAGGGCAGATCGGCCGCTCCGGCGCCCACCACCAATCACTTCTCACCTCTCACGTCTCACTTCTCACATGGCGAGCAGGCGCTCGTCACACCGTTCGCTCCAGAAAGTGTTCGAGCACTTCCCCTGGACTCAACTTAGTGAAATCGCACGGCACCGTTTTTTGGATCCGTTCTCGGGTGGCGGACGGTAACTCGTTTAATATTTTTAAATTGATTTCTTTGGGTGCGGCCAACCAGCATCCGTTCTTGGCGTTCTGCTGGATAAGATCCGTGATCCGAGCGGCAATCTGGCGGATCAGGCGGCGCTTTGCCTCTAGCTTAAGGTTGTGGTCATCAGCCTTCGGCGCACTGATACTCTTCTGCGTTCGAGTGCCCTGCCGGCCTGCCAGATCGGAAACCCGATCTTTCAGCCGGCTATGCGCTTCATCCAGCACCAGTTGTTCTAGCTGTTGAAGTCGCGGGGTTCGTTGCTCAGTAAGGTCAACCCGGTATGCCCTAACTAGACCAAGATCGACGACGATGATGAGTTTGTCTTTCATGGTTCGCTGCGCAGTGCGCATTAGTGTCGCGCAGTTCTCGCGGATTTCCCAAGATAATTCTGTTTCCGGAACTCTGTTTGCGAACCGAACACCCGGTCTTGCAATCGAGCCACAGTCCGCTTGCAACCAATTCGCTCCTGGGGAGAGTTACGTATGGCTTCTTCCTCCGATTCCGCCCCGGCTCCGGGTCAAACCAGTCTCGCACTATTACTTATCCGGATCGCTGCCGGGCTCGTTTTCCTTTACCACGGAAGCGCAATTTTATTTGGTGCATTTGGCGGGCCAGGCCCTCAAGGCTTTGCCGCTTTCATGCATGCGCCAGCTATTGTGGGTTACCTGGTTGGACTCGCCCAGTTCGCAGGCGGAATAGCGATTCTGACCGGTCTTTTTATTCGGGTCGGAGCCATCTGCATCATCATCGTAATGCTCGGCGCCATCTTCCTGGTACACTTGCCTCACGGATTTGACGTAAGCAAAGGCGGAATTGAGTACGCTCTGACCCAGCTCCTCATTGGGTTCGCTTTGCTGATTGCGGGAGGAGGTGCGTACTCACTGGGCTCTGCACTTCCGGAGGGATTGCGGAAGCTGTGAAAAGCAGGAGCTGGGAGCTAAAATCTAGGCGTTAGCAAGCAGGTCTTAACATAATCGTCCTCGTACTCGTCGTCGTCCTCGTCCTCGACAGCGATTGGTAGGGCGAGGCTCCAAAACGTGGCAGGCCGCCGGTTTATTCGTCTTGACGGCTCCCCCCGCGTAACGAATGAGCAGCGCGGCCGAGCCGGGGGGTGCAGCGCGGCAAACACAAAAGGTTCGGTCTTCTTCAAAACGTCGCGATGGTGCGAAGCCGCGATTTCAAAACTAATCAGCTGCATACCCGATCGAGAACGAGGACGACGAGTACGAAAACGATTATGCCCTCCTAGCTCTTAGGGGTTGGCCGCAAAAAGGGATTCTCGGTCCTCTGCTGCTCTTCCGGAGTCAGGCACTGACGCAATTCTCCCTCAATCTCCTGTATCGTGTTCGTCGAAGTATGAATATGATGTTCGCGGTCGTATTCGGACAGCAAGCGCTGATAGGCGTGACATAGAATCGCGAGCCGGGCTAGAAGATAGACTGAGATAATCGCTTGCCCTTCCGGCAGCGGACACATCTGTTTCGCTAGTGTCCGAAGGCTCTCCTCATTTAAGATGAAAATTTCGCGCTTAGTGTAACTCAACGCCGGGCTATTGATGTGGGCCGTTATCTCGTGGGCCACAAAATCGATCCTGACGCCGAAACGCAACTGATCTTTTCCTTCGAAAGAAAAATATAACGATTCATCCGCCTGATTCTCGGCGTAAAGCTCGGCACCGCGCCGCCGGACATCGGTTAACCAGTTGTCAACAAGCGTTTTGAGTGATGCGGTAGTACTCATGCTATGTCTACTACAATATAAGACGAACCATCCGGCTCAACTGGACGCAAACCCTTCCTCGCTAAAAAATCAAACCACCGTCGAGACCTCACGTGCGAACAGATCTCGAGACCTTAGACACGATGCCAGCCGAATCATCGAACTTCCGATCCACTGAATTCTGAATCTGCTGACTGCTGACCAACACTCAATCATCAATCACTTCTTACCAACCACTTCTTCCACTATGGGACGATTCATCATCCTTTCGGGCCCGTCCTGTGTCGGTAAAGGACCGCTGCACAGCGCGTTCTCCAAGTTCTATCCCGAACAGGCAGCCCGCCTGCACAAGCTGGTACTTTACAACTGTCGTTCTCCGCGACCCGCTGAAATTGATGGCAAGGACTATTGGTTCCGATCGCGTGAAGAGATCGAAACCTTTCGTCAGAAAGAAAATTTTATCGTTCTCGACGTTCGAGGAGACCTGCAAGCCGTCGATCTGAACGATGTCGACCGGAGCTTGGCTGCTGGAGACTTGTTCTTCGAGGGGAATCCGTTCGTCGGGCGAAAACTACAGGAAACGCTTAGAGAAAAGGTGAATTTGCTTAGTGTTTTTCTTTCGCCTCTGGCCCGCGAAGAGATCTTATTCTTGAAATCTCGGAACGTCTCCTTGCTGGATTTTCTGACCGACGTGATGCGGCGCAAACTGTTGCGGCGGACCCAGCGGCAAAAAGGGATTCTATCGCTCAAAGATCTCGAAAACATCGAACGTCGGGCTGGCAGCGCGTACACCGAATTGAAAGACGCCTGGTGCTTCGATTACGTCATTCCGAACCACGACGGCGAAGACAGCGAGAATTGGGATGCATTCTATTATCCGGTGAGCGATGCCCGCAAAACCCTGCTCGCCTTCGCAGACCTGATCGCAGGAAAGGCACCGGCGGCAGCCGAAAAATGGGAAGAAGATCTCCTGGCCTGAGTGCCGAGGTCGGATTTTGCCGCGAAGCGGCTAGACACTATAGCCGCTTCGCGGCAAAATCCGACAGCGTGCTTGTACCTCGGCAAACTCAATCGACTCGATAAAAAGCCTAGGTTTCGCAGCTGTCACCAATCACTTCTCACGTCTCACGTCTCACGTGCGAGGCTCAGCCGAGCACACATCAAACCGTCACGGGTCTGTGGAAGCTGCTCACCCGATGGATATACTCCAACGCGTCGATCACCTCCTGCTTCGAAAGCAGAACATCTTCTACGACTACGGGCGGTTCACTATTTGCGACGCCGCGCGGGTTTAGGCTTTGAGCCCGCAGCTCCAATTCTTGTTTCCGCCGGCGCCAGGCTCCTTGGCTGCCCATGCCAACAATGATCGGGTCGAGCGATTCTTTATCGCGCATCATTGCAGCTAGCTCTCCCGGCTCAAACACAGGGCTCGACATAATTTGGTTAAAGACCTGGGTAAAACGCTCCTGTTGCCGGTTGTCAGCTACGAAACAACCAAAGACATAATTTCGAATAGCAAACAACGCATCTGGCACCAGACAGGCGCTTCCGGAAATAATCAGAGTCAAAGAGCAATTCTCGGAAGCACCCAAGATGAGCGCATAACGCTTGATCGTCGCATTTGGGAAAAGCGATTCTATGTTTTCATGCACCTTGCGAAGGTTGTATTGCTCAAATAATTCCGAGCGTGGAGCCGATACAATTGCGACTACCGATAACGCCTTTCCGAATAAGGCATAATCTCGCAATTGTTCGATCGAGTTATTCTTGCGGCAAGCCTCGATTGCGGCCTGGTACTCCTCAAATTTGTTGGGAAGCAGGCTAATCCCTTCAAACACTTCATTGTCCGAATTGTAGGAAGCAGGAGAAACCGTTCGCAGAAAAAGCTGTCCGAAATCTTCATGTCCGAATTGCTCGGCGTACCCAATTACGGCTGTGCCGCTTAACGAATTCTCCAAGTCGTTAATATCAAGCTTCGTCGTATCATCTAGACTGATGCCCGCCGCATTCATCGCGGGAATTACCTTTGGATCGGTAATTCGATAGTCTTCAACCAACGCTTGTGCGGTCAGCAGGTTAAACAATTGCCGAGCCACATATTTGTTGGCGAGCTGTTCTGCCTTAACCGCGTATATTTCGGAAGAAAAGCGTTCACCGAGCGCGTGATGAACGACGGTGTTGGACACCAGCAACAAGCAACTGAACGTCGGTAGCGGCATGCCCGTTGCAGGGTCGAAGCTTTGTTCAAACCGATTCAGCGAAGCCAAGTACTCGCACAAAAGGCGGCCAGCATTGTAATGCTGGGAATG
>DASUWQ010000292.1:0-6716 GCA_036378375.1 Chthoniobacterales bacterium
TGTTCAAAATAACCCGGAGGGGGTTGCTCGAAACGCTTGAGTCGAAGTAACTGCTGTACCTGCTGTTCGTCGAGCATCATTGCTTTCTAAACTCTTCGAGATAATTCTGCAACTGCCGATGTGCGTAAAACAGTCTTGACCGTACCGTCGCTTCGGGCACTCCCAGCACCTTAGCGATTTCCGCGTGCGGCATCCCCTGGATGTCGAACATCGTCACTACTGCTCTATGCTCAACAGACAGCTTCATCATCGCTTCGTTCAATCTCTGTTGAAGTTCTGAGAGATCGACCTCGCGAATCGGGGTATTTGAGGCGGTTAACTCGAGAAATTCCTTGTCATTATGGATGTTCGAGTCGAAATCATCCAAGCTCATCTGGAAGCGGCGTCCCCGCTTTTTGACGAAATTGATCGTCATGTTCACGGCGATAGCGTGGATCCAGGTATAAAAGCTGGATTTGCCTTTAAAACCGCTGATAGCACGAAAAGCTTTGGCGAAAACCTCTAGGAGCAGATCATTGGCGTCCTCGTGGTTCGAGGTCATGTTGTACACGAGCGAATAGATCCGGGGACTGTACTTGTGCCAGAGCACATCGAACGCCTGTGTGTCGCCAGCCTGAGTACGGCTCACTAATTCGTCGTCTTCGAGCAGATGCAGGTCTTCCATGCTGCGGCCGGTGGCCGAAGGACGGGACGCGCTTTGAATTCCGTCTGTCTGATTTGTAACCTTTAAACCGCCCACGGTAAACACGGAATGTACACGAATAGGAGTGGATGGCACCGGAAAAGGGTGAGCGGTCGAATGGGGTGGATAGGCGATATCGTGAAGCGGCGAATGGGCGAAACGGCGAGCACTTGGTGGGGCGAGACTCCCGAACGGTCTGAGCCTTTTAACGAAGCGACTGACGTTGTTGATTCCCAACACCAGGCTAGATCGAACGGCGTGCCGAGCCGCGGGTCTGCAGCGTCGTCGGCATCTTGGTTGTGGGCGAGATGGTCCACGCAATAGGCGAACAGCGCGCCTCGCGCCGGCCACCCCATAAACCGCGGCTCGGCAAGCGAATTGGTCTAGCCAAATGTTGAGGCGCGACCAGCCAGCGGGTTCGTCACATCTCTAGGTTCTTCGGGAGCCTCGCCCCACCAAATTCTTCGCCCCTTCGCCTACTTGATCACTCCAGTCTCAGTGCGCCGATTCTTCGCCCAGGCGGCTTCATTGTGTCCGGAGTCTGCTGGCATTTCCATACCAAAGCTTACGGTCTGGATTCGCGAGCCGGACACACCGAGTGAGATCAGATAATTTCTGGTTGCTTGAGCCCGTCGTTCACCGAGCGCGCGATTGTATTCGTCGGTGCCACGCTCATCGGTAAAGCCGGCCAGGATGATATTGTTCGGCCCTCGCTTCATAAAATCTGCGACCTGCCGCAGCTTACCCGTTTCGGAGGACTGGATCTCCGAGCTGTCGTAGGCGAAGTAGACCGGGGGAAACTGGTTTCTGGATACGTTGCTGCCGAAGAACGACGTTCCTTCTTGTCGTTCCGGTAGGGGGGAGCCATTTACCGTGTCACCTTCAACCCCGGCGTATTGTTGTTTCTGCTGTGGCTGACAAGCGGTGAGAGCAGCGGCGAGGATGTAGAGTAGGACCGTTTTTTTATTCATGGTCGAGCGTGTTGAGTTAGTGGGACCAGGTCGGTTCTGAGATGCGTCCTAAGTCGCCGATAATTCGAGCCTCCTTGCCGCTGACCGTGTCAATGATAAAAAGACCGGATCCTCGGGCAAAGATTACGTGGCGTGAATCTGGCCCCCAGGCGGGACGTTCGCCTTCCCCGGTTACAATCTTCGTGGCGCCGGACTCCAGATCTGTCATTGCAACCTCAAAGGAGCCGCCGCTGCGGACATTGTAACAAACCTTCTTTCCATCGGGCGACCAGTTGGGCTCGGTACAATAGCCAAAACCGGTCGATATCGGCCGGCCTGAACCTCCGCCGGCTGAGATGCGATAAAGTTGGGGACCACCTCGCTCGTCAGAGGAATAGATGAGTTCGCTTCCGTTTGGAGACCAGGTCGGTCCCGAGTTAGTTGCGTGCGTGCGAGTGACGCGCCGGGGAGAATCTCCATTGATGCCCGTGACGTAGATATCCGGGTTTCCGTCCTTACTCATGGTGCAAGCGATCTGGGAGTCACCGGCGGAGATGGAGGGCCCCGTATTGGTTCCAGGATATTTTATGATCCGATTTCGAGCACCGCTGGCGAGATCGATCAGGTAAATGTCTGCGTAGCCGCTTTGGTAGCCGGTGTAGGCCAGCTTGCGCCCATCGGGTGATAGGTTGGGACTGACACTAATCACGTTGTCATGGGTCAGTTGGACCGCATTTGCTCCGTCATAGTCGGCTACATAAATCTCTTTGTGACCTGTCCGGTTGGCCACAAACGCGATGCGTGAGGTGGCGATCCCTTTCTGACCTGCGACCGTCTCGACCAAGTCGTTGATGAATTGATGCACGGCTCGCCGAGTGTCACCGGAGTAACTCTTCTGCAGGACAACACTTCCGCTTTTCTCGGTAGCTTGTCCGGAAAAACCACTTCCCGGCGCGGTTCCACTGACGGCAATGGTCGCGCTCGCTCTATCTCCCAGCGAAAGAACGCCGGAAAGTTCGATATCATTCTTCAAGACGGCCGTAGCATTCGCGCCGGCTGAACCGCCGATTTCTTTCACGTCAATCACGACAGCGGTTCCCTTACGAATCGTGATAACCGGTGAATTCGCGCTCTGCGCAAGCGCCGAGGCAACCGAGAAAGTAATAAGAAAAACGGAGGCGAGCAGTCTCATGGTGTGACGGGGTGCCGCTCCCTTTTAGCGTGATGGAGCTACATGTCAAATCTCATAGGAAACAAGGAGTTCGACGAGTCCGAGGAGTTCAAGAGGAGGAGCCAGGAGTCAGGAGCCAGAATTCAGGAGGCTCTGGGTGTAGCAGTGCGCAACCGAGCCGGCGCGCCTCCTGACTCCTGGATTCTGGCTCCTGACTCCTCTTTCTTGAACTTCTTGAACTCCTCGACCTCCTTCTCTACTCTGCAACCCGTTCATGGCTCCTCGCATTCGCACGGCGTTTGTGCTCGGCGCAGGGTTGGGTACCAGACTTCGGCCGTTAACCGATTTAGTTCCTAAGCCACTGCTGCCGATATTCGGCAAACCGATTATCACTTTTGTCTTGGATCATTTGATCGCCTACGGAGTGGAGCGTTTTGTAATCAACACCCACCATCTCCCGGATCAAATAAACCAGTTGTTCGATGCAAACATGGACGAGCGGGAGCTCGTCCTTACCGGGTCCTATCGCGGAAGAGAAGTCAGGGTCGTTTATGAACCGGCCTTACTGGAAACCGGCGGCGGTATCCGCAATGCGACTCCGCTGCTCGGAGATGAGCCCTTTTTCGTCTACAGCGGTGACTTGCTGACCGACCTGGACCTTCACCGACTGGTCGATGCCCATCATTCGGGTGGCGTGGCTGTGACCTTGGCCTTACGGACGACAGGTATATCCGCCGACGTTAGCTTTGATGCCAGCGCAGGGCTGGTGGTCGATGTGCGGCAGATGCTGAAAAGCGGAATTCCGGGCGCATTCGACTTTGCAAATATCTCGGTCTGGGACCCAGCGGCTATTGCGGAGATCCCCATCGGCAAGAAGATCTCGTTTATCCCGGTTCTGGTTGACTGGATTAGCCGAAGCGGCCGGGTTGGAGGCGCGGTTGTCGAAGATGGCCGATGGTTCAATATCGGAAAACGGGCAGAATATCTGCGGATCCATCGAGTCATTGCAGGTGAAAGGTGGCGACCGGACTATTTGGCAGAACCTGGCTGGCCGGCCCCGGTTGATACCGGCGCAACGGTCAGCGCGGGAGCAGAAATCAGCGAAGATAGTTGGGTTGGCGCGAACTCCTTGATTGAAAGTGAAGCAAAGCTGCGTAATGCGATCGCTTGGCCGAATTCAATCATCCGGACCGGAGTAGAACTGAACCAGTGCATTGTTGCGGGAGGCGAGGTCCGACAGGGAGTTTTTGACGAGTACGACTTTGTATGAGCTTGAGCTTGGAGCCTTTGATTATCGAAACCCGACAGCGATTCCCGCATTACCACGACCGGGCTTTCGACATTCACCCGATCGAGAAAGGAGGCTCCGAGCGAAAGTACTATCGGATAAGATTTGGGGCGGATGTTTCCCTTATCCTGGTTAAATATCGGGTTGATCGAGGAGAGAATGCTCGGTTCGTCGCGATCGCGAACTTTTTAAGCGGGATCGGCATAAACGCCCCGCTGATTTATTTCCACGACGAGGAACAGGGTTCGATTTGGTTACAAGATCTTGGGGATGAGGATCTTTGGCATCATCGAACTGAGAACTGGGAAATTCGCGGCGAATTATACCGGCGCACACTGGATGAGATCCTTATCCTCCATAAAACAGATCCCGAGGTGCGGTTACCGCCGAACGGACCTCCGGAATTCGATGCTACTTTGTTTCGCTGGGAACAAGAGTATGGGTTCCAGAACTGTTTCCAGCTTTGTTTCCGAATCGAGGAAAGCCGGGTTCGAGAGCTAGCGGATCGGCCTGAATTCTCCTCTTTGGCCGAGCAGCTAGCGGCATTACCTCGGATGTTGATCCACCGCGACTTTCAATCGCAAAACATCCTGATCTGCGATGAACAAGCTTACCTGATTGATTTTCAGGGCATGCGCCCTGGTTTGGGAGCATATGATCTGGCTTCGCTCCTGTACGATCCTTATGTGACTTTGACTTCAACGGAACGAGAACAGCTGATCGATTACTACCTGGAAGGATACAAATATCGCGGGACACGAGAAGAATTCATCGATCTATTCCATCGTTGCGCTATGCAAAGGCTGTTGCAGGCGCTTGGGGCGTATGGGGTTATCGGTGTCCGGCGACAGAAGCCGGAATTTCTTAGACATATCGGTCCGGCAATCGAAAATTTGCGCGAGGTTGCGTCCTTGCTTCCAGGCTTTAGTTTCTTTGAGGATTTTTTGACGGAACTGCCTGACCAACCGAAGCCTCTCCCTAACGCGGCGTGAACACGACATCATCCCCTGAACGGTTTCCAAGCGTAGTGATCGAGAATTTGTCGCCACTCCTCGATGGCGGCCGATACCCTCTGAAACGGGTTGTTGACCAAGAATTAGTCGTCTCAGCGGACATTTTTAAAGACGGTCACGATCTACTAGCGGCCGTCCTGAAGTGGCGCCCGGCGGGTGTTCAGGAGTGGTGGGAAACGCCAATGACGCAGGGAGAAAATGATCGCTGGTCCGGCATAGCCGATTTCGTTGAGAACACTGAGTACGAACTGACGATTGAGGCTTGGGGAGACGAGTTTGGTTCGTGGCAGGCGGAGTACGACAAAAAATTTAATGCCGGTATCACGGAGCTAGCTACCGAGATTGCAGAAGGCGCGATCCTCATAGAAAAAACTGCGTCCCGCATCGATCGGAAACGTGATAAAGAACGGCTTCTCGCTTTCGCCGCGCGGCTTCGGAAAGCAGATGCTGCCGAAGGATTCCAGATCGCCAGAGAGATTGAGCTAAAAGGATTAATGGGGGCCTGGCCGGACCGCACCCTGAGCACCGAGTACTCTCCGTACGTCAATGTCATTGTCGATCGACCAGAAGCCTTATTTGCAGCGTGGTACGAGTTTTTCCCTCGCTCTGCTCAAGGCTTCGGTGATCGCGGCTCTAAGTTCCGGGACTGTGTTCCCCGCGTTGATGATGCCAGAGCGATGGGGTTCAACGTCATTTATTTCCCTCCGATCCATCCGATCGGCTTCACAAAACGAAAAGGGAAAAATAATTCGGTCACGGCTGAGCCTAATGATCCCGGGGTGCCGTACGCGATCGGCAGTAAGTTTGGAGGGCATAAGGCAGTCGAACCCGAACTAGGAACCCTGGAAGATTTCGATTGGCTGGTAAATGAGATCCGGGCTCGCGGCATGGAAGTGGCCTTGGACTTTGCCATCAACTGTTCGCCCGACCATCCTTACGTCGCCGAGCATCCGGAATGGTTCTTTCATCGGCCGGACGGCACGATCAAGTACGCCGAGAACCCTCCCAAGAAGTACGAGGATGTTTATCCGCTGAATTTCCACAATCCGAACTGGCGCGCGCTTTGGGAAGAGATGAAGTCTGTCATTCTCTTCTGGGTCAAGCATAACGTTCGTATCTTCAGGGTCGATAATCCGCATACCAAGCCGGTCGCATTTTGGGAGTGGCTAATTCGGGAGATCCGAACCGATTATCCGGATGTTATTTTCCTGGCTGAAGCGTTCACCCGGCCGAAAATGATGAAGGCTCTGGCCAAGTGCGGGTATAACCAATCCTATACCTATTTCACCTGGCGGAATACGAAGTACGAGCTGACCGAGTATTTGACCGAGCTTTGTACCACGGAAATGAAGTATTTTTACCGGGGCAATTTCTTTACTAACACTCCAGATATACTGCCGTTCTTTTTGCAGACTGGGGGCCGACCGGCGTTTCTGATTCGGGCGGTTTTGGCCAGCACCCTAACCACGGTCTACGGCATCTATAGCGGATTCGAGCTTTGCGAGAATGTGCCGATCCCAAACCGCGAAGAGTATCTCAATTCGGAAAAATACCAGTTCAAAGAGAGAGACTGGGACGCACCTGGAAACATCAAGGCGTACGTGACACAACT
>DASUWQ010000293.1:0-11000 GCA_036378375.1 Chthoniobacterales bacterium
ATGAGAAGTAGACCAGCAAATCTCAATTCGCGTCAATTCGTGTCCATTCGCGGTTCTAACTTCGCGTCCATTCGCGGTTCTAAATGGCTGTTACTCGGGGTGGGGTTGGTGATTGTTTTCGTGGTCAATTTTCCGGTCTTAACGGTGGCGTTGAACTCGTTCCGAACGACAGAGAATATTCTTTCCTCGCGAAATATTCTGCCGACGGAGCCGACGCTGGCTAACTATTTCTATATTAATAGCCGGACGCATTTCTGGACGTTCTTGTTGAACAGCGGTGCCGTAGCGCTGGGTAGTACCGGGCTGGGCATTGCCCTGGCGGCGTTAGCCGGCTTTGCTTTGTCGCGGTTCCGGGGTGCGGTCCTGGGTTCGTACAATCAGGCATTATTGATCGTGCAAATGTTTCCGCTGATCCTCGCGATTATTCCGCTGTTTATCTTTTTCCGGCAGTTAAACCTGGTTAACAATTATATTCCTGTCATCCTGGTTTACACGGTAACCCAGTTGCCTTTCTCAACCTGGATGTTGCGGTCCTATTTCGACAGCGTTCCCAGAGACTTGGACGACGCAGCAAAAGTGGATGGCTGTTCCGGCTTCCGAGTGTTCGTACAGATCATCTTGCCTTTGGCGGCGCCAGGAATTGCCGCTGTGGCCATCTTTTCGTTCCTATTCTCTTACAATGAATTCTTCATTTCTAGCATCTTTCTACGAGACGAAAGCCGGATGACAGTGCCGGTCGGTATCCAGTCGTTCATGCAACAATACGGTACGGATTGGGGTAGTCTGATGGCTTCGGCGACATTGGCCATGGTGCCGACGTTGATCCTTTTTTTATTCGTTCAAAAATATCTGATCGCCGGCGCGACAGCTGGGGCAGTCAAAGGTTAAAGCAACAGGAATAAGTAATGTCAAATCAGGCACAGGAAACAGATAGGCAGAGAGCGACCGGGAAAAGAAGTAGTGCAAGGATTAGGATAGGAATCGTCGGATGCGGCGAAGTAACCCAAATTATGCACTGGCCAAGCTTGAGCCAGTTGGCCGAATTATATGAAGTCACCGCGTTGTGCGATATTAGTCCCTTAGTTCTGGAAATGCTGGGAAAGCGCTGGAACGTCGACGCACTGGACACCGATCATCGAGAACTGGTAGGCCGCACCGATATCGATGCCGTATTAGTTGCTAGCCCGCATGCGTTTCATGCAGAGGTAACGTTGGCCGCGATTGAGGCTGGCAAGCATGTGCTGGTGGAAAAGCCGATGTGCATGAACCAACGCGAAGCCCAGGAGATCCGCGCTGCGCAGCAAAAAAATCAGGTGGTGGTCCAAGTTGGTTATATGCGGCGTTATGCACCTGCCTTTTTATACGCATGCGACGCAGTCAAGAAAATTGGTCCCATCAAGTTCGCCCGCGTCCGGGACTTTCTTGGTTCTAATTCGTTGATCATAAATCAGACGTCGGCTGTCGTTCGGGACCATCATTTGCCAAAATCATTGCAGAAAGAAGCGAGCCGGCGGGAGGAAGAGTTAGTGACAGAAGCGTTAGGTGGAAATCGGGCAGAGGACATCAAGACAGCCTATCGTTTAATGCTCGGATTAAGCAGTCACGATCTCTCCGCCATGCGGGAGCTGCTGGGGATGCCAGGCAACGTGCTATTCGCCGCCCAGCGAGCCGGCGGACGTTATCTGGCTGCCGCTTTTGACTACGGAACGTTTGTCTGCCAGTTCGAAACCGGCATCGACCATATTCCACGATTCGATGCACATCTGGAGGTCTTTGGCGAGCACAAGACTGTCCGGGTACAGTATGACACACCGTACGTCCGAAATCTGCCGATCCGAGTGTTTACGACGGAGTCCAACGGCCAGGGGGGCGTGACTACGAGCGATGCGCATCCGGCTTGGGGCGATCCGTTCGTGGCCGAGTGGAAAGCATTCTACGACAATGTGACCCAAAACCGGTTGCCAAAATCGGGGCCGGAAGATTTCTTATTAGACTTGGACCTCTTTAGCCAAATGGTGGAATTGATGTGCGAACACTGAGCCCCGCAAACCCTAGATAAATATCCGCAGATTAACGCAGATTTGGATCGTAGGTCGAGGGTTGCGCAGCGAGGAAAGGGGGCGGTAATCTTGCTTACTTTGAAATTCAAATTGTTGGGTTAGATCAGAAAAAAAGAACAGAAACGGAAATATTAAAAGGATGAAACTCTCACAAGTTGCTGCCCAGATTTATACGGTACGAGACTATCTTTCGGATTCCGCTGCGTTTGCCCGAAGTATGGAGCGCCTAAAGAAGATCGGCTATCCCGCGGTGGAACTGATTCCTTCGAGTGCGATAAATGACAAGGAAGTCGCGGCAATTTGCCGCGATGCGGGTCTGGCGGTTGCTGCTGCGCACGTCCCAGGCAAGACATTGCTCGAACAACCGCAGGCCATTGTCGAGAAACTCCACACCGTCGGGGCCAAGCTCGGCATGTATGCTTTCCCGGGGGGAGTGAACCTGGGCTCGGCGTCTGAAGTCAATGGATTAGCCGACGCGCTGCAGAATGCGGCCACGGTTCTGTCCGGCGCGGGTTTGACCCTGGCCTACCACAATCACGCCATGGAGTTTTCGCGATTAGACGGCGAGTTGGTTTACGACATTCTGGGAAAACGCGCACCGGCGATGTCATTTGAGTTTGATACGTACTGGGCACAATACGGCGGGGTTAGTCCGGAGCGTTGGATTCAGAAATTAGGGACTAAATTAGTGAGCTTACACATGAAAGATTATGGCGTCCCGAGCAAACATGACGACCCGCCTTTTATGGCGGAGATCGGTCACGGCAATCTCGATTTTCCTGTCTTAGTGACTGAGGCGGAGAAGGTCGGCTGCCAGTGGTTTGTGGTGGAACAGGATTTCACGCCCGGCAATCCGTTCGATTCGCTTGAGCTCAGCTTTCGTTATGTGAAGGAGAAACTGGTAGGTATTGGCGGATAGGAATGTACTAACCTCACGCCTCCCTTCCAGCTCCTGGCTCTCGCCCAAATGCCTCGATCGTCTAAACTAACGATGGATGATGTCGCGCGCGCGGCCCGGGTGTCCAAACAGACGGTCTCAGCAGTCATTAACAATAAATCGGGTATCTCGGAGAAGACGCGAGTCCGGGTACGAGAGATTGTTGCTCGACTCGACTACCAACCGAACCTGTTGGCCGGGAGCCTTAGGGCGCAGCGTAGCTTCACTGTTGGCGTGGTGATCCCGAGCATCACCAATCCGTTCTATCCGGAGTTAGTACGCGGAATAGAAGATGAAGCGCAGCGCCAGGGTTATTCGGTGTTCTTGTGTAATGCAGATGAGGATTCCGAAAAAGAGATTCAGTATCTGGATCTGTTAAGGCGGCATCGCATTGCCGGGTTAATCGCTGCCACTATCAGAGTGAATAAGGCCTGGACAGAAGCACTCAAAAGTCTGGCCGGTCAGGGCGTTCCCGTCGTTTTCGTACCCAGCACTCATAAACTGGGTAATCAGGTGGTATGTATTATGGCGGACGACGAAGAAGGGTTTATCAAAGCAACTGACCATTTGCTGGACCTTGGGCACGAGCGCATAGGAATGATCTCGCCGCCGGTTGATACGAAGAAACAAAGCCCGCGGGTAACTGGTTTTTTGAAGGCGCACTCACGAAGAGGAAAGAAAGTCGCGCCGGAGTTGATCGTGCCCGGTGGCTGGCATGTCGCAGAAGGTCAAGAAGGTGCGGCTCAGCTGCTGCAACTTTCTCGACCGCCGACGGCCGTGGTCGCGCCAAACGATATGGCGGCAATCGGTGCAATCATAAAAATAAAGGAACTGGGCCGGCGGGTACCGGCAGACATTGCGGTGGTTGGGTATGATAACATTGCCATCGCCGAATGGTACGATCCAGCACTGACAACCGTCGACCAGCCCCACTACCGAATGGGTCAACGAGCAATGCAGGCCGTGCTGGATCGTCTCAACCACCCAGAGGAGCCAGCAGAGATGATTAAATTCGAGACCACGCTAGTCGTTCGGCACTCGTCGGGAGGAAGGGTTTTAGGTTCTAGGTTCTAGGTTTTAAGTTTTAGGTTCTAGGTTGCCCAGAAGCGCCGGCTCGTTTCCAGCCAGCGCTGGTATTCCGACGAGCCAAGACCGAGGCATCGCCACACTCCAACGGCTCAAATCCGGCGCGATATCGTTGAAGGTGTTAGCCCGATCACGCCCGCGCCGAGATTTTCGCCCTACCGGACGCGTGTGCTTGTCAATAGCCTACTGATATGGTAGGCATTACAGGTATACTCGATGAATCCGCTTAAACAGATTACCGCAAAATTGCAGCGTTCCAATACTTCACCGCTCCGATCTTCTGCAGCATTCCGCTTTTTCATCTCGTTGTTATCCTTGCTAACCGCGATGCTATTGGCTCCGATCTCCGGCAACAGCGCCACTCTCCGGATCGGATATCAAAAAGCCGCTAGCACATTGGTCTTGCTCAAAGCTCACGGTACTTTGGAAAAAAAGCTCACTCCCTTAAACGTTGAAGTGAAGTGGCTTGAGTTTGCTGCGGGTCCACAGCTTCTGGAAGGGCTAAATCTGGGCTCAATTGATTTTGGATACGTGGGCGAGGTTCCCCCGATCTTTGCTTTAGCGGCCGGGGCGCCGTTAGTTTACACCGCGTACGAGTTGCCCACTCCTGAGGCGGAAGGCATCTTGGTCCCGAAAGATTCACCGATCCGAACGATTGCCGATCTAAAGGGAAAGAAGGTCGCTTTCAATAAGGGGTCCGATGTTCACTGGCTGATGGTAAAAGCGCTGGAAGATGCCGGACTCAAGTATGGTGATATTCAGCCTGCTTATCTGGCTCCGGCGGATGCTCGGGCAGCTTTTCAGAACGGCGCTATCGATGCCTGGGCGATTTGGGATCCCTTTTTCGTCGCCGCACAAAGGCAAATCGGTGCTCGCGTGTTAACGACGGCCAAGGGAATCGTTAAGCGACATCAATACTTTGTTAGCACCCGTAGCTTTTCCGAGAAGAACGCTGAGATTGTTAAAATCCTTATGCAAGAGCTGGGCGGGGTTGGGCAATGGGTGCGCGACAACTATGCGGAAGCGGCTAAGGAACTCGCGCCGATTCAAGGGCTCGAACCCGATATTGTTGAGGCCAGCCTTCGGCACTACAAACACATCTACAAACCGATCGACGATGCGGTACTGGCGGACCAACAGAGAATTGCCGATACGTTCTACGAGCTGAAGCTGATCCCGCAGAAGCTCACGGTGAAGGATGCGGTGGTGCGGTAGGCAGACCGTCCTGGAGGGCAGCCGCTTTGCAATGTGGCAGCTCCATCGTTCGGCTAGCGAGCGGCTCCCGCGAACGTCTCCAGATGTGGTCGTGGTCTATTGCTCCGGCTTACCTACAACAGCAAAAATAGGCGTAGAGACGTTTCCGGGAGCCGCCTGCTGCCAGCCCATAGAAACTGCCAGCCTATAAAGCGGCTCCCCTCCAGGACTGCTTGCGTGAATTGCACCTGTTCAACGCAGACTGCTGCGAAAAACGGCGGCGAAACGCCTTTGCGTGAGTTTTTTCTTAGTCTGCGCCTTTTGCCCACTCTGGAGAATCGCTTAGGCGGAATAACATCTCACCGGCTTTCGGCACTAACAGGACTCCTTCGTCTTCACGGTTGGCAAAATCTTCTGGCCGGATCTCGTCCGGGTTGCGATAGCCGAAATTGATTCTCCGGCAGACATCGGGTGAAAGTTGCGTCGCCAGCATGACTCGGGCTCGCGCCTTTTCTACTCCGTTTTCGTAGGTGCCGATACCATGGACATGGGTGGAATGAGCGAGGACACCCCAAGGATAATCTTTGAATCGATCCCACTGTTTCAAAAAATAATCCCGGCAATGATAACCGATTTCTTCGATCAGCTTGCCATGGGTAACGGAGATCTCTCTTAGGTGCGGCGCATAAATAATGAGCTCGCCGCCATCAGCCAACACCGGCTCTAATTTGTACATGCATTTGCCTGCAACCCAGAGCTCATCATACATGGGCGGCGCACACGATAGGATGGTGCGAAACGGTTTATCTTTGTAGGTGATATGATACTGCCGTGATAGTTCGCTGGCCTCAGACCAAGCCGCCTCCGGCGAACCCACAAAGAGGCCAGCAAGCTCCCCATGATCCACTATCAAGCAAAAACAAAGCTTACTGATCGGGACCATGCCGGCAGCGCGATCAACGACTCGGCGCACCGGGGTCCATTTGTGGCCAATGATCATTGGATTGGTGATCACCGCACCGAGCCAGTGAAAAAAGTTTAGAACCTCGGGACCGGATACACCAGGGAACAGATATTTGTTGCCACCCGAAAAGCCGACGACCTCGTGCGGGAAGACCGGGCCTACAATGATTACCTGATCATATTCGAATAATCGTCGGTTTATTTTGACCCGGATCGGCATCGAAAAGAGCCCATGCGAAAGCTCAGAGATTTCCTCCTCCGGAATAACGCCGATTTCCTTAAGTGCATCCGGATTGTCCCACTGATGATTGAAGACGTTCACATTCGCGTATTGTGCCGACCGTTCGCCGCTGGAGATTTCCAAGCGCTCGCAAATAGCTTGCTCGCTCATCGGAGGATGTGTTCCCAGCGCGATCAACACGTCGAACGCCTTTGTCACCGGGCCGATCTCTGCATGTAACGTCTTAAATAAGAGACCAATAGGAGCGGTGCGAGTTCCATCCGGAACAATCAGCAATACGCGTTTTCCTCGATAATCTTTGGCCGGGCAAACTTGCTCGACCACACTCTGAACGTCCCTGGCGTTGAGAGTGGTCCCCGACTGAGCCGTTTTTGAAATAACCGCCGCGCTCATACGGGTAATATTCACCACAGAGGCAAAGAGAACACGAAGAAAAAGGAACCGCAGATGAACGCAGATAGGCGGTGTCGCGCCAGCCTGATTTGACGGAGCGTTTCGCGCGGCGCGGCAACGAATCAAAGGCCGATGGCGATACCAGAACAACCACATCGGTTGCAGCGCGGTGCTTACTAGTATGGCGTTGCCTGATCCCGAACCGAAATCTGTGTAATCTGCGGATCTTAACTCCCGACGCCGGGCTCGGCTTTAAAAAGCCAGCGGCCAAGAGATCCGTATCTGGACTCTGGTGATGATCGAGCCCTGAAAGGTGATTCTGGCAGCGAGATTGGTTTCTGCCGGCTGATCCATTCCAGGAGTTTGCAATCGCACTCTGCCAAACGAAAAAACGAGGTGATGATGCGGGATGCACCCAGTAAGGTCGCCCGAGATCACCTTCAAACTGTCACGGAAATAGAGTGCTAATTCTCGCAAGCCCGTCTTGCGTGAGAACTTGATGGAATTCGGAGGAACTTCATCACCCAAAGTCTGAGGATTCGCGGCTGAGAGAATCCACTCGACCCTCGGCGCAAGGAACGGAAAAAGCTGCTCGACATCGTTAGGATTCATTAGAACAAAATAAAATAGCTCGGCGATTTCTGGTCGCTCCATTTCTCTGTGCGGCAGCTCCATTTGATAGTTAGTTCTTTGGGTTCGTTCGTGAGCCGTAGCTTTTTTGCCTAAACAAGACTGTTGACAGGCCCTTATAGGGTCAAACTCGAAAAGCTGCCGCTAAAGAGGAATTGGGTGGTGGCCGATCCTAGGGACAGCCGGCATAGTATTTATGACTCTTACTTAAACTCTCATAGAGCCTCTCCGGAAAGTTAGAATAAAAACAGTCGAACCGAGGAAAAAGTAGAAAACTGGTCCTTATCAAAAAGTTAGTTTTTCCGAGTAATGCCACGTGATGTTTGCCAAATGAGCTAACGGCATTGTTCGATTCTGTGCAGTAAATGGATTTGCCAAAAAGTCGTCTGGACTCTGGCCACCAAAAACTGTGAATATCTTGAGCGATGACCTCCCTTCCGGCAAAAGTGATCGCGATCGAAAGACGGGGTGATCGGTACTTTCAAGCAATTATCCAAATCGGCCCGAGGTATAAAGGCTCGTTTAATACCCTCGCTTTTGGAGACATTAAGCCCTACAGCGGTGGTTTGAAGGATGGCCGACTGGATCTGCTCTATTATCGAGATCCCGGCTTGAACGTCGGAGATCTATTCCCACTTTGGACTCTACATTGAAGAGTCTTTTCTTGCGTTAACGGAAGTCACCGGACGCCTCCAGCAGCATAGGTTCGCCTAAGTCCCGCTCCGACGGGCCGCGAAGTAAGCCTGCTCTGTGGTGAGATTTTCGTTTTTGTGATAAGAGGGTCCGGCCATGGGATCCCAGGACATCACGCACAACCCCAGTTTTTACTTTAGCATCGGTGCACAGGTCCTAGTCACGCTCGTGTTGGTGGGGCTAGTGATCGTCGGAATTGTAATTGCAATCCGAGCGAAGACCGGGACGGGTAAGGGCTGCGGCATTGTCATGGCAGTCGCCTTTGCCTTGCAGACTTGTCTGGCCGCATTCTTTTTTCTGATCTCTTTCTTTGCCGGTCTGGAATCGAGCTCGTCGAGCCAGCCACGGACTATTCGCGCTAAAGACGGTTCATGCGAAATCTCTGTGCCTAGGTCTTGGATTGAAAGTCCGGATCTGAGTAGCGAAGGTGCGCTCGCCGCCAAAGACCTGACTGGAAGCGAGTATGTCGTCGTTTATGTCCACTCGAAGCAAGACTACGTGGAAAATCTGAATGACTTCGCCCAGGATCATACCGATTCGGTGCGGGAGAAACTCAAGACGCCTCAAGTAGAAGCGCCAGCCACAATTTCGATCAACGGAAAACCCGCCGTGCGCCAGGTGGTGCGAGGTGAAATCGATCACCTGCGGATTAGCTATCGCATCACCTATTTTGAGGGCCAAAACAATTTCTATCGGGTGTTCTGCTGGAGCCTGGAATCAAAAGCCGCGAGGTTTACGGATGACTTCGACAAGATCGCCGGGTCGTTCCGGGAACGGGAAAGTAATCAGTAGGTACGGTAGAGCGAAAATCTCGGCGCTTACTCGGCCCACCGGGCCGCTACCCCGGCAAAACTTCCACGATCGCTTCGATCTCGACTGCGATTCCTTGGGGGAGGTTGCTCACTCCGATCGAGGTGCGGGCATGGCGACCGGCGTCTCCGAAGACCTCAACGAAAAGGTCTGAACAACCGTTGATCACAGCCGGCTGATCACCAAATCCCGGGGCAGAATTTACGAATCCGTTAACCTTAACGATCCGCTTAACGCGATTTAACGAACCGAGCGCGCCGTTTATTACGGCTAAGAGCTGAATTCCTGTTAGCCTGGCGGCTTCATGGCCTTGTTGTACCGTCAGATCCTTACCGACTTGTCCACAAACCCAACTGCCTTCTTTGATCTTTGGTCCTTGGCCGGAAACATAGAGAAGATTACCGGTCAAAGTGAACGGCACGTAATTGGCCATCGGCTGGGGCAAAGAAGGAAGCGTAATACCAAGCTGAGCTAAACGGTTTTCGATGGTTTCCATGAGGTGGGAGGGTGAAGAAATGGATGGGTGGAGCAGTGGAGTTTTGGTGTGTACTTGAGATGCTAGCCGCGAATTCGGGTCTCGGACAGGTACAGATTGGTAGAATTTTTGGTGACTGCTGAAAGCCGTGTTGTCTGCGCGCTAATAGGTCGGAGGGGAGGCACAGTAGCGATCTCTGGCCGCCAGACGGTAATCCGGGCTATCGATAGAGCCGGCCCAAATCATATTCGGCTGTGACTCCCACGCGCGTTCAACCACCCAAGATATCATGTACGCGCGGGACGCTGAATGCGCGCCGCGCTCTAGGGCGTCGCCGCTAACCGAGCGTGCAGCTGCAAACGATCCTACCACGTCGAGATATCGGCACGTTCGACAAACACGGAATGCGACGCTCCTCCGACCGTGGCATATTCGCGTCGATTTGAGTTGTCAGATCCGCTTCTCAAAACAGACCGCAGTATGATCGTTTTCGAACGGCGGGAAGTTCGGGACTCGATAGAAACCTGACTTACCGTAAAGAGCGATCGATTCAGGCTGTTTCGTACCCGTCTCAAGACGGATACGATCGTAGTCGAACTCCTGGGCAAGACTTTGTAACCGATCCAGGATTTTCTTGGCGATGCCGTGTCCTCTTTCCTGGGGAAGAACGAACATCCGCTTAATTTCAACGACGTCGTCTTCGAACGGAACAAGGGCGCCGCAGCCAACGGCTCGGCCCTCAACTCGCGCCACTAAGAAAGCGCTTTTCGGAACCGAAACCACTGATGGATCGAAATAACCGACATCCGCTGGCGGCGCATCGTACCGATGCCGAATCTCGTCGACAAAAGCAGTGAGCAACGCTTGGGCTTCGGGAGCACGGGGATCTTCGGGGGAAACAGTAATCGTCATACCAACGAAGGCGTAAAAACCTCCGAACGTCGCCTGGAGCAGCCCTGGTTGCAAGGACGAGCCGCCACTCTAAAGGTAGAAAAATCTCACACAAGGACGCAACGGTATGAGAAACAGGGATAGCCGCGAAAAAGCACAAGGAACGCAAAAAAAGAAGGGGTGATGGAGTTGCGGGGATGCTCTCCAATAGCCGAGACGGCTTCAAATGGATCGGTCCGGCCAGCTAGGGATTTCTTGCGCACCTTCAGCGCACCGCGCCTTTAATTCCCACTACTCCAATACTCCATCACTCCTTTGCCTATTCTCCGCGGGAGGCGACCCCTTCGGCCTCGTCCCGCGGCCGCGCATGCGCAAGGGGCTGGAAGGCGGCAGCCAGCCTGATACGGGC
Source organism: Chthoniobacterales bacterium (assembly GCA_036378375.1). GTDB lineage: Bacteria > Verrucomicrobiota > Verrucomicrobiia > Chthoniobacterales > JAFAMB01 > JAFAVN01. The sequence goes on from DASUWQ010000293.1 coordinate 10,783, forward strand.
ATCCTGATAGCCGTTAAAGGACAACGGACGGAGGGGCGTTGCCACGCCCGCAACGCTTCGCGTAGCGATGCGGGCGGGCATTCCGTGTTAGAGCTCGCACGGGTGTCGACGCCGACGAATCTTTTTAAGTATGGCGCTTGGATAGACGCGACGCCCCTTGGATGGAACGAATATTCAACGCGTTGGGATCTAAGGGACCATAGAACCTGCCACACCTA
>DASUWQ010000294.1:0-3286 GCA_036378375.1 Chthoniobacterales bacterium
CGACGTTGAACTTCCGGCAATGATACGCCGCAAACGGAATCTCTTTGTGGTTGTGCTTCGCTCCGTAGTCGAAGCTAATCGCCGCAACGACAGCGTGGTGCGACCTGGCATCATAAAACGCGGCGACGGAATCCATACCGCCGCTAAGAAGCACAATCGCCTTCATGGCTAGCTATAACGATTTCGCTCCCACGGAGCTTGATTTGCGTGTTTGTCGGCCGTTATCCACCCCGGCGACCGCCTCGACATATTGCGCCTCGGCAGAGAGGCTGATCCCTCCCCGCGCTGCGAACTCTCCATACACCAAGGCCTCCTGAGGATTACAAGCCGCTACGACATGGTCTAAAATACGGTTAACAATCTCTTCGTTGAAGCTCGGAGTATTGCGATATGAAGCGAGATAGAACTTCAGCGACTTCGTTTCAATGCATCGGTCACCCGGCACGTATTCTATCGTGATCTTGGCAAAATCCGGTTGACCCGTGACTGGGCAAAGCGACGTGAAATCCGCGCACTCAAATTTAATCAAATAACGCCGGTTGGCGTACTGATTTTTGAAGGTCTCAATCGTCTTAGCCGAAGGCGCACTTGGATAGCGTGAAACCGGCTTGCCCAGCAGGGTCAACGACTCGTATTTCGTGTTCTTTTTAGCTGGCATTCTTTTGATCTCCTGGGCTTAGCCCCCTCCATAGGGGCGGTCTCTCTATAGTCGGACAATACGCTGCTACTAGTCACATCAATGATTGTCTTCGTTGGACGGGTCCTTGGGCTTTGAACCCAGGATTTCATCAAGCTCCTCCAAAATGTCGGGTGTCAGTTGTTCGGCAGCGGCGGTCGCTTTCAAATTCTCTTCGAGTTGGGCAACTTTAGAAGCGCCCAGAATGACGGTACTGACGTTCGGATTCTTGAGGCACCAGGCGATCGCGAGAACCGAAGGTGATAGGCCGAGCTTGCCGGCAAACTTGCAATAGTTACGAACTCTCTCTAAGCGTTCCGGTTTGATAACCCAGTCACGTAGCCAGCCGTAGCTTTCCAATCCCATCCGCGCATCTTTCGGCAGTCCATCGTTGTATTTGCCGGTCAATAAGCCACTCGCTAATGGCGACCAAATGGTAGTTCCAAGCCCGATCCCTTGATAGAGACTGCTATACTCCATCTCGACCTTATCCCGCTGCAGCAGGTTGTAGTAAGGCTGCTCCATGGTCGGAGGCACTAAATTGTGCTCTCGGGCGATACCATAGGCCTGCATGATTTGATAGGCGCTCCAGACGCTGGTACCCCAGTAAAGCACTTTACCCTGAGTAATCAGGTCGGACATTACTCGCACCGTCTCCTCGATCGGCGTCTCCGGGTCCGGACGATGACAAAAGAAGAGATCCAGATAATCGACCTGGAGCCGTTTCAAAGCCGCGTGGCACGCTTCAAATACATGTTTGCGGCTCAGACCGGTCTGATTCGGTCTGGGTTGTTGAGCAGAACCGAAATAGACTTTGCTTGATACCAGCCAGGTATCCCGAGGCCAACCGAGTTTCTTCAAAATGTTCCCCATCACTAACTCGGATTTCCCGCGAGCGTAGCCTTCCGCGTTATCGAAGAAATTGATGCCTCCCTCGTAAGCTTTGATCATCAACGACTCCGCCACGTCGTCTCCGATCTGGTCACCAAACGTGACCCAGGATCCAAAGGAAAGCTCGCTAACCTTAACACCAGCGCTGCCGAGTCGACGATAGTTCATTGATATCCTATCGCCTCGTTTCCGGTAGTCGTGCAACCGGAAAGAGGGCGGAGCGCGCAGCCACTTCGTACTCGTCCTCGTCGTCGTCCTCGATTCGGGGGTGGCGGGGCCCATGAACGCGCCCGGTGTGCACCGCGTGCAGCGCTGCTAACGGATAGGACCTATGGGACAAATGGGACTTATATGCCGGCCAAAGAAGCGGCCGTTCGGCTCCTGAGCTGGGTGCAGGACAACGCTCAAATTCGCTAATCCAGGACGACGACGAGGACGAGAACGACTTCGGCCCTCAAAACACCGTCCACTTCAAGTCTAGCCAGACGTAGGGCGCACCTTTGACATCATAGATCGGGCCGGCACGAATATAGTCGTATTCACGCTTGAAGTTCCAACCGGCAACGGCCTCAATCTCGAAGCCTTTGACCGGTTCATAATTAAATCCGACACCGGCGCGGTAGTAATAATACTGTAAGACCGCGTTGTTGGTTCGATGATCATCGGTCGGTCCATTCCGAAAGCTGTCGCCGTTTATGTCTCCCTGCACAAAGAACTCCCACTTTTTGCTAGGCAAATAGCTAAACCGCGGCCGTGGAAAGACGGCACGTAAGTTCCACTGATCGCTGATCTTCCAGTTAAGCCCGGCAACTGGAAAAATGATCGGGTTCGAATAAACATCGAAACTGAAACCGCCAATCACATAAAGATTGTCGCTTAACTTAAGCCCAGGAGTGAACCGCAACGGTATATCAAACGAATTTTTCGTGATATGAGCGCGGGTGTAATAAAGGCCCGGCTCAAGTCTCAAGACCGGATAGAAATCGTCTCCATCCCAGTAGGCAAAGACCAATTCGCCGGCCAGACTGGTCATGGCGTAGGGAAAAAAGCTGTTCGATCGGGAAAAATTGAATCGCTCCAGATCGAATCCGAGCTGCAGGAAATAATTCTTAAACAATTTGATGTCCTTATACGCCTGGAGCTCATATTCGACTTCCGCTTGGGAGCCGAAAGATCCGGCTTTCATAATGCGGGCGCCGCTGCTGTAGCTCGCGGTCGTTTCAAAGGTCCAAGTCGGATCTGGAGTAGCGCTGGCCGTAATCGGAGTCGGCCCCTGAATGGTCTCGGTTTCGCCCGCCAAAACCCACTTCGCCCCCAGGAGCAGACAGCAGAGCAAAAGTGCCTTTTTCATCTTTAACACCTCATCTCTGGCCCCGCCGACTCTTTCGATTTGGCATTTACGATTTTAGGGCGAGTCGAGCCATCATTCCAGAGATGACTCACGCTATACAGGCTTATTCGCGACCGTCAATCTCAGCGGACGTATTTTTGGCTCTCAGAAGAGCCAATCCATATTTACGGTAGGGCGAAGCTCCCGAATGTCGCTAGCCGTTAAAGGACAACGAACGGAGGGGCGTTGCATTCCGTGTTAGAGCTCGCACGGGTGTCGACGCCGACGAATCTTTTTAAGTATGGCGCTTGGATAGACGCGACGCCCCTTGGATGGAACGAATATTCAACGCGTTGGGATCTAAGGGACCATAGAACCTGCCACACCTA
>DASUWQ010000295.1:0-26727 GCA_036378375.1 Chthoniobacterales bacterium
TGTCCCAATCGGCTGCAGCGCGCCCTGCAAAATAGCGCGGACTTATTCACTTCCAGCCAACAAGAAGAGCTATTGCGAATTAAAGATTGGGCGCGGACCACCAAGGAAGGCACCTTAAGTGAGCTGGATGCCGAACCGGACCCGGAATTATGGCTCCAAATCTGCAGTGAACCTCATTTATGCACGCCGAAAACCTGTAGCGGAGATGGGAAATGTTTTTATCAGGAAGCCCGGAAGAAGCTGCTCACGGCCGATATTGTCGTCGTTAATCACACGTTATTCTTTCTTTACTTAGAGGCTGTAGGCGACCTGGTGAACCGTGGAAATGGATATCTCTTTGCAAATGACTTCGCCATTTTTGACGAAGCCCATACGCTGGAAGGAGTCGCGGCCAAACAAGTCGGCCTGGGGGTATCACAGTACGGCCTCCGCCAGCTTCTTTACCGGCTTTATAACCCGAAAACTCGTAAAGGATTGTTTACGGTTTTGCGAGATGGCGACGCGGTTCGCGAGACAACAGATACCGTCGAACAGGTAGATCGATTCTTTCAAGGAGTCGATGCCCGTTGTGATTTTGCCAAAGGCCGTGAATTCCGAGTCCGTAATCCGGACCTTGTCCCTGACACGATCGGTAACGCTTTAGCTCGAGTTCAAAACGCAGTCGTTTCATCGGTTCGAGCGACCGAAGACGAGATCCTCAAGAGCGAGCTGCAAGATATTGGGCGAAAGCTCCGGGATATTCGATTTGCCGTCACCGATTTTCTCGAGCAAAAGCCGGAGGAGCATGTCTATTGGGTGGAACGCACTGGTAAGACCGGGCAGTTTCTGTCGCTTAACGCCGCGCCAGTCGATATCTCCGCAATCTTGAATCGGCTCCTGTTCGCCGAAGATCGCCTTTGCGTGATGACCAGCGCCACTCTGTCGGTCGGCCGGCCTGACTTAGCTTATTTTCGGAACCGGATCGGCGCGTTTGAGGTTCAGGCCGTGCAAATCGGGAGTCCGTTCGATTACGAGCGGCAAATGCGAATCTATGCGGTCAAAAAGATGCCCGAACCGGGCGACAAAGGTTACGAAGACGCGCTTGAACGTTGGATCCGGCACTTTTTGGAGCTGTCTCAAGGACGAGCCTTTGTGCTCTTCACCAGTTATCGAACCATGTCCTCGCTAGCCGAACGCATGGAAAGTGAGTTGCAAAGGCGTTACACTTTTTTTGTGCAAGGCCAGGGGCTTTCCCGATCACGCATGCTGGAGGAATTTAAGCAGTGCGGCAACGGGGTGCTCTTCGGGACCGATAGCTTTTGGACCGGTGTCGATGTCCCGGGTGAAGCATTGTCCAACGTTACTATTACCCGGCTCCCATTCGCAGTTCCCGATCATCCTTTGATCGAAGCGAAATTGGAACATATCCAGGCAAACGGCGGCGACCCGTTCTCCGAATATTCGTTACCGGAAGCGATCTTGAAGCTGCGACAAGGCGTTGGCCGTTTGATCCGGGCGAATTCCGACAAAGGGATCGTGGTGATTTTGGATAACCGGATTTTGACTAGAGCGTACGGTCGCTCTTTTCTGCAAGCGCTTCCGAAGTGCCCGTTAGAAGTTGTGCAAGATGACGGATCCGGTTGAACAGTTGGTCTCCGCGATTAGGGACTCGATCGATGATCAGACTTTCCAAAAGTTGACCCTGGGAAGATTCCAGAACGAGCTAGCCGCCGTTCAACATGTCTATGCTCGAATAGTCGATCTAAAAACGGGGCCACATTTGTCATTCGTTTATCGGTACCCGAACCAAGACATCACCAAGAACAGCCCGATCCCGGAAGGAATTGATATAATAACAGGTTGGCTGGGCTCAACCTGCCGGTCGGCAACGTTGCTAACCAGCAAAGGCAGACAACAATTGTTATTCGGTCGGCGCGGCCAGCCGCGTTTGTTTACACAAGAGTCGAATTCACCACAAAGACACAAAGGACACAAAGTTTTGTCGGTAGATTTGGCTACGCGCGAACCGTTGACCTCAGCAACGACAGCCAATAGATCCCATGATCGCGAAAAGGTCCGTCTGCTGAGAGACGAGCGAGTGTTGGAATTGCTTGGTGTCATTGATTCCGAAGGCCGTCCCCGGGCGCAGATGGGGAACAAATACCGTCAGGTACATCATTTCATCGAGGCATTAACGCCGATCTTAAAAGCGGTCGGTCCGGGTGAAACCCTACACATCGTCGATATGGGCTGCGGCAAAGGTTATCTCACCTTTGCGCTGCACCAATTCCTTCGCGAAAACGGCAAAAATCCGGTGACGGTAGGGGTGGAGAAACGCGGCTCCTTAGTAGAGTCGGCGAACGCCATCGCCGGCCAACTTGGAGACAACAACATCCGGTTTATCCAAGGTGAGATTAACGATGTCGAGGTAAAGCCGATCGATATTTTGATTGCGTTACATGCTTGCGATACTGCTACCGATGACGCCATCTACCAAGGGATCCAAGAGGAATGCCGTTGGATCGTCGTTTCACCCTGTTGCCAACACGAGCTCCGGCCCCAGTTAACCGCGCCGGCCGGCTTTGAACCATTGTTCCGGCACGGTGTTCAGGTCGATCGAATGACCGAGACCGTGACCGATGCGCTTCGCTGCCTTTATTTGGAAGCGTGGGGTTACCAGACCCGGATCCAAGAATTTGTCGGCACAGAGCACACCGCCAAGAACTTGCTAGTTGTGGCATCCAGAACCCGCAAACCTGGTCCTAATGAGGATCTCATGGAACGGGCCCTCGAGTTTCAACACCGGTTCGGAATTCAGAATCAACGCTTGCAGACGCTTTTGACGGCTGAAATTTCACCACAGAGACACAGAGGACACGGGGAACGTATCTAAGAGAACTCTGCCAGTAGCCTCTGTGGTCTCTGTGTGTCTGTGGTGATTATCTTGTTTTTGTGTAATGAAACTTTCCGGCCATCAATGGCAAAAGTTGCGAGAACTACGGCAGTTCTTCCTCAGCGCCCAACCCAATCACGCGAGTTATTGGGATTCAGAGCAAACCGTAGAGTTATACGATCAAACCCTGGCGGTGCGGATCGGCTGGCGCTGGGATGCGGTAATTTCTCAGTTGCGCTCTGTACATTGGCAACCGCGAGAAAAGCTGTTTCTAGATTGGGGTTGCGGTTCGGGTGTGGCTTCGCGAAAAGTACTCGAGGCTTTCCCAAACCTTGAATGCGCATACCTGGTTGATCTATCCCCGCATGCCGAACATTATGCCGCTAAGACTGTCCGCACCAAATTCGCATCTGTCTCGGTCCGGAGCGGCATACCCGAAAGGGAACCGTTTTGCCTGCTCCTTAGCCACGTTTTGGGCGAGCTGGACGACCGATCGGAAGGACTACTGGCCACGGTCATCGCTCGCGCATCAAGTGTTATCTGGGTAGAAGGCGGCAGCGCAACGCTTAGTAAGAAACTAGTGCTCTGGAGGGAGCGATTAGATTGGCCGGTGATTGCGCCATGTACCCACCGGCAACATTGCGGCATGTTAGCGCCGGAGAATCACCTCCACTGGTGCCACTTCTTCACTCGTCCACCCAGCGAGACGTTTATGAGTGCAGAGTGGGCCGAGTTCGCCAAACAACTTGAGATCGATCACCGCACAGTGGCGTTTTCCTATCTGGTCCTGGACCGCGCCGCTACCAATCAAACTGCCCGGCTCGCCCGCAGCATTGGTTCGACCCGCGTATACAAGGCGGCGGCCAAGCTCCAGCTCTGCGACGAACACGGTCTCCATGATGTTGAACTAATGAAGCGCGATTTCCCTGAAGTCTGGCGCGCTCTCAAAAAAGGCTGGTCTCCGGATCTGCTTAACGTCGAGATGAACGGGAATCGCATTTCGAAGCTGGAATAGACAGGCTAATAGGAGTTTCTCCGAGGCAGGGGAGCGTCAGCTCTCGCATTCTGAACTCCTGCAACCCTTGGACTTCTCGAACTCCTTTTCCTTGCAAGTTGACACCGAAGAATTAAAGGCGATGCTGGAAATTCTCTCTCCGGCGGGGTAGCCAAGTGGTAAGGCCGAGGTCTGCAAAACCTCTATTCGCGGGTTCGATTCCCGCCCCCGCCTCCAAGCCGCTTCAGTGCCGCCGCCAGCTCAGTCTTGTTCATCCCGAGGCGAAGCTGCAAACCGATTAGACCGGCGAGCCTATAGAGGCCCGCCGGCTGATGCTCTCTTGGAATGTTGCAGACGGCGCGACCCCACAACCAACGAGTTTTAGAAAATGAAGCCACACCGCCTACATATAAAGTTCGACGACGCAGCGGTTATCGGATGCAACATTATCTGGAAGCCGTGACAAGGAAACGGCTCCTGCTGCCCGCTAAATATATTCTTAGCGCTCGAAACGCAGTCCACAAACTAAAGAGAGCATTTGCACGAAAATTGTGGCGCGTTTGTCACAATCATAGGGCCAACCCTGCATCTTTCATCGAATACCAATTAAGTGGGGAAACCGTTGCCTTCCTTGTCCGATTCATCGGTTTCCTACACCGCGAACAGGGCCAGCGAGTTTCTGCCAATGTGCTCGCTGGCTCCTTTCAATAAAATGGCCCCCCCGAGACGAACATCTTATCCCGAGGCAATAACGAGTTTGAACAGGTCTTAGAGCGAATGGGGCTAAACTGCGAAGTCGCTCTGGAGGTTCTAAGCCTGTTTTACGGGCTAGACGAGATCGGTTTAGAACAGATTGCATTTGGGCCCGCTTAAGACGAAAGAAGCGAACTGTGTGAGCGTTGAAAAATGAGTTTCTCTCGTACAGCAAAAGCCGTTGTTGTGTCTTGTTCTCTGGCTGCATCTGAACAAGTAACGGTCGACCTCACCGTGACGCTTTATCAGGTCCGAGCGCGCGTGAGGGAATCCCAATACGGAGACGACGTTTACATGGTGAAGGTCGTTAAGCCCGAAGGCATCGGAGACTTGATTGACGAAGAGGGAACTCTTATGGAGCACGGAAAGTTCTCTTTCGATTTAACTGCAGAAATTGCGATAGACACCGAACTCGAAATCGAGATTACCGGTGTGGGGCCGACGACCGACATTAACTAAGAGGACAAGAACCCGCGCAAAGGCGAGGTGCGAACACCTTATGAGTCAGGGGACGAACCCGGCTTGGGCGTCCAGGGATGCGTCACCTCGCATCCCGGCGCTGACGGGCGCAAAACTGCCGTGCGTCAAAAAATGTCGAGACACTTTCTGTACATTTTGATTGGAATTTTGGCCGCAGCATTCTGCGTTCTGGTTTTTCTTCACCAGTGCGTCTCTCTGCCGAAGACGACGCCGAGACCATCTCCAACTGCGCATTCTGCGGGTTAGGCCGATAACCTCGCTGGCATCAGGTTTCGCCATTAGCAGAAGCACGACTTACGGCTCACCGTTTGCCGGGCAAGGCTTTCTGGTACCTCATACGTCCACCGAAGACTGCGTAGCGAACCCTTCGGCATTGTCTCCACCGCTAAGATTCGGTATTGGAACGTCAGGCATTCGGCTGCAAGCTAAACTTCCTGAATAAGTCCGTGCTCTTCAAACAGAATAAGGAATTCTCTCGTAAAGCAAGCATGTGCCTCCAGCAATTCCTTCTTCTTCGCCTGCCGTGAGCTGGCCTTTGCGTTCAGCACGTCAAATAGGTGTTCGATGGTGAGTTTGAGATATTTTTCTCGATGTTGATTTAGCGACTTTTTCCGAGACATAAAGCGTCCTGACCTTACCGCATCCGGCAGATCAATCCCGAATATTCGTATGTTTAGAAGACCGGCGAGACTGGGTGGATCTCGCCGGCTATCTTCACGAATAGCAGAAAGGCTCGACCCCAAAAGCTTCCAAGGAAGGACAGGAGTCACTACCCTCTGCAAAGCGTGTTCGACGCGCGCAGCCCAATTGGACGCGGGGAAACATCACCAAAAAAACAGTGCGCGCCGGAAGAGTTCGCCATCCACCAGCGCCCGGACCAGGAAATCACCCTCAGCCCAGAAGCGTTTCCTTTCGCTCTCCTAGGATATCCGCTGGTCGGCCCAAGACCTCGGGGACCCGAGACTTCCTGTAGAACCTGCCAAGCCAGGCGCCGCCTTTTCTTTTTGGTGTTTAAATGATGCCAGCGGCGCTCAGATTGAGCCTCGCGCCCGTGAAGAAACGGCTCGTTGTTCCGACCGCCTGGTCCTGGTCGGTACAAATCCCTACCTCAACGCAAACACGAACTAACTTCAAAGGACACAGGAGCCATGAACGGATATCCACATTTTCGCCTATACACCTGGATCGAAGAGACCCAGACTTGGACGACAGAAGAGGGACGATGGCGCCAGCTTCGCCGGATCCCCAAAAGCGTAAAACTAGACCTGAAACGCGGCAAATGCAGGGTATTCTCGGATTTGCATGGCAAAGATTGCTACGCCAAGATCGACGCGCCTCGCTAGGTGTGATCTCGGTTTCGTCAAAACATTCTTCGGCGACTCTTCCCGCGTAGTACAAAGCTTTGGGCTACCTGGATAGCATCAAACAGCAGCCTCCCCGCGTTCTCCGGTCCTTATGCGAATCGCCTGTTGAACCGGTACAACGAACACCTTACCGTCGTTAATTCGTCCTGTGCGGGCTTTGCCAACAATTGCGCGAATCGTACGGTTTACACGGTTGTCGGCAACCACGACTTCAAATTTAAGCTTGGGCAAAAATTCGCTGATGTATTCGCCACTGCGAGACATGCCCGTATGGTCGGCATGCCGACCTAACATCTTTACTTCGCTGACGGTAACCCCTTCGACGCCTATTTCGATCAAGGCTTCCCTAACATCCCCTAACTTGAAGGGTTTTATAATCGCTTCGATCTTTTTCATAACTCGTAAGAGATCGACGATGCCAAAACATTTTGACTGAGCCAGTGCGCTCGTCAACAGATTACCTTCGGGATGTCAAACAGAAGTTGCGGTAACCGAGCCAAAATTGGGCAGTTAGACTTAGCCGAAATCGGGGTGCCAGCCAACGACTAAACCGAGGGTTTCTTGGGCATTTGTGTGTCCGGCAGGTTCTCCCTGGGTCGTTCATCGGGCCGTGAAGGAGTCTGTTCTAAAACGTTATCCGGGTCCGGGGCAATCAGGACATCACCAGGAGCGGCTGCTGCCACCGGCTCGACTGCTGCCGGTTCCATTACTGGCGTTCCAGGATCTGCACTGCCTGGTTCCGGCTCACGCGGCACAATTCGAACAGAACCGGGTGCTGCTGCGCTCACTTCCGCCACTTTTTTCGCCTCGAAATGTCCCAACGCATCTCTGACACTATCCGCGTCAGGAAAATCCATATCGACTTCTAGATCTGGAGTAACAACCTGAATGGTGAAACGGTGCTCATCCGGTAGGACCTGCACCTTAGTCACGTCGTCGTAAAAGATGAGTCCTTCATCGTCTGCATCGGTAGTGACGTTTCTTCCGCGTACCGAAAATTCTTGTTCCGGAGCCTCGGCGATCGTTAGTCGGGTCATATCCAGGAATTTACCCAATATTCGCTGCGCGAACATCTACCGGTTGTGCGGGGCGCAGAACGGCTCAAAACCGGCGCGATTTAATTCCGGAGAAAAGTGCACCGTCGGCGCGCCGAGTTTTTCGCCCTACCGGTCGCGAAAGGTCACTGTGCGTCTTCGCGAACTGTACCCGTGTCTAGCTGAGTGCCTGCCTTTCGCTGTTGATTCATAGTCATGGCCAGCCGGGCTCGCTGCACACCGCGCGTTTCGATCTCGGGAAGGAGACTCTGTATCTTTGCCGGTATCTCGTCTTTAGATACCACCGCCAGAACGTTGTCTTCCCGGATTGGTTGCAACTCGTTGGCGACGAGCAGCGTATAAATCTGTTGCCGATTTAGGCCTACGGTTTCTAAGGCGTTGAATAGGGCGGGCGTGTCCAATAGCAAAAATTCCATGGCATATAGCGGCGACTTGGTTTTAGCGCCTGTCACCGGAACCAGTTTTACCCCAATGACCAGCGACGCGCTGCCCGGACCGTTTAGCACCGTCACATCTTGCGACTTGGCCAATGCAGTTCGAAGCGAGTTCTCCACCAAGGTTCGGATAGCAGCTTCATCGCTGCGAACCACAATTCTGACTCTTACAACAGGCGACGCCGCCGGCGATGGAATGCCCGATGCCACCGGTTTCGGAGTCGTTGCGACAGCCGGCTTAGCGCTGGTTGAAGGCGATGCACTCTGTCCGAGTGCACCGGACACGAACAACATCAACAGGAGAAAGCTGTAGCGCGTTTTCATCTCGATGGTCGAAATTAGATGCAAACCGCGCGCAAGCACGCGAAAAGCGCCCTGAATTCATGGGACGACTCGAGGTTATTCATCTAAGTCTAACTCGGCAGCCCGAATTCACCGCCTGAATACAACCGGACACTCCACCGTCCAAATACTCAGTTAACCAAATAGGTATCTTATGCTCCTGGACTCCCGGTCCAATGAGCGAACGAACCATTTAGCACAAATTCCGAAAGGTCCTTATGAAAACGTTATCGCCTACAGAGCGCATCCGCTCTGCCGGCAATGTTCGACGGTGGACCGTCCTCATCGCAGTTGCGAGCATCGGTTGCTTACCTCTGTTCTCGGCATTGGCCGAACAGCCTGACCATAATGATAAAGGCAAAGGCGGCGGCAACAAAGCTCCTAGTTCGCACCAAGGCGGTTCACATGGAGGCGCTGTTAGCAAAGCCCCGACTGTGCACCAAGGCGGGAACCACGTTGCCAGCGCGCCCAAGAACATTAGCTCCCATCAAGCCGGACAGAGCTCTCACCAAAACGCGTACCACGCCAACAAAACTGCGGTTTCTCATGAGAACGCTGTTTCACATCATGACATGGTTTCGCATCAAACCAACAAGTCGCACAATACTTCCACCAAGACTGCGACTTCACATCGGGCGGAGTCTCGCACTAGTGTAGCCGCCAAGGCGGAGCATACGCGCATAAGCAGCGCCGAAGGGCGAAACGGCTCTCCTCAGCTAAGGAAAGGCGCTTCCCCTGACTCGCGTGCTAGCCTCTATGAACGGAACAACACTTCCCGGGAGGCGCGCAATCACGAAACGGCAAAGACTCAAGAGCGAAACAATACTCGGGAGCCGGGCAAGCGGAACCTGCAGACTAGAATAGACCGTGCAGCGAAAGCCACCGCATTTAATCATTCCCTGACTAGAGCGTCTGCGCAGGGATTGATGGGTCACAGACTTACCGAGATTACTAACCGCCAGTGGTCGACACACGGAGCAGTATTTTCAGCCCAGTCTGACCCGCATCGAGGATACTGGTTTGAACATGGTGGTTACTACTGGCGTGGCAACTTCTGGGGCGCCCACGCGTATTGTGATCGCCTCATCGTTCTAGGCTGGCCAGCCGGCCTTTGCTGGGCGTGGTACGACGACATTTGCTGGGGCAACATCGTCGTGGGAATGCCGCTAGACCTGGTCGTCTATTACTATCCGACACCGGCATCTACGGAAGATACCGATTATAATGGCGAGCCGGCCACAGTATATTACTACGCAACCTACGACGGTCAGTACAGACAGGTCACGGTGGTCGATGGTGACGTTGTGGACGTCGAGATCGTCGATCATATTTCTTAGTCAGTAAGCCGAAAACGTTAGGTATGGCTGAACGCCGGAACGGTCCGATTGGTACTGTTCCGGCGTTCTACTTTTTGTACTCCGAGTAATAATTCGGGCTTAATCAGCAACTTACGATGCTGACACGTAGATTACAGATTCTTGATTAAAGAACTGTAATTACAGAATTGTAATTGACCAATTGCAAACCTCCGCCACCCCCACGCGTCACTAGTGCTATGGGTATGTATGAATTGGGCTCGTAAAGCCGATACTACGAGTACCCTAATTTAAGTTACGTCGAGAGGTTACTTTATGAAAAAGTTGTTGCCTTTAGAGCGAATCAGTTCTGTGGGCAGAGTACATAAACTGGCTGCGCTTGTGGTAGCCGCGAGTGTCAGTTGTTTACCGCTTGTTGCGCTCGCTGATCACACAAGCGGCGGTGGCGGCGGACACGGTGGTGGTGGTGGTCATCCGGCAGGCGGAGGTCATCCTGGCGGTGGTGGACACCCGACTGCCGGAGGTAACCATGGTGGCTCTTTTCACGCAGCGCCTTCCTATCACCCAAGTGCACAGAGCTTTCACGCTAGCGCGCCCAGCTATCACGACAGCGCCAGAACCGGATACTCCGGTCTTGGAAGGAGCGCAACACACACCTATCACGAAAATCTGTACGCGCGGAGCAACAATGCGTCTCATGTCTCCAATCATAATGAGACAGCCACGACCCGTCGTGACGCTGCGACGACCCAACATCGTGACGCTACCGGAAATCGAGCGGCCACTGTAAATCGAGCGGCCGACACAAATCACAACCTGGGCCAGGCGAATAGAGCCGACGCCGCTAGAAATACGTCGCCGCGTCTACACGACCCGACACGTTCGCCCAAGGCTGAGGCGCTTCGGGCGAGAACTTCGTTTGACCATTCGATGACTTCTGGTTCGGCTCATGACCTGATGAATCAACGGCTTAACCAAATCTCTAACCGTCAATGGTCGGGCCACCGCGCCTTCTTCGCGGATAGTCGGACTCGCGGCTGCTGGTTTAACCACGGCGGATACTGGTGGCGGTGTAACTACTGGGGCGCCCACTGGTATTGCAATAATTTGATCGCGCTGGGGTTGGCTCCGGGTCTTTGCTGGGCATGGTATGACGATATTTGTTGGGGTAACATCGTCGTCGGGATGCCTCTGGATCTAGTTGACTACTATTATCCAGACCCAGCTTATTCAGACTATTCAACTTATGACGGAGACGATGCGACCGTGTATTACTACGCAATGGACAATGGCCAATACAGGCAGGTCACCGTGGTGGATGGCAACGTCGTTGATGTTGAAATAGTCGATCAAATTTCCTAGTTAGTATTGGAGCATTAGTTAGTAGTATCTGAGCTAAATGAAAAGCCCGGACGTTCAAGCGTCCGGGCTTCTTTTTTACATCGGCGTTCTAGCCATAAGAAACGCGGACGAGCAGGAGCTCGTCCCCTAACGGGAAGGCTGCCCGATCTCCACAGCTCTCGCCCATTTTTCGTGGTGCTGTCACAGTCAGGTGATAGAGCCTGCTGCGGATTGGATCCACCTTCTCCCGCTTCCGCGGGACCACGGCGCGACAGGCTTTATGGGACCTATAGGACTAATATGAAGTGTAGCCCTATTCGCCCGGCGCGCCGATAGGCCCATTCGCTAAATTCTGGCTACTAGCTGGTGGTTTGATTTGCAACCAACGCTGATGCCAGGCATAGATCGTCGCATTTCTTAAGAACCGCTTCGCTCCAGGCCAAACGATGTCCTCTAATCGTCTCTCAGAAATCGATATTACTAGAGGATTGGTGATGGTGCTGATGGCTCTGGATCATACCCGTGATTTCCTCGGCGACCATTCCATCGACGCACTAGATGTCGTTCATACCAGCGTCCCGCTCTTTTTCGCACGTTGGTTAACCCACTTATGTGCGCCGACCTTCGTATGCTTAGCTGGAATCAGCGTTGCGTTGGCCGGATCTAAGCAACCCGGGCTTCCGCTTTCTCAACTGGCTTTGCGTGGTCTTTGGTTGGTGGTCTTAGAGCAGACTTTTCTCCGCTGCTTTGGTTGGTACTTTAATTTTGACTACCACTTTATGAACGCCGGTATCCTTTGGGGAACCGGCTGGGCGATGGTTCTGTTAGCGGGCGTTTTGGCTTTGCGGCCTCCCGCGTACCTGATCGGGATCCTAGGCCTCGCATTGATGGCGACTCATTCTTTCCTGGCGGTCGCAGTAGACTCAACGTGGTGGGGAACTCTCTTACTCCAGTCAGACGAACTTTTCCCCGCTCCCGGCTGGCATTTCTACGTTTCGTATCCAGTGCTGCCCTGGTTTGGCGTAATGGCATTTGGCTACGGCGCAGGCGCTTTCATTCAAAAAGCCGGGTTTAATCCGCCGGCGCGCCGAGCTCTCCTGTGGAGCGGAATTGGTATGACTCTGCTCTTTGTGCTGCTCAGGATCCCGAACGTTCTCGATCCGGATCCCTGGTCGATACAGTCTCGTACCGGTTTTACGCTTCTGTCGTTTATCAACACCGAGAAATATCCACCTTCATTTCTCTACCTGTTAATGACCTTAGGACCGATGGTCTGTTTCATGGTGCTGGCCAGCAATCTGCCGAAACTTATTCAACAGCCTTTGATCGTGCTGGGACGAGTACCGCTGTTCTTTTACCTGGCTCACATTGTCCTGATTCACCTGTTAGCGGTACTTCTCGCCTTCCTCCGATTTGGACATGCCGACTGGCTATATCAGGGGCCCGGGATTTTCTGGTCGGAAACCTTGCCTGGCCACCCACCAGGGTATGGCCTGGGGCTTGGCTGGGTTGTGGCAATTTGGTTGCTGGTGGTCGCGCTGTTGTGGCCCTTCTGCCGGTGGTACGGTGACTACAAGCAAAGGCATTCGGCTTGGTGGCTACGGTACTTGTGAGTGATTCTCACTCGTCATCGTACTCGTCCTCGAAAGGGATGGGACTCCGGCGACACAAACTAATTTCATATAGGTCCTATGAGTCCTATAGGTCCCATCGGTGACCGCGGTCTATTGCGTCTCCCGACCTAGTTACCTCCGCCACACCTGAAGGCCGGGTTCGAGGACGATTATGATCAGCTACCCGTAAACCTCACCGTAGAGATCAGCGATCTCTGGCCCGGTGGGTACGCGGGGATTATTCGCCGGAGAACCGGAAGCGATGGCTTGCTCGACCATCGTTGGGATCGCGTCAAACCATTGTTTCCTTTCGATTCCGAGCCTTTCCGGGGTCGGAACCTCGAGTTGCAAATTCAACTGTCTGAGCGCCTCCACGAGGGCTGTTGCCGCAGCCTCGTCGCTGGAATCGCTCTTAGCGATACCCATGATGCGCGCGCAGTCGGCATAACGCCGCACGTTTCCAGGCACCGAGAAAGTCGTGATTGCCGGAAGCAACATCGCGTTCGACATCCCGTGGGGCACATGAAAATGCGCGCCGATAGGCCGGCTCATACCGTGCACCAAGGCAACGCTAGAACTCGAGAAAGCAATTCCCGCCTGCGTTGCCGCTAACATCATGCGCTCCCGAGCCGCCCGATTACTGGGCTCAACATAGGCCACCGGTAAAGACTTCCAGATCGCTTCCATGGCGGTTAGCGCGAAACCATCCGCAAATGGGTTAGCCCGGCGACTAACGTAGGCTTCGATCGCGTGAGTCAGTGAATCAACGCCGGTATCGCCAGTAAGCCGTTTTGGTTTTTCGAGGGTCAACTCGTAGTCCACAATTGCGGCCGTTGGCACATAGCCGATCCCAGTGCAGAGCATTTTTTCGCCCGAAGGATCATCGGTCACAACTGTGAAACGGGTCGTCTCAGAACCGGTTCCGGCCGTAGTCGGAATAGCAATGATGGGCAATCCGGGCGCGTTTTGCAGGAATGGTGTCTTGTACTTTCGCATCGGGCCACCATGGACAGCCAACACGGCAACGGCTTTCGCTGTATCGATCGAACTACCACCGCCCAAGCCGATAACACAATCGTGATCGTGCTCTTTGATATAGGCAAGACCGGCGTCGATTGAGCCGCTCGTCGGATCAGGAACCGCACCCGAAAAAATCCGGACTCCATCCCCAAGCTTTAAAACATCGGCCAAGCGATCAGCCAAGCCTTGCTTGAATAAGAATGAGTCGGTGACGATAAGAGGGCGTTTCAGTCCGAGGTCGGTGAGCACCTTTGGAGTCTCGGCAAAGGCTCCGCCTCCGATTTGCAGAAGTCGCGGGAGAGCAATTTGAGCGGGCATATCCTAGTTGACGACTTTGCGGCGTCACCAGGCCGCGCGCAAGCGTGGTAACGGTCAGTGGACAGAAGTGGACAGAGTGGACTTAATAGACGGAGTAGACGGACTGGCTGCCTAGCGTTGTCCACTTCCGTCCACCTCGTCCACTAAGTCCACTCTCGTCCACTTGCTACCTCACCGTATCCTTGACAGTGCCCACGCTTCGGCTCATGAAAAGGAGAGGCGCCAGACGAAATCCCATGTACAAGTTCTTCAGCTCACCGCTCCCCCCTTCCCAACTAATCTCCAAACTGCCGGAATTCACCGACACAAAAAAAATAGACCCGAGTAAGAGCTCTCTTTACGAAGGCGAAAAAGAGATCATCGCCCAGGTTAAAGGGACCCGGTTTACCGCAGAAAAACGGCAGAGAATCGGCTGGGGATTAGCTTGGTTTTCGCCGGGGTTTTGGTTCAAACCGGTTCTCACCGGATCAGTCACTCCGCTGAAAGAAGGCAGTGCCGTTATCTTTGAGGGCGGCACTCCGGTTCCAATGAAAGTCTTATGGGCGGTTATCTTTATTATCATCGCGCAAGCGGGCGCTATGTTCTTGATCTTCGATTATCCAGTAAACATCAATTTCGATGGGCTCCATGCCGATTCGATCATGTTCGCCACGATCACAGCGATTAACATCGCGGTCGGGATCTTCTTGTTGATTCCCTTTATTGGCTGGTGGTTGACCCGAAATGATCTGGCGTTTGTCGCAGCCGCCGTTGAACGTCATCTGCAGCTTCAACCTGCGCAAAAATCGAGCGTCGACTGGTTGCTGGGTGTATAACGCCAAGCGTTGCGTTTCTCTTCCTTGGACATTGTCCCGAAGGAACGTGTGGGACCCTGCCGCGAAGCGGCAAAATCCAATAGTTCGGGAAAAGGTCGGGCACGTCACCTACTCTTATCACCTCTCACCTCTCACCTCTCACCTCTCACCTTTCACCAATCCTCCCCGGCTCCCATCCCAAAGCGATCCGATGCAGATCGCGAGATAACCGCAGGCGATGCCTAATCCCAATTCGCCGGTCAGCCAGGGCCGATGCGATTGGCTAAGTGCTACAGGATTAAACACCAAAAAATTGTGAACGGCGTGGAACACCACCGGTGGCCATAAACTGCCGGTTCTCATCCGCAACCACACCAGCAACACGTTGAGGCCGAAGAGCAGAGTACCGATAGTCAGCACCTGGAGCCCGAGAGCCGGTTTGGAATACGATCCGGCCAAGAAAAATAACCAGAGATAGAAAAGGAACCACGGTAACCAGCTACACCACACCAGACCGGTAAACCCCAAGCGGCCCGCGAGCAGAGGAGCTAAAAAGCCGCGCCAGCCTATTTCCTCTCCCAAGGCCCCAAAGACAGAAAAGAGAAATCCAAGTACGAGCAACGAGATTGAGCCGACCCCGATTTCTACAAGGTCGATCTGCAGGGTCTCTAATCCTGATAGCCAAAGCGCGCCCAGGATGATCCCACACACACCCACCGGGGTGATCACCGCCAAAACCAGGAACCTAATCCTCGGCCGCTTCGCGCCTCGAAGCCTGACCTTAGAGTATCGGGCTGCAAGTATTCCGGCGATTCCCGGGATCCACATCGCTACAAACACTGCAACCGCCGGATACACTCTAAAAAACCCGGTGAAGAAGTTCAGCCCAGTGAGGGCAGCCATCGACAAAAGAAGCACCGCAAAGAAAATCAGTGCCAGCCAGCCGGCCGTTGGGCCTTTCCTATTTAATTCAGATTCGGGGGCAGAGGTTAAGATCCGCAGATTGCTCAGATTACGCAGATTGGAAGCCGGCGAAAGGCGAGAAAGTGTTGTGCATCCCAAATCGGAAGGGGCTGTATTCACGTATAGCGCACGGAGAGACGCCACGCTCCCGATTGTATGGTGGGGCGAGGCTCCCGGACTAATTATGATTGGACCGAAGAACTTGGTAGCCCTGACCGATTGGTGTCGCGTCTTTCCCGACGCCATACCTGCAATCGGTTGACAGCGTCGGGCACCCGCATTGAGCAGAACACGACGAATGCGACGCCCCTCCGATGCGGGTCAGGCAACACCAATCACGAGAAATCTGCGGATCTTTTCCTCGTTCCCGGCTCTACACCGTTAGATGTTGCTTAACGACTTGGTCAGTCAGCTCTGCAACGGGTCCTTGGGCCACGACGCTACCCCGGTCCAGGATCGCGAAGTTATCCGCTAACTCTTTACAGAATTCCAGGTATTGCTCCACCAACAGGATGGTAATGGACTCTTTTCTGAGGAGCTTAATTGCCTCGCCGATTTGGTCGATGATGTTGGGCTGGATTCCCTCAGTTGGTTCGTCAAGGATCAGGAGCTTCGGCTCTGTCAAAAGCGCACGCCCAATCGCAAGCTGTTGTTGCTGGCCGCCGGACAGCATCCCGCCTTTGCGCGCCAAAAAATCTTTGATGATTGGAAACAACGAATAAACGCGTTCCAACGCCTCTTTCGATTTTTTCCGTTTGGCCACGGCGCCAATAGAAAGATTTTCCGCAACCGTGAGATGCGGGAAAATCCCTCGACCCTGAGGAACGTATCCTATGCCGGCTCGAGCTCGCTCCTCGGGAGGCATCCGGGAAATATCGTGCCCGTCAAAAACCACCCGGCCACTGTTCGGTTTGTAAAGGCCAACGACACTCTTCAAAGTGGTGGTTTTCCCCACCCCATTGCGCCCCATTAAGCAAAATACATGATGGGCGCCGACCTCGACACTCACGTCGCGCAGAATCCGGGAGCCGCCCAGCGAGATGCTGACTTTGTCAATGCTCAGCATGGATGGCGTCATGTTTTTTCTTTCTTCCCAGATAAACCTCGATGACCCGTTCATCGTTTTGGATTTCGTCCAGCGATCCCTCGCAAAAAACGCTGCCCTGGTGAAGCACAGTCACCTTACTGGCGAGCTGCCGTACAAAGACCATGTCATGCTCGATAACGATGATCGTGTGCTTGCCGGCTAAGCTTAAGAGCAGTTCACCGGTCCGTGCCGTCTCTTCATCCGTCATGCCGGCCGCGGGTTCATCCACCAGCATCAATTCCGGATCTTGAGCGATCAGCATCCCGATTTCGAGCCATTGCTTTTGGCCATGCGCCAAAGCGCCCGCCCTAACCTGAGCCTTGTCCTTCAGATTGATGGTCTCGAGCACCTCAAAGATCCGCTCATTCTGAGCCGGAGTGACCTTGCCAAAAATCGCGCTCCACACTCCCCGGCTGCCCCTGAGGCCTAGCAGGATGTTCTCGTAAACGGTGTGATCGGAGTAGACGCTGGGAGTCTGAAATTTGCGCCCAATTCCCATCCGATAAATTTGGTATTCGCTCTTCTTGGTAACCGGCGTGTCCTTGAATTCAATCTGTCCTTGGTCGGGCCGGGTCCTACCGGTGATCAAGTCGAGAAAGGTGCTTTTGCCGGCTCCATTGGGTCCGATGATGGTGCGAAGCTCGCCTTCATCCAGATAAAAATTCAAATCGTTAATCGCCTTGAAACCGTCGAAACTTTTCGTCACGCCCTCGGCGGTGAGGATGAATTTCTTGTTCATCGTGTTTCCGCCTTCGCCAACATCTGGGTGTGGAGCGCGCCTCGCTGGCGAGGCCGATCTTCAGTGGAGAGCGGGCTACGGCGGACAGGCTGTGCTCGAAACCGAAGCGTTGGGGTCTCGGAGCAATGGAGTGTTGGAGTATGGGAGTGTTGTATTGGTTGCCGAGTATTCATACGGCTCACTCAGTCTGTGCGCCCGGTGCGAATTACATCGCCTGGCGAAGTTGATGTTTCCTTGACCTGCAATTGCGCCTGATTGCCGCGCTGCGCCGAGATCCCTTTCAAAAATGTGGAGCTACGCTGGAACAGCGAATAAAGCTGCTTCGGCAACCCAACCAGCCCCTTTGGCATAAAGAGCACAACGATCGCGAACATGGCTCCTAGAATAATGAGCCAGAGATCCGGAAAGGCGCGCGTGGCCCAGCTCTTCAAGGCGTTCACTACAATGGCGCCAACGATCGCCCCGATCAGCGTGCCCCGTCCGCCAACCGCGACCCAGACCACCGCTTCCAAAGATTTGTCAGGCGCCATCTCGCTAGGATTGATGATCCCAACCTGCGGCACATAAAGCGCACCCGCCAAGCTGGCGATGATGGCGCTCACCACGAAGACGAACAATTTGAAATTGGCCGCCGCGTAGCCCGAAAACAACACTCGATTCTCACTGTCACGGACCGCTCTCTGGATTTTGCCGAACTTCGTCATCGTTAGCCACCGGCAAAAGATGTAGGTCAAAATGAGAAGAATACCGGTAGCGATGAACAAGCTGCGTTGAGTGGCGGCACTCCGGATGTCCTGCCCCAAAATGAACTTAAAGTCGGTCAGGCCGTTATTGCCGCCGAAGGTGAAATCATTCCGGAAAAACATGAGGCAGGCGCCATACGTGAGCGCCTGGGTCAGAATGGAAAAGTAAACGCCGCGAATCCTGGAACGAAATGCCAGAAATCCGAACACCAAGGCTACCAGTCCGGGCACTAGAACCACAGCAGCCACAGAGAACCAGAAGCTCCGGAAGGGTACCCAATGCAGCGGCAGCGCGGGGTAACCGAGGAAAACCATGAAGTCAGGAAGATCGCTATGGTATTGGCCGAGTTTCCCAATCAACAACATGAGATGCATGCCGAAAGCGTAGCCGCCCAGAGCGAAAAACAGACATTGACCCAGACTCAGCAACCCGGTGTAACCCCAGAGCAAATCCACGCTCATAGCCAGCACGGCATAACAGAGGTATTTACCGTACAGATTGATGGTGAAATCGCTGAGATGGAAAACGCTGGTCTCGGGAACCAAAGCGTTGAGCGCCGGCAGAATGCCCAGGATAAGAATTGCCCCTATTCCGATGCCCCACAGTTCGGCCTTACGGAACTTATTCTGCATACGTTAGCGAGGGAGTGACGTCCGAGTCTGAATGACAAATGACAGATGACAAATGACAGATTTGGCAACTGCCTCGATCGGGATGTGAAATGAAGCGGCTATTGGTCATCTGTCATTTGGGATTTGTCATTCTCAGCTGTCCAAGGTGCGGCTTCGAGTTGGGAAAAACCCTCCTGGTTTCCATTGCAAAAAAAGGATGATCGCAGTCAGGACCATAATCTTGCCGAGCACCGGTGATCCCAGGACCTGTTGGAGAACCTGGTCAGAACACCCGATGCCAAGAGCTGAAACCACCGTGCCGGCAATGCTCCCGACTCCGCCGACCACGACTGTCATAAAGCTGTCGATGATATAGCTCTGCCCTAAGCTGGGACCGACGTTCCCGATCTGGGAGAGAAACGCTCCCGCTAACCCTGCGAGACCGGATCCGAAAGCGAAGGTGAGCATGTTGACCCGCTGGGTAGGCACCCCCATACAAGCAGCCATGTCTCGATCCTGAATCACGGCTCGAATAAAGAGGCCGAGCGGCGTCTTCGTTAACAGCAACCAGGTCCCAACCACAATCAGTACCGCGAACACAATGACGAAGATCCGGTTATAGCCTAGAACCACGTCGCTAATCGTGAAATTGCCGAGCAGCCACGAAGGAGAGTTTACTTGCACGTTGTTCGCCCCGAACACCAAACGGAATAGCTGCTGCATGATGAGCGAGACACCCCAGGTCGCCAGCAACGACTCCAGCACCCGACGGTAAAGAAACCGGATCACCAAACGCTCGAGGGCGAGTCCAGCGAGCGCGGCCACCAGAAATGACAAAGGAATGGCGAAAAGGAAGTAGGTCTGAAAAGACCAGCCGGTAAGATGCATGCCCGGAAGGAAAATCCGGATACCGAGAGGTGAGAGCGGCAGACCATCACGGAACACGTTTTCCACCACGTAGGTCGTGTAGGCGCCCACGGCAATCATCTCACCATGAGCCATGTTGATAACACCCATCAGCCCGAAGGTGATGGCCAACCCCAGCGCGGAAACCAATAGAATCGATCCCAGACTGACGCCGTGAAAAATTGTGCCAAAGAAATTCACAACGGCGAGGTAACTCTGGATGGCTTGGCTAGCCTTGGTTGCTGCCAGCTTGGTCTCGGCAGATGCACTCTTGCTTTCGCTTAAGCCCCGAAGGGCATCCAGCGCACCGATACAGTTCAATTTGGCCAGCGAGTCAGCGGCCGTGACCTGCCGTTCCGGGTGCGCTGTATCCGCGAGCTGTATGAGAGCCTCAGCTTCGTACAGTGTCTTTTTTACCCGAGGATCCGTTTCTAATTTCAGTCGCGTCTCCAAAAGCGGAAGATTTTCCGCCTTCTGCGAAGACCCGAGTTTGAACACCATGGCGCGCCGGGCTTCCGGATTCGGATCGGACAGGCTTAAAAGATCCAACGTCCGCTGTATCTTTTTACGCAGATTGGCGTTTACGTCTGACGAAGTCGCGTCAGTCGGATCGATCATGATCTCCGTACCGTTCGAATCCTTCAGCAATTCGCCGGTATCCACCCGAAACGCCCGTGTCTTATCGGTGGTATCGGATTGCTCAAGAATGATGGGAACAACCTGGCCGCCAGCGTCGGTGTACAGGTAGATTTCACCGTTGCTCCAGGACACCAGCAGATCATGCCCAGTCTTCGAGACTCCGCTCGAGGCAGCGACCTGATTGAGGATCGAATCTTGATCGGCCGCCGAGCTGGTGACGGCCCGCGCGATGGACTGCCGGATCGACGAGTCCGGGCTGGTCTGGGCATGGAGGAGGAGCGGCGCCAGCATGGCCGCAAGGCAAAAAAACTTCAGGCAGGGCATTGCAAGTGTCTATAAGCAGCATCCTTGCCAAAAATAAGACAGTTGGGTGCCTGCGCGGCCTCATCGTCCTCGTGCTCGTCGTCGTCCTCGTCCCTCGAAAGTTACGTTTGGACCCGAAGCGCCAGCGTCTTTAAACCGTCTCGAAGGAATCCGCCCTTTCATCCGTGATTTGCGGGACGGAAGAAAGACATCCGCGAGGACGAGGACGACGACGAGGACGAGTACGAAGCGCCTCGCGGCCAAATCTTTCAAGGCACAGCTCCTGCTTGCACGGCCAACGGTCTCGAACGCAACGTTGTCCGGTTTTTCAGGCTCGTCTCGAACCTCCCCCAACGGCGCGAAGATCAAGACGCAAATAACAAGAGCACTAAAAGAAGATGAAATTCCCTCGTAACACCAGAGCTGCTCTGGCGGGCGCGTTTACCCTATCCCTAGCCTGCGCAGCACCCCTAAAAGCCAACGAAGTCGATGTCACCAGCGGCAAGGTTAAAGTGGGCGTCTTACATTCGCTGTCGGGCACGATGGCGATCAGCGAAACCTCCTTGCGCGATACGTTGTTATTCGCCTTCGATGAAATCAACAAAAACGGCGGGGTTCTCGGAAAACAGATTGAACCCGTCGTGGTAGATGGCGCTTCCAACTGGCCATTGTTCGCGGAAAAAGCCAAGCAGCTGCTGCAGCAGGATAAGGTCGCCGTAGTTTTCGGTTGTTGGACCTCCGTGAGCCGCAAGTCGGTACTTCCTGTCTTCGAGCAAGATGACGGTATGTTGTTTTATCCGGTCCAGTACGAAGGCGAAGAACTGTCGAAAAACATCTTCTACACTGCGGAAGCCGTGAACCAGCAAGCAACGCCGGCCGTCGACTATCTGCTGGCTCAGGGTAAGAAGAAGTTTTACCTGGTGGGCAGCGATTACGTTTATCCGCAAACCACCAATCTCATCCTCTTCAAATATCTCCAGACCAAAGGTGTTCCGGTCGAGAATATCGGAGGCGGGCTGCGCAAAGATAGCTCAGGAAAGGTTATTTCGGCTGGCAAATACGTCCCGTTCGGCCACACGGATTTTCAGCAAATCGTCTCGGAAATCAAACAGTTCGCGGCAGGTGGCGATGCCTGCGTCATCAACACAATCAACGGCGACTCTAACGTGCCGTTCTTCAAAGAAATCGCATCCGCCGGGCTGAGTCCGGCTGATTGTCCTATCGTCTCCTTTAGTTTAGCCGAAGACGAGCTGCGCAGTTTGCCGACCAAAGACCTGGTAGGTGAGCTAGGGTGCTGGACTTATTTCATGTCGCTGAAAACGCCGGAAAACAAAGATTTCCTGGCGCGCTGGAACGCCTGGTTAAAGAGCGAGAGCCATGCCGGTGTGGTGAAAGAAAAACGCGCGGTGGACAGCCCGATGGTGCTTTCCTACGACGGCGTTTATCTATGGAAAAAGGCGGTCGAAAAAGCCGGTTCCTTCGATGTGGATAAGGTACGCGGGGTGTTGGAGAACGATGCCATCAGTTTTGATGGCCCCGGCGGCAAGATCACGATGCAGACCAACCACCATGCAACGAAAAACGTCTACATGGGAGAAACCACTGCAAACGGGCAATTCAAGATTCTGAGTACCTTTCAACAGGTTAAGGCCGAGCCTTTCCTGCTAAAAGGTCTGGACGAAGAACTCGAGAAAAAGACCGCCCAGAAATAGCGGCCAACTCCCGAAATCTATCACGCGCCAATCCGGTTGATCTGGATTGGCGCGGCGCTGTGACCTTGAACTGATCGCTGCGTAAACCAATAAAGAAGAAAAATCTCACGCAGAGGCGCAAAGGTTAAGACACAGACAAATGTCGCTCAAAGTACGAGGACATCAGGGAGGTAACCATTCTTAACGAGCGCGCTTATCGGTGGTTCGTTTTATCTTCGATCACCGACTTACGAACGACCGCACTTCGAAAATCCTGAAAAGCTCTGGCCTACATGGTTTTAACCTTTGCGTCTTTGCGTGAGATTTTGGTTTGACCTTGCAACGCTCCCTTCAGAATTGGACCGCAGATTTGCAGTTACGATTTCAGTATGAAGAGGATCGTACCGTCATGACGGAACGGCGCCACACCGGTCCGTTACAGGTACAAAAGCCGCTTTATCCAGAAGGTCGTTCGGTTTGTCACACGGTCATTCTTCATCCTCCTGGCGGCATGGCAGAAGGGGATACCGTCAAGATTGATATCACCCAAGGACCTGACTCGAAGACGGTTCTAACCAGCCCGGCAGCAACGAAATGGTATAAATCGAGAGACAAGTTTTCGTCTCAGGAAATACGGATTCGACTCGGTGAACGTGCACAGCTTGATTGGTTGCCCCCGGAAAATATTCTCTTCGAGTACGCTCGCGCTAATTTCCGTTTCCAACTCGAACTCGGTGAAGACGCCAGCGCCATCGGTTGGGAAGCATTTGTTTTCGGTAGACGGGCGATGGGTGAGACCTGGAATGCCGGCGCTCTTCGGTTCAATTCCCATTTCACCGATATTAATGGCCTGCTTTGGAGTGAGAGAGCCAACTTGAACGCGGCATCAGCGGTACGGAATGCTGCTCAAGGATTAGGGGCGTTTCCTATCGCCGGGATGGTATGGGCGGTTGGTCCAAACTGTGATCAGTTTCTCGCCGAAAGCCTGTCACCCTCTCTTCCCTTTGGCGACGCCTTACGCGCAGGCGTGACCTGCCTGAATCACCGGCTACTGATCGTACGAGGCGTGGCGCAGAAAATAGAACCGTTGCGCGAGCTCATGATCCGTTGCTGGAGCTTTCTCCGGCCGGCTATCCACGGAAGAGATCCTAATCCTTTGCGCCTATGGAACGTGTGAGTAACGGACCGACAAAATCGTGTTCGTGCTCGAATATTGAGGAAGCAATGCTGCGCCTGAGCGACCCTTACCTTTGGAGAGGGCTTGGATGAGCGTCAATTTTCCTTACGTAGTTGCTTGCTTTCGAGGGCGAGCACGAGCACGAGGACGAGCACGATAAAAACCCATGAACCTAACCCCGCGAGAAAGAGACAAACTTCTTATCTTTACCGCCGCTCTACTAGCTGAACGCCGGCTACAACGCGGACTTAAATTGAATCATCCGGAGGCGACCGCATTAATCACAGCAGCACTCTTTGAAGGAGCTCGCGATGGTAGAACGGTTGCTGAGTTGATGCAGTTTGGTGCCACGGTGCTCAAACGAGATCAAGTTCTGGAAGGCGTACCTGAAATGATTCCAGAGATTCAGGTCGAAGCCACTTTCCCGGATGGCACCAAACTAGTCACTGTTCACAATCCCATCCCCTGAAAATTTCACCACAAAGACACAAAGAATACAAAGGAAGAAGAATATTTGTTAGGATTATTTGAGATGGGAACATTCATCTATGCACCGCCCCAGCAGCAAAATAACAGCGATTCTGTGTGGCAGAGGTGTTCAATAAATCTTAGTCAATCTTAACTTCGTGTCCTCTGTGTCTCTCTGGTGATAACTCCTAACCGCCTATGATACCTGGAGAGATTTTTGTAGAACCTGGCGACATTGAGCTGAATACCGGTCGCACCGTGATAAAGATCGACGTAGCCAACGCGGGCGATCGACCGATTCAGGTCGGTTCCCATTTTCATTTTTTTGAAGTAAACGAAGCACTTAAATTCGATCGTGAACAGACTCGCGGTTATCGCTTGAATATCGCCGCCGGTACCGCCGTACGGTTCGAGCCCGGCCAGGAAAGATCCGTAGAGCTGGTCGAGATGGGCGGCGATCGGGTGATCTACGGTTTCAACGCTAAGATCATGGGACCGTTATGAGAAGCAGTTCAGGAGTTCAAGGAGTTACAGGAGTTCAGGAGAAATTCGGCGACATCCGCAATACATCGCAGTCGCCAGAATCTAGAAGAGGCGATATAAATCAATGGCCCGTAATTGAAGTCCAATACTCCACCCTCGTGCGGACTTATCGTGGAAGGCAAATAAGGGTAAGGCGAATCGAAGTTGATGGCGCTGTCGACTATGACAGCGTTGCCGCCGTTCCCATAAGCCTCCTGAACTCCTGCAACTCCTTGAACTCCTGAACTCCTATGAAGATTCCCCGACAGGCGTATGCAGAAATGTTCGGTCCAACGGTGGGCGATCGAATCCGTTTGGCTGATACCGAGCTCATAATCGAGATCGAAAAAGACTTCACGATTTACGGGGAAGAGGTGAAGTTCGGCGGCGGTAAGGTCATCCGGGATGGCATGGGCCAATCCCAACGGACGATCAAAGATGCTGTTGATACGGTCATCACGAATGCTGTGATCCTGGATCATTGGGGGATCGTCAAAGCCGATATCGGCATTAAGGACGGCCGAATCGCTGGAATCGGCAAAGCTGGAAATCCGGATATTCAGCCCGGGGTGGACATCATTATTGGGCCCGGTACCGAAGCGATTGCCGGCGAAGGAATGATCGTAACCGCCGGCGGGCTTGATACGCATGTCCATTTCATCTGTCCACAACAGATCGATGAAGCCGTTGCTTCTGGGTTAACCACGATGATCGGCGGTGGGACTGGACCGGCCGCCGGCACCTGCGCCACCACTTGTACACCGGGACCTTGGCACATCGAGCGGATGTTACAGGCCGCAGAAGGTTACCCAATTAATCTCGGTTTTCTGGGCAAAGGAAACGCTAGCCAGGCCGAACCGCTCCGCGAACAGATCGCCGCTGGGGCGATCGGTCTAAAATTACACGAAGATTGGGGAACGACTCCCGCTGCCATCGATACCTGTCTCTCAGTCGCGGACGAGACTGACACCCAAGTCGCTCTTCACACCGACACTCTGAATGAGTCTGGATTTGTCGAAGCTAGCATTGCCGCCTTCAAGGGGCGAACTATTCATGCTTATCACACTGAGGGAGCCGGCGGCGGGCATGCCCCGGATATTATCAAGGTGTGCGGAGAAGCAAACGTCTTACCATCGTCCACTAATCCAACTAGACCGTTTACGGTTAACACGGTGGATGAGCATCTCGACATGTTGATGGTTTGCCATCACCTGGACGCCAGCATCGCCGAAGATCTCGCCTTTGCCGAGTCGCGGATTCGCCGGGAGACGATCGCTGCTGAAGACATCTTACATGATCTCGGTGCCATTTCGATGATGTCCAGCGATTCCCAAGCGATGGGGCGAATCGGCGAAGTCATTACGCGAACTTGGCAAACGGCTCATAAGATGAAGGTCCAGCGCGGCGCATTGCCCGGCGATTCCTCTCGACATGATAATTTCCGGGCAAAACGTTACGTCGCCAAATACACGATCAATCCGGCAATAACTCATGGAATCGCACACGAAGTCGGTTCGGTCGAGGTGGGGAAGTGGGCAGATCTAGTGCTGTGGGCACCAGCCTTTTTTGGCGTCAAACCGTCGATGGTCTTGAAAGGCGGAATGATAGCGATTGCTCTCATGGGTGACGCCAACGCTTCCATCCCAACTCCTCAACCTGTTATTTATCGGGAGATGTTCGCAACTCGAGGAATGGCTTTGCCTAAGACCTGTATCACCTTCATTTCGCAGCAGGCGGCCGAGTCTAAAATCGGCGAGCGGTACGGTCTCCAGCGTCAGCTAGTGGCCGTACGCGGCATTCGCAACCTCAAGAAGCAAGATCTTATCCATAACGCGTGGCAGCCCAAGATAGCGGTCGACCCTGAAACGTACGAAGTAACGGCAGACGGTGAATTGCTGACTTGCGAACCGGCCAAGGTATTGCCGATGGCTCAACGCTATTTCCTCTTTTGATGCGCAGGTTCACTAAGCTTTCAACGTCATCGGCAGAAAACGTCCCGCATCTGGTCCTGGCTTTTGATGCGCGCAAGAAAAGCCGGCAATTGGCGAGATTGGATAGCGGCGAAGAAATCGGAATATTGCTGCCACCGGGCACCATCTTGCGCGATGGCGATGTCATCGAAAGCGAGGATGGTTCTCTTTTTAGAATCCAAGCTGCCAAAGAAGAACTCATGTCGGTAAC
>DASUWQ010000296.1:0-6314 GCA_036378375.1 Chthoniobacterales bacterium
ACCCACCACCAAGCGCATACCCGGAAACAGCAGCGATGATCGGTTTGCGAATCGCTGATACCCTGGTCCAGGCGCCGCCGCGGCCTTCGGGAAAGTCCTGTAAATAAAGAGTCGCAAAAGATTGATTTTGCATCTCTTGGATATCAGCTCCGGCGGCGAACGCCTTGTCATTTCCCATTAACACCATGGCGCCAATGGCGTCATCCGCTTCCCATTGCTCCAAGGCGTGCACCACCTCACGCATTACCTCGGTGGAAAGCGCATTGCGTCTCTCGGGGCGGTTCAAAATCAAGATCCCAACCGGGCCACGAATCTCGCAGAGAATATTTTTATAGCTCATAATTGGCGATAGCCGCCCGACGACGCGAAAATGTCGTGGATCTCTTTTGCCGGCGGATCATATTTCGGGAGCTTAATCCGCTCGCGATTCGGTTCCGGCTCTGGCAAGGGATCACAGGTGCGCATGGTCGCCAGCGAACGTTTGGTCAACGTTTGATAAATGCCGGTCCCTTTGGTCTTGGTGGCAACCTCTTCATCGGTTAATTCGCGAACGAGCCGGCCTGGAATCCCTGCAACTAACATGCGGGGAGGAACGAACATGCCGGCCTTCACAAAAGATAGTGCCGCCACCAGCGAGCATTCGCCGATCTCCACCTCATCCATCACCACCGCGTTCATTCCGACCATCGCGTTTTTTCCGATTCTACATCCGTGGAGAATGGCACCGTGCCCGATGTGTCCGCCAGCCTCGATGGTCGCTTCCATATTCGGGTAAGTATGGACAACGCAATTATCTTGAAGATTACTGCCTGCCTCTATCACGATCCTACCCATATCACCGCGAAGCGATGCCCCCGGACCGATATAACAACCTGAGCCAATAATAACGTCGCCAATGAGAACCGCGGTGGGATGGACGAACGCTGCCGGATCCACGACTGGGATGATACCGTCGATAGAATAGATGTTAGACATAGGAATGGATTGGGAGGGCGAGGCTCTCTGAAACCCAGCGCTTGGGCGGAGAGGAGAGTCTGGAATAAGTCAGCTCATTGTTGGGCCTGGAAGCGCGCCGAGCCGTTTGGGATGGCGTCATGCAGTGATGAGTGTGGGTGTGATGTTAAACTGGAATCCTGGTTTCGATGATGCGGAATCGGTTCGCTACAAAAGCGCTATCGGTGAGGCTGGCGTTAGCGGCGGGATTAGCTCCGGTGCCATGGTAGTCGCTGAAAGCAGCCGATTGGTTGACATAAACGCCTCCCGTAAGGTTGCACGATAAGCTGACCCCAGCCTCAGCCGCGATTTCGTTGGCTGCGTTTAAGACAGATTCTTTTGTTGAATAGACCGCGAAGGTAAGGGAACCGCAACGAAGCGACGTCATCCGGGCGAGCTCTAGGGCTTGTTCGGAAGTATCCGCTGGGATCACAAACACGATAGGTCCGAAACATTCTTGTAAGTAATAGTCGTGATCGGAGGCGGCGAGCTGAACTACCAGGGGAGTTCGCACCGAAGCATCAGGAAATTGAGGGTGGATAACGGTTTTGGTATCGCAGACCAGCTTGCCTAGTTTTCGAGCCGCTTCCAGACGGTCCAGAGTTGCGTCACTCTGAATAGCGCCGAGAATTTCGACGGCCCGGCCAGGGTCACCTAGCAATTTATTGAGGCTATCTACTAACCCCTGCACGACTTGGTCAAAGCTGAGATGCCCATCGGCGGTCTCTACCCCGTTCTTGGGAATATAGAAATTTTGAGGAGCGGTACACATTTGACCGGAATAAAGCGAGACAGAGAAAGCCAGGTTCTTAACCATCCCGGCAAAATCGTTCGTGGAATCAATGACAACCTGATTTACACCGGCTTTTTCGGTATAAACCGTGGCTTGTCTGGCCTGCTTCTCCAGCCACTCTCCGTTCTTAGTGCTTCCGGTAAAATCGATGATTTTAATTTCCGGACGCAGGGCGAGCTTTTGAGGGATGTCGTCATCCGGATCATGGGCAACCAGAGTAACGATATTCGGATCAAAACCCGCCTCAATCAGCACTTGCCGCGCGATTTCAACGGTGATGGCCAACGGAAGAATCGTGCTCGGGTGCGGTTTCACGATTACCGCGTTCCCCGTGGCCAAGTTAGCAAAAAGGCCAGGATAACCGTTCCAGGTCGGAAAGGTAGAGCACCCGATAACCAAGCCGATACCGCGGGGAACGACTTTAAACTGTTTGTTCAGTTTTAAGGGCTCGTTCTTGCCTTGGGGTTTTTCCCAGTAAGCTGTTTTGGGTACATGATTAATTTCGGTCCAGGCATAAGCCACCGCTTCGAGACCTCGATCTTGAGCATGGGGTCCGCCGGCTTGAAAAGCCATCATGAAACCTTGTCCGGTGGTATGCATGACCGCATAAGCCATTTCGAAGCTTCGCCGGTTCAAACGCTGAAGAATCTCTAGGCAGACTCCGGCCCAGGTTTCTGGGTCTGCCGCGCGCCACTGTTTCTGGGCGGCGAGAACGGTCTTCAACAGCGGGTCGAGGTCAACTTTAGGATAAGTGATTTCCAAAGCGAAACCGTAGGGCGACCGCTCAAAGCCCGTTTGCCCAACCGTCGACGGAAGCGTCAACGGATACGGTTGATGGAGTCTCGATTCAAACGCTGCTTTGCCGTTTTCGTTGGCCGTCTCACCATAGATCTTGCCACTAGGAATCTCCGGAAAGGCGCTCCAATACGTGCGCTTCTCAATCGCGGCCACCGCGTCCTTCAGGAGTTGCTCATGAGCAGAAAAGAAAGAATTAGACATATGGGAACCTCTGGTTCTTCAGGGTCTGGTGTGTAAAAAGTGTGCGGAGCCATGTTGACCCGCCGCGGCGGGTCTGATAGGAGAGCCCAGGGGCTTTAGCCCTGGGTTAGGTGAAGATAAAAAGGTGCCCTGCCTGTCCGCCGTAGTTTGCGGAAATAAAG
The DNA here is from genome assembly GCA_036378375.1 of Chthoniobacterales bacterium. GTDB lineage: Bacteria > Verrucomicrobiota > Verrucomicrobiia > Chthoniobacterales > JAFAMB01 > JAFAVN01. The sequence goes on from DASUWQ010000296.1 coordinate 2,947, forward strand.
GGACGAAGGAGGAAAAGTGGCACCCGATGTTTGAGCGCGCCTGGTGGATCACCGCTCCAGCACCTACCCGCTCGTCTCGGTCGCCACTCGTGAGGCACATCGTTCTCGTCCTCGTCGTCGTCCTCGTCCTCGAAAGGGCTTGTTGGCAGCTATTTCGGCTGGAATTGTATCTATGTGCTCCGTCCGAATTGCACCCCGCCGCGGGGTTGGAGAGGCTTTCAGGGCGATCTAATGCCTTGCCAGATCCCAGGGCTAAAGCCGCTGGGCTATTCTGTAGAGCCGCTGCGCGGCAAAACCTGACAGCCTCCTTGATGGTTCTCTCAGGCCTTTTCATGATCAAAACCTTAGTGAATTTTGTCGAAATCGACTACGAGCTCGTTACTTCTAGGATAGCTTTGACAGGTCAGAATGAATCCCCGATCGATTTCGTAGTCTTCTAACCCGTAGTGAGCGTGCATCTCCACTTGCCCGGTTCGGAGATGAGCACGACAACTGGCGCAAACGCCCCCTTGGCAACCATAACGTAGTTCGAGCCCGTGACGCAGTCCTGTCTTTAAGATCGATTCTGCGTCTTTCGGCATGCTAAATCGATGCTCCCTGCCATCTAAAATGATGGTGACGGCACACTGCTCTCCGGGTGCAGCGACATGTTCGACCCGGGCGCCATTTTTGGGGGCGGCAAAGAGTTCTACCCTGATCTTCGCAACCGGTAAACCTTCGGATAGCAAGGCGGACCTAACTTCCTCGCGCATCGAGGCAGGGCCGCAAATGAATGCGTTGTCAATATTGCCCGCAGAGACCCAGCGCTTAAGCAAATCCCGGCATTTCGAGTAATCGATTCTGCCGTTGAGCAGATCGCTTTCTTGTCTTTCGCGAGTTAGTATGTGCAGCATGCTGAATCGGTTAACAAAGCGGTCTTTAAGGTCGCCGAGTTCATTCCGCAGCATGACAGAGCTAGTGGACCGGTTGCCGTAAAAGAGAGTGAATTGGCTCTCCGGTTCGGCGATCAGCGTTGATTTGATAATGGAGAATATCGGAGTGATACCGCTGCCGGCGGCAAAAGCGACGTAGTTGTGCCGCTCTGTCCTTGAAAGAGGCACACCGAAACGGCCGGAAGGCGGCATGACCTGGACTATCGCGCCCGGTTTGAGATGCGTGAACGCCCAGTTAGAAAACAGGCCGCTCTGTGCCCGTTTAATTGCGATACACAGAGTGCCGTCTTGAATCGCGGAACAGATGGAGTAAGGACGGCGGACGTCAGTTCCGCCGATGGTCGCCCGCAGGATCAGATGTTGCCCCGGCTCAAAAGAAAACTCTGACTTGAGCGTGTCAGGAACCGAAAATCGCACCAGCAGGGAGTCCGCAGTGTCGAAATGAACGTCGGCCACTTCCAGCGGAAAGAAATTGCTGGTTGCAGAGCCCGCAGGCGCGACCTTCGTAGGGTTCAGTGACATTTGAAGTGATCGAATGGTTCCAGGCAAGAGTTGCAGATGTAAAAGGCTTTGCAGGGGGTCGAACCAAACCGGCTTACGAGTCGAGTGTCAGACGAACCGCAGCGTGGACAAGGAACCAATGTCGTTTGGCGTTCGGCGTTTGGTCCGGCTTTGCCGGAGCGTTCGGTGTTCGGAGTATGACCGTGCTCGCAAGGCGCGGGTGGCGCGATACCGTACTCGCGCAACCGCTTCCTGCCTCGCTCGGTCATCCAATCCGTTGTCCAAGCCGGAGAAAGCTGCGTGTCTAAGCGGACTCTGTCGATGCCGCGCTGGTGGAGCGCCCGCTGAATATCGTTTTTGATAACCGCCATCGCCGGACACCCGGAATACGTGGGTGTAACCGTAACTAGCAAAGTGGGTTCCGATCTCCGCGTCCTCTGTGCCCTTGGCCGACGTAGCCCCCCATCTATAACCGATGTCTCGTTCACGCGGGGCGAAGTCTGCTCTGTGGTGAAATCTGGGTTTTCCTCGATCCATCTAACGTTGCGCACAATGCCCAAATCCACGACCGACAGTATGGGTATCTCTGGGTCGCTAACCGAGTCTAACCAAGCCCAGATTTCTTCAAGGGAAGGCAAGCTCGTGTTCATATAAGTTACCATTGGGCTTGGGGATAAGCGCGTTGCAGGAATTGCATTTCAGCTAACAAATAGCCCAGCGCCTCGGTGTGAATCCCTTGTTTGCCGCCGGTGTGCATCCAACTCGATTCCGGGACCCGAAGCGTGGCCTCGGTTAGGACGTCGTGGACGGCAGTTAACCAATTGGTGCGTATCGTGCTCAGGTCCGGCCCGATACGCTCCGCGCAAAGCGTCTCATCGACGACGTCGGGTGTGCATAGTTCACCGGTATAACCCCAAAGATCGTCGATTGCCTTTTGTATTCTGCGATTGCTTTCTTCGGTACCGTCGCCCAAACGAATCACCCATCCGCTGCTGTGGCGCAGATGATAGCGCACTTCTTTTAGGCTCTTCTCGCTGATCGCCCGAATCCGCTCATCCGTGGAGTCCAATAAGCCAGTTAGCAGTAAGCTGTGCCAGGTATCAAAGTAGAACTGACGGACGATGGTGTAGGCGTAATCCCGATTAGGCTGTTCAAGCAAAAGGCAGTTCCTGAACTCGGCAGCATCTCGAAGGAAAGCGAACGTGTCTGGTGTTCTTTGCTCTCCCTCCAATTCAGAGACGTATTCCAGCCAGTTTTGCGCCTGACCGTTCAGATCCAGCGCGATGTTAGTTAAAGCCATGTCCTCCTCCAGTTCCGGCCCATGTCCGCACCATTCGCCCAAGCGCTGGCTCAAGATGAGGCAGTTGTCGGCGAGACGGAGGACGAACTCGAGGCGATGGTTGGTGGCTAAGGGCATAGCGCGTTTGGTCGAAGGCTTGCCGCGAAGCGACTATAGATTATAGCCCAGGGTTTTAACCCTGGGTGAGTTGTGGCAACGCGACGTGCCCTGAAAGTGGCACCCGAGCCTGTTTGGCCTGTGCGCGTCATTCTTAGTTTCGAGCACAACCCGCGGCAACGAATCGGTTGCCCCTTCAGGGCAAATCGCATTGGAACGACTAACCCAGGGTTAAAACTTTGGGCTATGATATTACGCCCCTCCGGGGCTGGATCGAAGCTGGCTTCTGAGTGACGACCAGCGCAACCCAAACTCAGGCTTCGCTGCAGCTTCACAAGGCTCTCACTAGACTTCATTTGTTGCTGCGGTCCGTAGAACTGTCATTTGGTACTGCATGGCGGCAGGCCCAATCTGCTATTTGCTGTTTCGTAAGTCAGTTAAAGATGTTTCACTTCCGGCGGAACGGTATAAAAGGTCGGATGGCGATAGATCTTGTTCTTGGCCGGATCAAAGAACGTATCCTTATCGATCGGGTCGCT
>DASUWQ010000297.1:0-3838 GCA_036378375.1 Chthoniobacterales bacterium
ATCAGGCCCAAAAGAAGCTTTAGCAGCTTGCGATAAATCATCGCACTCATTGCCATTGGCTTGTGAAGAGATCGTTAATCTTTATTTGAAGGATGTCGATCGATCTCTCATTCGCGAAAACCTTCGCCTGAGTTACACTGAGCGTTTGCAGCGATTACAACATAATGTACAAGCGGCAAACAAGATTCGCGGCGCTGGTCTTCGATCATTGAAAATCGAACGATGAGTGCGCAAACCGGCGATGCGCCGGACTTTTTAGACATCATCAAACTACTAACGGGTCATGAGGTCGATTTTATCGTGGTGGGCGGAGTCGCAGCTAATCTATTCGGCTCAGCCCGGCTCACTTACGATTTGGACATCGTCTACAGCCGAAAGGAAGACAACCTGCGGAAAATGGTTACCGCGTTCCAGAACACGAACCCTTATCTCCGGGGAGCTCCGCCAGGCCTTCCCTTCAAACTCGATCTCAGAACGTTGAAGAATGGTTTGAATTTTACTCTTACGACGGATCTGGGACCAATTGATCTGCTCGGTGAGATCCCAGGTGCATGTTCGTTTGAAGAGTTGATAAATGACTCTCTCGAGATCAACGAACCGGATCTCCAATTTCGCTGCGTGACATTGCAACGCTTGATTCAGCTGAAAAATGCCGCCGGTAGACCGAAAGACTTAGAATCTCTCGCCGAGTTAAAGGCTATCCTTGAGGACCTGAATAAGTAATTCGCCAAAGGCCGCTCTGCTCCCCTACTTGAACTCCGTCTTTGGAATCGAGCTGACTTGCCGCGCCAATTTCTGCTATGCACTCTTGCACATGATGAACAAAACCACATCTCTGGTTGCGATAGGACTGGCAACCAGTTTCTTTCTGTTAGGGCAGCCAAATCTGAAGGCTGCCGCACAAGGACCAGCAAAGTTCGACGGATCGTGGGAGGTTACGGTAGATACCAAAGAGTATAAAAATCCGGACGGCACCACCGCGAAGCGTTGGGTCATCAATTTCCCGGCCACAGTCAAAAACGGTGTATTCCATGGCGAGCGCGGAACTCGAGGACATCCCCAGTTCTACGAGCTAAATGGAAAAATCGAAGCAGATGGAACTGCCAGCCTCGTGGTCAACGAGATCACTGGCTCGCAGAAATATAACTTTTCTGCCGGCACCAACCCCCCTGCCGGTAAAGGAGTGGGTTATTCCTATCAAGTGGCAGCTAAGTTCGAAGGTCAGCGCGGAACCGGTAAATCGATCAGCGACCCGCGAACGCGGATATTCACCTTCGTGAAACAGGGTTAGCGCGCTAAGACACGGTAAAATCTCACCTAAAGCAGACTTCGCCCCATCTCCCCTTTAGCTACGTCGGCCAGGGCCGCAAAGTCGCCAAGGAAAGCAAAAATCCAGAATAGTCGCGAGAAGGCACAAAAATCGCAAAAAAGTCAGAAACCGCTCCATGCCATCCAACTGGAATAGTCACGTGGAATTTCGATGGCACCTACTCTCGCGCCTTTTATTCCTTTTTCGCGGCTATTCCTTTTGGCTATTGGTTCATTCGCGCAGCGCGGTGATCGGATTAATTCTCACGGCGCGTAGCGTCGGGATCAGGCAAGCCAAAGTAGCGGCCAGACCAAGTATTATCATAACAAACGAAATCGTCACCGGGTCATAACTGGTTATCCCGTAGAGCAGGCTGACTAGGTATTGGCCCATTAAGAGGCCACCCGCGATTCCCAGGACCAATCCCAGGGCAACAATCTTTATTCCCTGCCCAAACACAATCCTTACCACGTCAGCTATTTGAGCGCCGAGCGTGACGCGGATACCGATTTCGCGAGTGCGCAAACTGACTAAACGCGCCAGAACAGCGTACACTCCGACTAACGAAAGAGTCAGAGCAAATATCGAAAACAGTGCGACAACCAGCAAAGTTAACTCCCGAGTGGCAAACGATTTTCCGACCAGTCCATCGAAAGTGCCGGCATTAGACAATGGGACGTCCGGATCCATCGAAGCCACAATCTTTTGCACCGCTGGCATCAACCCAGACGAATTATCATCGGTACGGACGACTAATGTACCACTGTTAAGAGTGCGAAAGGGATGCGGCTGACCAAACGGGTAATAGGTTTGAAACGGGACATGCTGCTCAGCCGGCATCACCTGGTAAATGGTTGGGACAACTCCGATGATCGTGTATTGGGAACGAGCCTTGCCAATAATGTCACCGAAATCATAAATGCGTTTCCCGATTGGATCTTGCCCGGGAAAATAAGCATCGGCCAATGCCTGGTTCACGATGACGACGCGATTGCCTCCCTCTTGATCCACTGCGTCGAAGCCGCGCCCCTGCAAGATCGGGATCTGGAGGGTGCGAAAATAATCGGTCGAAATCATTTCCAGGCTAGCTCGAGGTCGGTGTCCTTTATCCGGTTCAGGTTGTCCGACCACACCAAACGGCCCAGCAAACCCCTCATTGTCGTCTAGCGAGAATGGCAATGCGTCGGTCAGCCCGACGGATTTAACTCCCGGCAAAGCCACGACCTTGGCTATCAATGAATCAAAAAAAGCTTTGCATTGCGGGAGCGTTCCGTACCTGGAATCCGGCAGATAAAGATCTGTGATTAACACACCACGCGGATTGAATCCCAGGGGAGCGTTTTCCAGCGCTTGGAAACTGCGCGCTAACAATACGCAGCCAAATAACAAGAGAGACGCTAGGGCGACCTGGAAAACAATCAGGCCTTGCTGGAGCCGTTGGCGCTGGGGTCCGACGGTAGCAACGAGGCCACCTTCACTGCGTAGCGTGGACGCTAGATTCGTCTTCGCTAACGCCAATACCGGTAACAAACCGCTCAAAATGGACAGGACAGCGGTAACAGCCGCCACCAGAAGGAAAGCGTCGTTATCAAAATGGATTTCATCCAGGCGCGGCAACTCCGATGGCGCTAACCACCGAATCAAGCTGACACCGGCGTGCGCCAGAAAAAAGCCCACAATTATGGCGACACAGAGAATCGCAAGAATTTCTCCGATTAGCTGCCATATCAGCCGGGATTTGCTTGCACCCAACGATGCACGGATGGTCATTTCCCTTTGCCGCTCTAAGCCTCTGGCCAGGTTTAAGCCCGCAATATTGGCGGAACCGATTATCAATAGTAGTGCAACCGAAGCACCAACTAACCAAAGGGTAGACGTGAAGTCACCGATCACACTATCCAAAAGCGGCGCTATGCGCACGGTAACAGTGGAGTGCGTGTCCGGAAACCGTTTCCTTAAATTCTCGCTCGTGATCTCGAGGTCGGCTTGAGCCTGTTGCAGCGTAACCACGTCCTTCAGTCTTCCGAAACAACGGCAACTATGTTGGGCCCGTTCCGTCTTCACTCGCTCGAGATTCGGCTCGAAATTGAATGGTAAATATACGGCTGCGGTTTCATCAGATCGTTGGGCAGTCACTCCAACGATCTGGTAGTCGATTCCGCTTAGCACGAGATGAGTTCCCACAACCGTCGGATCCGCATGGAACCGGCTCCGCCATAAATGCTCGCCGAGAACCGCCACTGGCGGTGGATTCGGTTGATCCGTCTCCAGACCAAAAGCCTCGCCCACCAAGATCGCTCGTCCCAGCGTCCGAAAATAGTTTCCGGTAACAAACGTGCCGGACAACTGAGCGGCCTCACCTCGCCCAGTCAGGATCACATCTTCGTTGCAGGTCGCAGCCAAGTCGGTGAACGAACGCTGGGTGGCACAAAAATCGAGGTAATCAGGGTAACAAACGTAAAATTTCTGGATATTGCGTAACGGCTGAAAGACTTCGACCAACCGATCCGCGCGCGGATAGGGCAACGG
>DASUWQ010000298.1:0-22476 GCA_036378375.1 Chthoniobacterales bacterium
CCGTCCGGACACACTGCGACCGCTTTTGCTTTTTTTGGAGTAATCGGTTTCGCCTACCGACGCTGGGCCTGGAGCTTTCTGGCCGTGGCCGGCGTGATCGGTTGGTCGCGCTTGTATATCAACGCGCACTTCTTCTCGGACGTGCTCATCGGTCTGGTCATCGGCCTTTTCTTTGCCCAATTAACATGGGAGAGGGCGGGACCGTGGCTGAACTCGCTTAGGCTCCTTCAGCATAGCCGATAGCAAATAGCCAACAGCCAACGCGCCGGTGTCTTGGGTACTGCCAATTCTTTGGCTATTGGCTATTGGCTATTCCGAAGGAGCTTCAGGCGACTTCGGAGTGAGTCCTCGCAGTTTACCTTCGATGAATTCATCGAGGTCTCCGTCCATTACGGCTTGGACGTTGCTGGTCTCCACACCGGTACGGTGATCCTTGACCATCTGGTAAGGCTGGAAAACATAGGACCGGATTTGGCTTCCCCAGGCGATCTCGCCTTTTTCGCCGTATTGCCGGTCGATCTCAGCCTGTTTCTTGTCCTGTTCGATCTGAAGCAATTTCGCTTTCAACATGTTCAAGGCCATTTGCCGGTTCCGGCCTTGGCTGCGTTCGGCTTGGCAAGCCACGACCAATCCAGTAGGCACATGAGTAATTCGGACAGCCGTCTCCACCTTGTTGACGTTTTGACCGCCCTTACCCCCGCTCCGGAAGGTATCGATCAGAAGATCGCTCTCATTGACCTCAATGTTCACGTCTTCTTTGAGCTCAGGTACGACATCGACGCTGGCGAAGGAGGTATGACGGCGTTTATTCGCATCAAACGGTGAAATGCGCACCAGGCGATGAACCCCGCGCTCGGTTTGCAAATAGCCGTACCCGTATTCACCGCTGACGAGGATAGTGACCGATTTTACTCCGGCTTCGTCTCCTTCCTGAATATCGACGACCTGGTTGGAGAATCCGCTGCGTTCCGTCCAGCGCTGATACATTCGAAGCAGCATATCGGCCCAATCGCACGATTCTGTGCCCCCGGCGCCCGCGTGAATGGTGAGGAACGCGTTGTTCTTATCGAACTCGCCGGACAATAGCATCTTCAGTTCAAAGGCTTCGAGCTCTTTGCTCAAGGCTTCGTATTCGTCGTTAACTTCGCGAAAAGCGGTTAATTGGCTGGTGGGATCTGTTTCTTCTTTGGCTAGAGAGAGAAGCACCTCGAGATCGCTCGCTTTTTCAGTCAATTGTGAAAAAGGCAAGGTCTTCGAGCGTACGGATGATGCTTCGTCGATAACCTGCTGGGCGCGTTCTTTATTCTCCCAGAAGGCGGGCTGCGCCATACTCGATTCCAGCTCGCCGAGCCGGGTTTTCAGCTTCGGGTAGTCAAAGATACCTCCGAAGTTCGCCTAGACGGCTCTTCAGCTCTTCGAGTTTAATGGCCTGAAAATCGACTTCCATAAAGCGGTTAATGTGCCGCCAAAGGAGGGGAGTGTAAAGGGGGCCTGGTGCGAATGGGCGATACGGCGAAGGGGCGACGCGGCGAGCGGGTGAAGAGGCGAATGGACGCGATCTAAGGGGTGAAGCCCTGGAAAAACCTCAGCCCAGGCTAAAATCTCTACAGCCTCAAAGCTTTTGGGGCCCGGCTTGACGTGTCGAGTCGCCGTTTCGCCCCTTCGCCGTTTCGCCCACTCGCCCGTTCCTCTCCTTTGGGCTTGGCAAGCGTAACCGCTTTTCCTTAGATTCGTCTAAAGGAGGATCCTGAGAGGAAGTATTCTTCCCAGGCTGGCCCCTATCGACAGAATGAATACATCTAAATCATTTATTGCGGTCGCATTACAACTTGCGGCCTGTGCTTGCCTGCTTCCCAAGCAGGCGAAAGCAAGCCCTATCAGTACTGGGGCCGGCGATGACACAAGAATCGGCGAGAGGATTGCGAAAGTAAGACAAATGCTTTCTCAAACCGCACAAGACCAAATGACGGCTTCGAAAGACGTAGACGGAGTCAGAATAAACTGGGCGAATTGGCGGAAAGGCGGTTGGGGTAACGGTAGAGGCACGTGGCGTAACGGTTGGCGTAATGGCAGCAGATATGCTTGGCCGAACGGCGGCTGGGGTAATGGCGCCGGATTCCGAGTTCCTCCGGGTTGGGGAAACTATGGGTGGCCGAACGGTGGCGCCATTGTTGCCCCGGGCTGGCTCAAGTTCTGGTTCAACCACTAGAGTCCGTTTTAGGTTTTAAGTTCTAAGTTTTAGGTTCTAAGTTCGCGCAGGCAAACTTGGTGTCCTGCGTAGGGGAACTCGGAACCTTTAACTTAAAACGTACAACCTATCGTCGTTATGGAGGTATCACCTGTTCAGTTGCTGATCTTTCAGCCAACCCCGTTTTGCAATCTTAACTGCACTTACTGCTATCTGCCGGACCGTAAGGACAGGCGGGTCATGGATGTCGAGATCGTCCGGACTGCTGTCCAGAAGCTAAAGGATGAACAGCTTCTTGAACCGGGTCTCGGTATCATCTGGCACGCAGGCGAGCCCACGGTCGTACGCCGGGAGCAGTATGCAGAGTATTTCGCGGCCATCCGCGACGTACTCGGGGACTTCGAGCTGGTGAATCATTTCCAAACCAACGGCACACTCATTGACGATCGCTGGTGCGAATTCATTAAGGAGCACGATATCGCGGTCGGCGTCAGCATTGATGGGCCGGATTTCATTCACAACCATTCCAGGAAATCGTGGAGCGGCCGCGGGACGCTCGACAAGACGCTGCACGGAATCGAAAACCTCAAAAAACACGGTATCGAGTTCCACACGATTTCAGTGATCGGCGAAGCATCTCTAGGCCATGCTAAAGAGGTCTATGATTTCCTGGCTTCACTTGGACCGGTTCTGCTGGGCTTTAATGTTGAGGAAGAGGAAGGAGTTAACCAAAAGTCGACTCTGGCGGACCGTTCAGAGCGCGTGGAGCAGTTTTTTCAAGAGCTTTACGACCTGGCCAGAGAAAATGGGTTTGATCCACCGATCCGCGAGTTCGAGAACGCGTGCGGTTCGATAGCGGCTGGCCATGGCAGCGAGTCCAACCAACAGATTCATCCCTACCGAATCGTCACCATTTCGGTCGATGGGGCCTTCACCACCTTTTCCCCAGAACTCTTGGGGATGAGTGATAAGACGTATGGAGGTCTCGAAATTGGCAATGTTAAGACCGACTCGTTCCGCGGAGCATTGGAGACTCCGAAGTATCAGCAGATGTTCGGGGATATTGTTGCTGGAGTAAAACATTGCCGAGAGACTTGCGAGTATTTTGATGTCTGCGGCGGGGGAGCACCTGCAAATAAACTCTTTGAAAAAGGCAGCTTTTCCGTGGCCGAAACCCGGTTCTGCGAACAGTCGCTAAAAATACCTACCCGGATCGTGCTCAAGGATCTTGAGACCGTGCTGGCCGGGAGCGGCAAGCCGATTAAGGGGTTTGATCCAAAAGACAAAGGGCGTTGGATCAGCCCGTGGCAGTAGCGCTTCGCGCATGGACGATAGCCAATAGCCAATAGCCGATGTGAAGGGGCGAAACGGCGATCGCGAAGCGCGTGGTCGGTAGGGCGAAGAACTCGGCGCGCCCAGAGTGTTTTTCTGCGTTCAATTCGCCCACGCCGGTTTTGAGCCGCGGCGTTGGGTGTGGCATTTTAAAAAAGATCGTCGCAAACCCGACATTTAATCTGCGGACAACCGTGGGCGAAATAGGCCCATACGCAACGGCTCAAAACCGGCGCGATCACGTCATCGAGCAGCCAAACCAGCGGCGCGCCGAGTTTTTCGCCCTACCGACCCGCTTCGCGATCGCCCTTCGTCTTGGCTATCGGCTATTGGCTATTCGGCAGCGAGCCTAAGGCGAGCTGCCGCTATTCGCTGAACAACTCCTGCAACTCCTTCACCTCACGGCGAGAGACGAATTGTTTGAACGACTCGTGATTGGTGCGTTTGGCGAGATAGATTTTGAGGACTTTCTCGAGCAACGCTGGTAGTTCTCCAAATGGGATGCCGTGGAAAACTTCGCGGGCCAGGGTCTCATTCTGGCCGCTGCTACCGCCGAAGAAGACGTGGTAGCCCTCGGCTTGTTGACCGCTCTGACCTACCTGGACGCCTAAGAGTCCAATGTCCCCAATGTAGTGTTGTGCGCACGAGTTCGGACAACCAGTCAGATGAATATTGATTGGCTGATCCAATGCGACACGTTTTTCCAAGTATTTGGCTAGCTCGACGGCCTGGCCCTTAGTGTTGGTGGCAGCGAATTTGCACCCGGTATTGCCGGTACAAGCAATCAGACCTCCAGTGATGCTGTTGGCTTCGTAATGCAGGCCGATTCTTACCAGCGAGCGTTTAGCCGTTTCCACGTAGGCATCCGGTACATTCGTAATAAGAAGGTTTTGCCAAACGGTCAGACGAATGTCGCCGCTGCCATAGTTCTGGGCAAGATCTGCGATCCGGCGCATTTGCCTCGTACGCAACCGACCGACGGGGACCGCGGCGCCGATGTAATTCAGACCTTTTTGCTTTTGTTTATAGACACCTAAATGGCCATGCAGAATTGGCGGATGGGGTAGCCGGCAATCAGCAACGGGCAATCGCTGGAGGGGGAACGCCAGCTTCTTTTCCATTTCTTCTACAAACTTCGGGATGCCCCATCTATCGATCAGATATTTTAAACGAGCCTTCTTCCGGTTGGTCCGATCACCGTTTTCAGCAAAGGCCCGGATGATAGCCGCGGCGACTGCCACACTTTCCTCAGGTTTAACCACGATGCCGGCGTCGGCCGCGAATTGGGAATGTCCAGTGATCCCGGCCAACTGGACCCGGAAATAAACGCCTGGCGGCACGGATTTCCCTTCTGGAACTGTTACTGCAGAAAACCCGATATCGTTGGTATCGGCAACCACACTGATAGCGCCTCCACCGTCGAATCCGACGTTGAACTTCCGGGGGATGTTATACATATCCCGGTTATTCAAGATGTAGTAATGAAGAGCCGTGGCGTAGGGCTGGGAATCGATAAGCTCAGCCGGATCGATCCCAGCTGTCGGGCTCGCAGTAACGTTTCTAACATTATCGACTCCGGACCCCCGGGACGTCATGCCCAACTCCTGGAGCTTGAGGAGAACTTTTACTAAGTGCTTAGGAGCAATTTCCCGGATCTGGAAATTCGCTCGGGTAGTAACATCAGCATAACCGCCGCCCCAATCGTCGGCTATACCGGCTAGCCCGCGCAGTTGGTCGGCAGTGAGCCGGCCAGCCGGGATGCGGCACCGCAGCATAAAAGAATTTTGCGCCGGGGCGACATAAAAGAGACCGTGGAAACGGAACCTGAAAGCGTCGGCTTTATCGGGAAACTTGTTCTCTTCGGCGTGAGCAAGCAACTTGTCCCAGATATCGAGCCCGTGTTGTTCCAGCTTCCAGATTTCTTGCTCGCACAAGTCTGAAAGCGGAGTCCCGAATACCGCCTCTTCGGTGCTCGGCGGCGGTGCAGCTTCGTTTTCCAGGCCTGGAACGGGTGCAGCGGTGATTCGGCCATCAGAAAGAACCCCGACAAAAGGGGCTAACTTCCTTGTCGAAAGTCCTGCAAAGAAACCTTGCAGATACTCTTTCTGTTCATCAGTGAAAGTTTCGGAAATGGTCATTATACGTTTACCGTTTACCGTTTGGCGTTCGGCCTTTGGCGTTCGGCGTTTCTGATCGCCATCGTGCTCGAAGATCGGCGGAGTTGATTCGACGAGGCGGGAGGCCCCTCCCTTTTCGGTCACGTAACCGGACCCGGTTCGGCAATTGCGCTGGGTGCAATGGTTGCCGGACTCGCTTCTTTTTTGTGACCGTAAGTTAAGTAAAGCGCGAATCCGGTGAAGACAGAGCCACCGATGAAATTACCAATGGTGACCGGGATCTGGTTCCAGATCCACCAATCGGCAATTGTAGCCTTAGCGCCAAAGAGCATTCCGGCTGGGATGAGGAACATGTTCACGATCGAATGCTCAAAGCCTTGAGCGAAGAAGATGAAAATTGGAAGCCAGGCGCCCACGATTTTACCGATGGTCGACTTCGAGGTCATCGCCATCACCACTCCGAGGCAAACCATCCAGTTGCAGAGTATGGCTTTTAGAACCGCCGTGAGGATGCCGAACCCACCGAACTTCGCATAGCCCAGCGTTTTGGCATCCGCGATTGCCGCGATTTTGGCAGCGATACCAGAGACGTCATTGGCATGACCGGCCATCGTTAGCGCGCCATAGAAAAGCAATGCGTAAACGACGCTCCCAATCAAATTTCCGAGTAGTACCCAGCCAAAATTGGCCAGCATCCGCGACAAGGACAGTTTGCCGTCGGCGCAAGCTAAAGGGAGTAACGCAAAACTACCGGTGGCCAGCTCTAGCCCGAGCACCACGATCATGACGAAACCAACCGGGAACACAAGAGCGCCCACTAAGGGTACCCCGGTTTGCACGGTCGCGGTGATCGCGAGGCTGGTCGCAAAACCAAGCAATGCGCCAGAAAGAAACCCTCGGATCAAAAGGTCCTTAGCGGGGAGAGCCCCTTTGGTCCTCCCAGCGTCGACCATATTGGAGACGACCTCCAACGGTGGAACGTAATCCATGGGAGAGGAGTATAGCGAGAAATATGCCAACGAGAGACTGCCGAAAATCGTCCTCGTCCTCGTCGTCGTCCTCGTCCTCGATTGTTTTGTGCGGCCAGAAACAACGCCACCCCTATTAGATCTCCGGTGAGCGGGTTGGGTCCAATCAGATCCTCCGGCATAAATAACCTCTCGAGGACGAGGACGACGACGAGTACGAGGACGATTTCGGAGCCTCTTCGGACCTCGGTCGTGGTCAGATCAGAGACGCATCGTGGCTCCCAGTTCAGTTTTTTGCACGATTTGGTCAAAAGTTGACAGGTAAATAGGGCTGGAGAGCAGCGGAGCCCCATCTTTTGGTAGGGCGAGGCTCCCGAAAGACCTTAACATTTTACCGAAGGACGAATTGTTCCGACTGGAAACGCGTTTGCTAGGTCATTGGACTCGCCGAGCCGGTTGGGCTGAGCTGCGAAAGGTATGAACAGGCAAGGTGGTAACAGAGCTGCGAGGCCAAGAAACCGTTATGTCCTCCGGTCACGACGGCTCGGCGGCGTATCGGCGTAACCCGCTGATTTTTATTGGTAAGCTCGCAGCTTCGCGAACCCGATTAGGCCTCATCGGAGCCTCGCCCCACCAAAATCGGGCCTCCTAGCTCCCAGATTCTAGCTCCTATCTCCTTCTCCCCCGAACTGCGCCGCATACACGTCCAGCTCCTGATAGTATGGACCCGCATTTTCGTAGAGTTCGTCAAATAACCTGGCGAGCTTTTCGTAACGCGGCACCCAATCCGGGTTGGGTGCAATCTCTTCATCCAGATGGATTAGCGCTTTTGCGGCTTCCGCCAATGACCCGTAAATGCCGGCGGCGACCCCAGCAATCATTGTGCACCCCAAGATACTGGACTCGGTGTGTTTAGTCGTACGAATGGATGTTCGATAGATGCTGGCTTTGATCTCAAGCCAGAGACGGGTTTTGGCGCCGCCGCCGCTGGCGACCAAATATTTCATCGGGTTCTCGCTCTGTTCCATAATGGAGAGGCTGCGGCGGGAGGCGAAAGCGACCCCTTCCATTACGGCTCGGTGTAGGTGCCCGCTGTCGTGGGCGTAGGTTAAACCGAAGAATTGGGCCCGGGCGTTTCGGCGTGATCCCAGCCGTTCTCCGTTCAAGTACGGTAAGAAAACGAGGCCATCGGATCCAGGCGGAGCAGACGCCGCAACTTGGACTAGTTCTTCGTAGCTAACTTGGTTGTCATGGAATGCGCGGCGAGCCCAACGGACGGCATCACCTCCGGCATCCAGGATGGTAAAAGCGCTCCACCCCTCGTCGATTCCGAGAACATTACTAATGATCGGATGGAGGACTGCGCGCTCGGTTTGTAGGGTCAATAACGTTGAAGTGCCGGTAGAATCAGATCCAACACCGACCGGGCTTACACCGGATCCAAGCAAAGTAACCGGAAAGTCTCCGGCGCCAACGGCAACCGTAGTACCTGCTAATAGACCGGTCTCTTCAGAAGCTGCCTGGGTTATGGCGCCGACTAGGTCGGTCGGCCGTTTGATCTCGGGAAGGATCTTTGGATTCAGCCCTAGTAGACCTGCCAACGATGCGCTCCAAGACCGTTTCTCGATATCGTAGAGGTAAGTTGTGGATGCCTCCGGATGGTCAATTGCTTGGCAGCCGGTTAATCGAAAATTGATAAAATCTTTAACAATCAGAACTGAGACGGCTCGATCAAAAACTTCTGGATGCTCCTTTTGAAACCAAAGCAGTTTGAAAGCCGGCCAAGCGGTAGCAGCGGGATTGCCGGTGACAGGCAATAGCTTTTCTTGGTCGTGTCGTTTGAGAAATTCGTCGAGTACGTCTCGCGTCCGCTTATCATTCCAAAGAGGAGCGTAATCGACGACTGGCACCCCGTTTTGATCCAATAGAACGGTTCCATGCATCTGGCCGCAGCAGGCGACAGAAACTATCCGTGCCGCCGCATTATCGATCTTACCGAGAACCGCCCGAATACAGTGGACCGCCCCTTTCCACCAGTCGGATGGACGTTGTTGAGACCAACCGAAGTGGGGCACTTGCTGGTCGTGTTCAGCCGAATGAAAGGCCACGATTTGGCCGGCAAGATCCGTTAATGCGGCCCGGACGCTGCCGGTGCCGACGTCGATGGCCAGAAAGAGATCTTTGGGCATGGGAGGGGGGAGTTCAGGAGTTCAAGAAGTACAAGGAAAGGGAGCTAGGAGGGAAAACTCACGCAAAGACGCAAAGGCGCAAAGGGAAGACAATAATAGCCGCGAAAAGGCACAAAAAGCGCAAAAATAGGGAATACGGGTGGAGGCGGAAACGCACGAATAAAAATCTATTCAGAGCGAACCTACTCCAACGGCGTGTTTCTCTGTCTTAACCTTTGCGCCTTTGCGTCTTTGCGTGAGATTTTTCTTCGGGATCGTTTCCTCAAGCTTCCTGTACTCATTTTCCTATCTCGCCCCTGCTCGTCCGCGGAATCCAGTCTGGAGCAGGACTGCCAGCAGAATGATCACTCCTTTCACGACGTTTTGGTGGTAATGCTGGGAGCAGGATTCATAAGTGGAACTGGGATTTGGGAGTGGGCCGGGAAGAACAACGTTGCCAACACAGTGCGTAGTATTGCTACTCAAATCAATCCGGCAACCATTTTCTATTAGAAAGCGCTTTCTAGGATGCTCAGAGCAGGGATATCCGTCAGCATTCCAGCGAACTACTCGGTTGCTCAAGCGAATTCAGGGTCGGAGCGGAAGAATTTGTGCTGCTAAGTTTTCTGTCTGCTATCGATTATCTTAATAAATTCTGTTGTATTACTACCCAATACAGGCAATTCTGGGTTTCGTTCTCGCTGAACCTACTTAACCCGCACCTTCCCGAGCATGCCATGACTCTTTCCAATGGTTTGTCGCCTTTTTTGACCTTTGTGAACCCGGAGACACTGCAGATTCAGCCGAACACGAGCGGCTATAAAAAATATTTCCGGGAGTTGAGTGGAATTTATGCCGACGAGACGGCCTTTGACCGTTTAGCGGAGACTTTTGGTAACGCGGTCGCCTATCGCGTTGACGAAGCGCGCTTCAGCGATCAGGCGAGCGATCTGATCACCGGTATCAGCGTGCTTGAGCCGGGCAAGGTCGGCCAAGAATTCTTTATGACGAGAGGACATCTCCATCAGCGAGCTGACCGGCCCGAAACGTATTACTGTTTGGCCGGACATGGGATGCTATTGCTGGAAAGCTTGGCCGGCGAAATCAAAGCCATGGAGATGCGGCCTGGGAGCCTCGTTTATGTGCCGCCGTTCTGGGTACACCGCAGCGTTAATGTTGGTGAGACCGTTTTCGCGACCCTCTTTTCTTATCCGGCGGATGCGGGTCAGGATTTCGAGATTGTGAGGCAAGCTAAAGGATTTCGACGGCTGGTTGTTTCTAGTGAGAATGGCTGGATGCTGGCTCCAAATCCCCATTATCGTTCGAGGACAAAAGAAGAGATTCAAGCTTATGAAAAACGGATATGAGAAGTGAGAGGAGCCGATCTTGAAACGCAGGCCCTCCGGACCCGTCGGACTTTGCCGCGAAGCGGCTATACAGAACAGCCCAGGTTAGCCCTGGGTTATGCATCGCGCGAAATCCGCCCTGAAAGGGGCGGCCGAGGCGCGTCTTTAGGCTGTTCGCGTGTTATTCACTGCGACGCTCTACTTCGGGTGCCGCTCGAGAGGCACATCGTACTCGTCCTCGTCGTCGTCCTCGAAAGGGTATGTTGGCAGCTATTTCGGCTGGAATTGTATCTATGTGCTCTGTCCGAATTGCGCCCCGCCGCGGGGTTGTCGCCGCTTTCAGGGCACCTTTTGCAACCACCTGACCCAGGGTTAGGGCCCTGGGCTGTAATCTGTAGCCGCTTCGCGGCAAAAGTCCGATACGTCCCTACGGGACACTATCTTTGATTAACATGGCAAAGACCTTTCTCAACATTATCGCGGAGCACCGGTTAGTGCCGGTTATTGAATTGGATTCGGCGACGGACGCACCACTTTTGGCTGAGGCTTTGCTAAAGGGGGGGCTGCCTGTCATCGAATTGACGTTCCGAACGCCCGCCGCAGCAGAATCGATTGCAGCGGTGAGAAGGCAGTTTCCTGAAATGTTCGTTGGCGCCGGAACGATCGTCTCACAGGAACAGTTACAGCAAGCCGTTGATGCAGGAGCTCAATTTCTGGTTTCACCCGGCTTCGATCCTCGACTGACGGGAATCGCGGTAGAGACGGGTGTTCCTTATTTGCCAGGCATCGCAACTGCCTCGGAACTCCAGGGCGCGTTGGCATTGGGTATAAGGGCCTGCAAATTCTTTCCGGCCGAGGAAATCGGGGGCGCCCGCTTTTTGAGGATATTAGCGGCCACATTTCGAGCGTTCTCGCCAGTGTTTGTGCCAACCGGCGGAATCAACTTGAACAATCTGGAGAGCTGGTTACTGGAGCCGACCGTGATAGCGGTAGGCGGGTCCTGGCTGGCAGCAAAACAGTGGCTCAAGGACAAAGATTGGGCGGCGGTACGGGAGTCGGTTGCCACCAGTGTACGAATCGCGAAAGAGATTAGACCGGCATGAGCGTGGAGTTCGTTGCGACACCGGTTCCAACCATCCATTTTATCGGCGTATCGACCAAGCAGTCGTCGATCATGCGCGTTTTCCCTGAATGGGCCAAAGAGCTTGGTCTGGGCGAAGTCGCCATCAACGGAATTGATCTAGCCCTGCATGCTGCTCCGGACCAATATCAGCAGGTGGTCGGGTCTATTCGAGATGACCGCAATTCGAATGGAGCGTTAGTTACTACCCACAAAATCGATTTGTTTCAGGCGGCCCACCAGCTTTTTGATGAACTGGATTGGTTTGCCGCCTCCATGCATGAAGTAAGCTCGATCTCGAAACGGGAGGGTAGATTAATCGGTCAAGCGAAAGACCCAGTATCGGCTGGGCGGACATTGGCCACGATGATTTCGCCAGGATTTTGGACCGGCGATGGAGGAGACGTTTTCTGCATGGGCTGCGGCGGGGCCGGAGTTGCCATCACCTGGTTCTTACTGCTGGGGCATCATCGGTTAGGCAGACCTAAGCGGGTAATTGTTTCCGACGTATCGGCGGAGCGCCTGGCGCACCTAGAAAAGCTAGTCGACACGACCGCACTGGAAGTCGAGTTGGTGCGTGACTGCAAGGATAACGATCGGATTCTTGAAAGCTTGCCAGAGAGATCACTGGTAATCAATGCGACCGGCTTGGGCAAAGATCGGCCTGGCTCGCCGATTACGGATGACGGACGTTTTCCGCGGCAGGGGATCGTATGGGAATTGAATTACCGGGGCGCCCTCGACTTTTTCCATCAAGCCAATTGGGCCGCCCCCGAGCGAGCACTAACGGTGCACGATGGTTGGGATTACTTTGTACATGGATGGAGCTGCGTGATTGCGGATGTTTTCCATGTGGACATCCCGAACGAACGGGTTTCTAAATTAGCCGAAATTGCGGCACGTGTGAGTGGAAGAAAGTGAAACGAGTTCTAGTTACCCCGCGGTCATTGACCCACGGTGATCATCCAGCCTTTGAACGTATTCGACAGGCCGGCTGGGAAATCGTTTTGGGCCCGAAAGGCCGGCTTCCAGAGGAAGCAGAGCTTTGCGATCTCGTACAAGGTTGTGAGGGCTGGATCGCCGGGGTTGAGCCCGTGACCCCGAAGGTGCTGGCTGCCGCCAAGGCGTTGCGCGTAATCAGCCGCAACGGCAGCGGGATTGATAATATTCCAATGGCTGATGCCGAACAACGTGGGATAACGGTGCTTCGGGCAAACGGTGCGAATGCGCAAGGGGTTGCCGAGCTTACTTTGGGACTCGCTTTATTGGCGGCTCGCGGTATTCATTTCGCGGACCGTGGACTCAAAGAAGGTATTTGGCGCCGTTCCATGGGGGCGGAGCTCAATGGCCGGCGGGTTGCGGTAGTTGGGTATGGACGCATTGGTCAGGCCGTTGCCCGGCTCTTCGCTGCTTTTGGTTCAGTGGTGTCCGTGATCGAGCCTTTGGATGTTGCCACCGAACCGTTTACTCGGGTGGATCTCGAGTCTGCTATCCAAGAGGCTGAACTCATCACATTGCACTGCCCTCCAGCGGCGGATGGAAAACCGTTGTTGAGCAGGATTCTGCTGAGTGGCGCGCGACCTGGTTTGACCTTGATCAACACTGCCCGTCGAACATTGGTCGATGAAGAAGGACTCCTGCAGCAACTGGAAAACGGGCGGATCGCCGCCTACTGTTCCGATGTGTTCGATCAGGCCGACGTGACTGCAGCAAAACTGATCGCGCATCCCCAAGTCATCGCCACGCCTCATCTCGGCGCATTCACGCGCGAAAGTGTTGATCGTGCTGCGCTCGAAGCGGTTCAAAATCTTCTTACTTTTTTCGAAAACGTTCCCACGTCTTCACCGCCCTCGGAAAACGTTCCCACGTCTTCGCGTCCCTCGGAAAATGCCGACCATTGAAATGGTTCGTTTCGAAGGTTCGTTGGCGGCTAATCTTGGGAATGAGCCTGCTGGCGTTGAGCTTTACTGGCTCGGGCAAGCAGGTTTTTTAGTTCGGTCCCCAGGCCTGAGTTTTGTGATCGACGCCTACCTCTCCAACCAATTAGCCGAAAAGTATCGTGGAGGCGTTTTCTCGCATGCCAGACTGATGGCGCCGCCGATAACCGTGGCGGAATTGCCCAGTCTCAATTTTGTCTTCTGCACCCATCATCATGGAGACCATCTGGACGTTTCGACTATTAGAGAGATAGCGGGCAAATTTTCGCATACCCGATTTATCGTACCCGCGGCGAGTGAACCGGAGATAGCTAGCGCAGGTTTAAGGAAAGATCGGATAGTTTGGGCGGAAGCAGAGCACGAAATCCAGTTGAGCGACACGTTGAAGGTGACACCCGTAAAGGCGGCTCATGAGGGCTTCGAGTACGATGAGCTTGGCCGGGACCGGTTCTTAGGATATCTTTTCGAGGTGGAAGCGGGCTTAATCTATCACTCAGGTGATACTGTCCGCTATCCCGGATTGCTTGAAAGGATCATCCAATCTGGTCCGCAGTTAGCTCTATTGCCGGTCAATGGACGTCGCCCCGAACTTCGGGAAAAGAAGATCCCAGGGAACTTTAACCTTGAAGAAGCGGTACAATTCTGTTTGGACGGCAAAATCCCCACTTTAATTGCACATCACTTTGGGATGTTCGCGTTTAACACGATCGATCCCCAGCTGATCGATCAAGCCGCTGCGAAGACGCAGAACCAGCTCCAGCTCATAAAGTCAGAGTCGGGTACACGTTACTTTCTAACACCCTCCCTTAGTGTCCTCTCCCCTAAATGATATGGCTTTCGTTGCGATCAAAATGAGCTGCCGGCAAGGCGGTCCGAGCCGAACTGGCGGTAAGAGCGGTGCATATCTTGATCGATACGTGCCGATCCCACGGCCGCGGGACAGCCGCCGGCCCATTTTCATCGCAACCTTTCGGGCCGTGGCCAGTTGGCTGTGTTTCCCCGTCGCTAACTCCTTACGTATCGATTCAGATAGGCTCGTCGTTAGTGCCAGTGCCGCTCGCACTGCCTTAAAAACAGACCATTGGCCTCGCGGACGCGGGGCGAAAGCCATGCTATTTATCGGAGAGGACACTAGTGCCTAGACGACCGCGCCCCCCCATAGAAAAGGATCCGAATCGGAACCTACTCGAGATAATATCGACTTCGCTACAGGACCTGCGTCCTTCCGATCGTAAGGTTGCAGAACTTACTTTGGCCGCGCCCGAGTTTGTACTGAATGCGACCGTTGATCAAACGGCAAGAAGATCCGGTGTTAGCGAGCCGACGGTGATTCGGTTTTGCGAAGCGCTCGGTTTCGAGGGGTTTCAAGACTTCAAAGTCCGGCTAGCCCAAAGTGTTGCTCTGGGTATGCCGGCCACCCATTCAGTCATTCTGCCCGCTGATGCCGTCGGTATCATCGCGGATAAGATCTTTGACTACAGCATGAACAGCCTGGATTGGGCTCGCAAAAAGTTAGATAAAGACGAACTGAACAAAGCGGTCGATCTACTATTGGCGGCTAACCGCATCGAGTTCTTTGGCTTTGGCGCATCCGGAATCGTCGCTTTAGACGCGCAACAGAAGTTTCCATTATTTGGGGTGCCCTGTATGGCGCATTGTGACTCGCATCAACAGTTCATTGCTGCCTCGATGCTGAAGCCGGGCGACGTGGTGGTGGCTATCTCGAACACGGGTCAGACAAAAGGCGTGATTGAGGCGGCAAAGACTGCGCTAACGAACGGAGCTTCCGTGATCGCCATCACCGGAAAAATCGGGCCTCTAGTAGAACATTGCACCGTGCCGCTGCTGGTTGAAACATTGGAAAACACCGATGTTTACACTCCTACCATTTCGCGGCTGGCAGCACTTACCTTGATCGACATCTTAGCCACCAGCGTAGTCACGCGCCGGGGCCAGGACCACAATTCCCGGGTGGCGGAGATGAAACGGAATCTCGCCACCATGCGAGGCTCGCTGTAGCGGACTCGCCAGATGCTCGTCCGCAATGACAGATGACAGGATGACAAATGACAGATTAGCCAGAGTTGACGCGACCTAGTATTTGTTATCTGTCATCTGTCATTTGTCATTCCGAAGCGAGCCTCAGGCGAGGTTCGGCAGCCACTGTTCCTGGGCGGTGAGCATCTTGTCTACTAACTCATGAATTTGCGGCAGTGTGCAGACTGCTGCGGTCAGGGGGTCTAGCATGACGGCATGGTAGACGGCGTCTTTGCTGCCGGTTAGGGCGGCTTCGACGATTAACTCTTGAACATTGATGTTGGTGCGATTGAGAGCTGCCAGTTGAGTGGGAAGGGGACCCACTTTTATTGGTTGGATTCCGTTTCCGTCTACTAGGCAGGGAACCTCGACACAACAACCTGCCGGAAGATTGTCGATCAGGTCGTCATTGGGGACGTTGCCATTAATTGTAATCGGCCGATTGGTCTCGATCGCTTCGATGATACGCGCGCCGTATTCGTGCGTGCGCGCCGAGCTCAACTCTTCCTGTAGAATGGATTGATATTCTTGTTGGAACTTTTGGACCCGGTCATGACAATGGCGTAAATATCCGCCGGTACGCCCAAATTCGAACCAGTGGTTGATCTGGTCGGTAAACCGCGGGACGAGGTCATTGTTTACCATTTTTGCGGTCTTGCGAAAATAAGGGACGTATTCGCTGGCGTGCCCGCTGGATTCGGTAACGAAATAGCCAAAATGCTTTAATAGATCTATTCGCACCGGCTCTTGTCCATAGATGGCGGGGTCTTCGACAGCGGCCAAGATTTTTGGGTACAGATCTTCTTCTTTGGTCCGGAACTCGAGAAAGAAGGCTTGATGGTTGATACCAGCACAGAAGAAGATGACGTCCGCGTACGGTACTTTAATCCATTCGGCCAGTAGCTCGCTGGTGCCTTGAACACTGTGACAAAGGCCGACCTGCGGAAGGCCGGTGCCTGCGGAGACCGCCCAGCAGTTGGCTGCCATGGGATTAACATAGTTTAGCAGCAGCGCCTCGGGAGCGTACTGATCGATCTCGGCGCAAATATCGATTAGCACCGGAATCGTTCGTAAGGCCCGGAATACCCCTCCTGGTCCCAGGGTATCACCGACGCACTGCTCGATACCGTATTGCTGGGGAATTTCGATGTCGAGCTGATAGGCATCAAGACCGCCTTGCTGAAAGGTGGTAATGACATAGTCCGAGTCTTCAATCGCTTCTCGGCGATCGAGCGTTGCTACCACAGTGGCTTTAACACCGCGCCGATCGATCGTTGATTGGACGATTTGGCGCGATTGCTCTAGCCGCTGCGCGTCGATGTCCATGAGAACAATCGTGCTTTCATGTAAAGCCGGTGTGAGAAGGATGTCGTTTGTAAGGTTCCGAGTGAAGACTAAGCTTCCGGCTCCGATAAAGGTAATTTTAGGCATAAGTTAGAAAATGGACTCGTCCGGCGACTACCGGAAGAAATGACAAATCAGATCGGTAGATCCCGCGTTGCAACCGGGCATTGTCCCGGAGGGACCAAATGAGGGTAGCCTGGCATGGAGATGTCTGGATGCCTGTCTCTGGGATTACCGCGAAGCGGTTACAGAGAATAGCCCAGGGTTTTAACCCTGGGTTTTGCGTTAAAGTCGGCCGTGCCATGAAAGTGGCGCCAAATCGAGCGACGGCTGGTCCAATCAGCACGCAAACCGCCGAACAACGGCTTCTGGCGCCACTTTCAGGGCGCATTCTTCCAAATGATAACCCAGGGTTAAAACCCTGGGCTATTCTATTTAACCGCTTCGCGGTAAATCCGACAGTTCCCCGACGCGTGAGCCTCTGTAGCGTTCCGCAATTTGTCATTTTATCATCTGTCATCTGTCATGCTGAACGAGCTTCATGCGAGTTCAGCTTTTGACTGCCCCAGCAGTCAGGCCTGCAACCAGGCGGCGTTGTACTACTGAGAAGAACAGAATTGTAGGCACTATGGCAATGATCGTTCCCGCGGTAATCAAGCCCCATTTGACTTCAAGGCTATGCATAAAGGTTTGTAAACCCAGGGGCAAAGTTTGTGTGGCGTTACTTTGCGATAGAATAGAAACAAACAGATAGTCGCCCCAGGACACTACAAACGCGAAAAAACCCGCTACTACCAAGCCCGGGAGAGCGATAGGGTAGAGGATTCTGAACAGAACGGCTAACCGGGAACAACCGTCGATTTCCGCTGCCTGATCCAGCTCCCTGGGAATAGCATTGAAATAACCTGTCAGCATCCAGAGCGCAAAGGGGAGGGTAATCGATGTGTGTGTCAGGATCAGGCCAAGGTGCGTATCCACCAGTGATATGTTGGACATGAGCACATAGAACGGCACAAGGACTAACACATAGGGAAAAAACTGCGGAAGAAGCGCCGAAAGCATCAGAACCGGTTTTCCTCTCAATGAGAACCGGCTAAGCCCGTAGGCGCCAAGACTGCCGAAGAATACCACAATCAACATTACCGCGGTGGCAATGAAAAGAGAGTTACCAACTAATTGGGGAAAGTTACTCAATCGGAACGCCTCCACATAGTTAGATAAGGTTAACTCGGAGAGCTCCGGAATAAGGCGCCCGGATTGAATAGAGTCCGAGGTTCTAAAGCTGGAGAGTACCAGCCAGGCGATGGGGCCAAGCAGGAAGAGATAGAACACGGCCAGTCCGAAATATACGATAAACCGGTGGGTTAGTTTCATTCCGCTGCATACCCTCCGATGACTCTGCGACAGATCAGCACCAGGATAACTAACACCACCAACATAACAACACCTCCGGCGCTGGCGTAACCGAGCGCATAGCCGCTCCAGGCCTGTTTATACACGTATGTAGGCAGAACCTCAGTCGCGTTGACCGGGCCTCCTCCGGTGGAAAGATAGACAAAGTCGAAATTGTTGAAGGTGAATGTGACGTGGAGAACAACCATCACGAGAATGATGTACCGCAAATTAGGTAATGTGATGAAAATCAATCGGTGCCAGCGGGTGGCGCCGTCGATTCGAGCGGCTTCATAGAGGTCCTGTGGAATCGCCTGCATTGCCGCCATAAAAGCGATGGCGTAGAACGGGATGTTCCGCCACAGGTGCATGATCAGAACCATCAGAAAAGCATAATTCTCGTCGCCGAACCAGTTCCGGGTCCATGAGCCAAGGCCGAGCCTTGCCAACACAAGATTGAAAAATCCATAGTTTGGCAAGGTGAAAAACTGAAAGATAACAACAGCAGCGATAATTGGTAGTACCCAGCTAACCATGGCCAGGCTCCTGAACATCTGAATGCCGGGAACGCGTTGGATGAGGAGGTGGGCTAGAATAAGGCCGAAAAAGACCTGAAGAAGGACGGCTGATGCCGTCAATTCCAGGGAGTGCGCAAACGAGAGTTGAAAGATCGGGTCGGAAAACAGCTTGATGTAGTTCGCTAAACCCACCAGATGATAGTGATTCGGGTCGAGCAACGATTGATCAGTAAACGACGTGAAAATGCCGCAGGCCGTCGGGTAAAGATTCAAGCCAAGGATGATGGCGAGGGAAGGAACTAATAGGAGATAGCCGAAGGCATCTTTCCATAAGCGAACGAGAAAGGGTGCCCGGTGTTCCCGCGGGGGGCTTGCCTTTCGTCGCGGCTGGAAAGCCAGATTCTTTGTGTCCATCGTTCCGGGCATCATCTTTCGTAAGTCGGCGTTAGGCTAGGGGAAATGCGGATGTGGCGAAACGGCGCATGGGCGACCGCGATTGGTAGGACTTCGGCGAGCTCAGTCGAGTCGGCGAAAAACTCGGCGCGCTGACGGTTTTGTTTTCTCCCTTTAATTTTTACGCGCCGGTTTTGAGCCGTTCCGTGGTGGGTTTACATCCTGTGCTTATCGTACAAATAAAGCGGTTAATTCGGCGGCCATCCCCAGCAACGCCACGCGCAGGGTCGCGGCTCAAAACCGGCGCGTAATATCGAGATGCCGAAGCCAAGCCCTGGGCGCGCCCGAGTCCCGCCCACATCGCTACGCGAAGCGTTGCGGGCGTGGTTTTCGCCCTACCGGCGCGCCTTTCCGTGTATGCATCGTTGCTAATTCAAACGCAGACGTTGGGAGCCTCGCCCCACCAATTGTGATCTCTGTCCTTCCCTACAACTGATTATCCTTCGCGCGTTTTTCCAAGGTCGTATACAGAGCTTTGCCAGCTTCGTCGGGTGAGCTGTTTTTATAGATCACCTTTTGTATCGCCTCTGTAATATCGTTGATCACGTAGCCCCAGTTGACTGCAGCCAATGCTACACCGGTGTCCAACTGAGCGCTGAATGCTTTCTGCCACCAATTCTCCTTGAACTCCGGGAGATCAGCGACGTCCTTGCGCGGCGGATTGACACCCTCAAGCTGGTCGTCCAGCGCCACGAATTCCTTACTGGTCAGGATCTTCACCAGCGACCAGGCGTCTTGTTTATCTTTGCTGAATGCGTTGATCATGATCGGCTTTACCTCCAGATAGGTTGCCTGTGTGCCGCCTGGAGGTAGCGGGAGAGGCGCGATCCCTGTCTCCTCCTCGAGAACTTTCTTGGGAGTAGCGCCGGTCGTCCGATACTGATAAAGCCACGGACCCATGGGTACCATGGCCGTCTTTCCGGAAACGTAATCGGTGTCAGTCGCCTGGTAATCGTTACCTCTTGTATTCTGATTCGCAGCCGGCGGGTTGCTTGCAAAGAAAACGTCCTGGTACAGTTTCAACACTTCAGCCAGTTTATCTGGCGTCGTATTCATCTCCCATTGCTTAGTGGTCTCATTGTACTTGAATGGGTTCTGCCCACCGTTGACCTGGAAAAAGAAAGAGATGAACTCCTGGAACGTGCGGACGCTGCCATTGGCAGTGGTCAAAGCCAGGCCGGCAACGCCCGATTCTTTCGAGGAAATCATCGCCGCGTCCTTCAGCAAGTCGTCCCAGGTTTTGGGGGCTTCGAGTCCATACTTCTCAAAGAGGTCTTTTCGGTAGAGTAAGACCCGCACATTCGTGTTGTACGGCACGCCGTATAGCTTGCCATTGATGGTAAGCGCCTTGATCGTGCTTGGAATGAACTTATCCTTGTCCGCCCACTGGTCGAACTGACTGTCGAGCGGTTCGATCAGTCCGGCTTTCTGGTAGGCGATCATGCCTTCCAGAACACCTTCGATCACATCCGGTTTGCCCCGCCGGCCCTGTACAATGAATTTTTGTTGAGCATCCTGATAGATCGGCGGCCCGTAGTTATCGGGCACGGTGACGCCAGGAAGAAGCTTTGGCATATTCTCGCTCATCCATTTGGTCAGCGGACCCTTTGCAGGTCCGTTGTTCGACATCGGGATAAACCAGAGATCTAGATCTTTCGCTTGGCTGGCAGCGACGAAAATGAAGGCGTTTAGTAGCGCTAAGAATCGGATTATTGGCAAACGTTTTATCATGTTTGGGGGAAGATTTAAATCGATTGGATTGGCCTCCTTCGTCCCGCAGGCGCGGGACTCGAAGGACAAGTTGTGGATTCGGACGAGAACCATCCCCGCAGCGCTTCCGTTGAGCGGATGCGGGACGAAAGGGACTCGGCGTGAATTCGTTGCAGCTTGATTAAAACGTATGTGTGCCGCAATAGTCGTTCCGAAGCGATAATAGTCTATTTGTGAGCAAGCCATCGTCGAACGGGTTGGCTCAAGATTTGAGCCGGGATCTGGAGAAGTTGTACGCGACGTTACGTGCAGTTCCCGCTTGCCCGCAGAGCGCATCGACTTATGCGGGGAGTGTCTATTGCGGGGTAGAGACGCGTGTGGACCCGGTCGATTATTACTGGGACGGGAGAAAACGGGGCGGTCATCCCAAGTATCCTTACCTTATCTGGCAATATACTCTGCGCGGGTGGGGGAACCTGAAAACGGACCGGACGGTTCACCGGTTGGAGCCAGGGACCGCTTTTACCACGATAGTCCCCAGCGACGATATATATTATCTCCCGGAAAAAGCGGCCCAATGGACCTTTTTCTGGTTCATCATTCATCATCCTTACGTGGTCGAAAGGATGAAGAAACGACAAAGGATGGCGTCTCAAGTGTGGCCGATCCCCCCGGATAGCGCGTTGATCGGGCGGGCAGTTGATCTCTTCGTTTCTGTACGAACGGGCGCGTGTCAGGACGAGCTTACGGAGGAGAGTTTTTTATTTGCATTCATGCTCGAATACGAGCGGTTCGGCCATTTCTTGTTGCATCCGGCCGAAGCGCGAGAACGGCTGCTGAATGAACTGCGATCCGAGATTCTGAATGGAATGCGGAATGGCGGACCAACGGTGGAACAGTTAGCCGCCAAACGAAAAATGAGTCGAAGCGCGTTTTCTCACCGCTTCCGTCAGGTGACCGGTACAACGCCAGCCCGCTTCATCACCCATGTAAAATTAGGAGAGGTCACCCGGATGCTGATCCAAACCGATCTCAAGCTTTCTGCGATTGCTGAATTGGCCGGATTCGCCGACGCGACCCACCTGGGAAAAGTCTTTCGAAAACGCTACTCCCTGACGCCCGACCGCTACCGAAACGCCATGCGGGCTAACTCGCCTTAGGCTCGTTAGCGAATGACAAATCACAGATAACAAATGACAAATTGCGTGATCTACGCCAGGGGGGATCGGACCAAGTACAACATCTGTCATCTGTCATTTGCTATTTGTCATGCGGAACGAGCATAATGCGAGTTCCGTCAGCGCCCACCGCCGATTTCCAGGATCGTTCCGGTGACATAGGAAGCTTCTGGGGATAGTAGCCAGAGAACGCCCGCAGCGATTTCGTCGACGGTGCCTGGTCGTTTCATGGGAATGGTCGAACTTAGCCGGGCGGGACGGTCGGGAGCGCCGGCGGCACCATGAAGGTCGGTTTCGACGAGGCCAGGAGAAACTGCGTTAACTCTGATGCCTTCGTTCGCCACTTCCCTGGCTAGTCCAATCGTGAGAGTGTCAATGGCTCCTTTGCTAGCAGCGTAGTGGACCCATTCCCCGGCGCCTCCTGTGCGAGCCGCTAATGAGGAAATGTTGACGATGGAGCCGCCGGAATGACCATATCGTGTCGACATCCTTTTAACAGCCTCACGCAAGCAAAGCATCGGGCCGATCACGTTGACGGCCATTAGTCTTTCAAGCATCGGATGGGTGGTCTCGTCGACCCGAGCGAATCCACCGGTGATGCCCGCATTGTTCACCAACCCATAGATCGAACCGAACCGAGTCTCAGCCTCTTGAAAGAGTGCGATGAC
>DASUWQ010000299.1:0-19236 GCA_036378375.1 Chthoniobacterales bacterium
TCGAGGCAGCGTGGAGCGATTTCGACACCCGGATGCGGATGGTGAGCGGGAAAGAGCTTATTGCCGAGCTAAATAATTATCTCCAGGGCAATCACGGGATAAGTCTTACCTGGCAGGCAATCCTCGAAAACTGCACCAAACAGGAAGTGCCGGCAGAGATGGTTAATCTCATCGAAGAGCTTGAGACATTTCGAAAAATGTCGCCTCCCGAACTGATCTAGCATAACCGATCTTTCCGTGAGCGCGGTGCAATGAGGGTCCAGATTCTGAAAGTTACAGCCCAAGTATATCCATGGGCTCAGACGTATTCAGGTGTCAGATTCATGAGATTCCGCCCAACTCTCCAGAATTGAAATTGCCGCCTCGACACTTTGGACATTCTGAGTGAGCAACATTCCCGGTGTCCTTAAGCGAGGTCGATCCGCACTGCTTGCAGGCAACCGGATGTCGCTTGAGATCGATCCAATTGATGGTTGCACAATCTTGGCAGAGCAACTCGCTTTCATTGCCACCGTACAATCGAAAGGCTTCTTCGTATTCCTGAGTAGTCGGTTCTCGACCATAGATCTTCAGCATTAGCTGGTCGGACTTGTCGTGATCGCTCGGGTGATACAAATAATTTCGCGTTCCAGGCGGCCATTCTAGATAGCGATTTCCGTCATCCCAGTTGTCGCTGGACGTGAGAGGTGAGAAGTGAGAAGTGATTGGTCATTGGTGGAAGGCGAGTATTTGCTGCGGAGCCTAGGGAAGGTGCGAAGCACTGCAAACAATTTAGCCTAGGTTGGAGCGAAGCGGAGGCCTAGGGAAGCAAAAAAGGGACCACGAATAATGACCGCGAATGGACCAGCCGTCGCGCGAGGCTATGGCGGGCAAGCTACGAAGAAAATCCGAACCGCAGCTGGTGTTAAGACCAACTGTCCTGCTGCTCGTTTGTCTCAATGCGCGATTGCTGTCGTCTTCTCAAAGCCGAGTTTATCTCGTTCAAATTGAAGTAGGCTGGATCGAATTCCGGATCCATCCAATCGATCAGCTCTTTCATGTGTTTTGAGATCCGAGTTCGGGGACGGTCCCAAACGGCCAGGATATCCATGTATTGATTCGGTCCACCAGAGTCTTCTGGCGGACACGCTCTCTCACCGGTCAAACATTGCGGTTTCCGGTCGCCCTCTAGAATCGGTTCTACTGTTATTGAATGTTCCCACTCATCGCCAAAGTCGTAAAGATAACGGAACTTTGTTCCTGGCGTCTTGAGTCTCGGGCCAAGCCCAATCCGGTTTTCGTTTTGTACGACAGATGGCGAATCCTCGTCTTTCATACCGATTATCTCTTTATCTATATAGAACTCGTGAAGATGGGAGTTAGTCCAACCCACACGATCTGGATGATGTCGTTTAGCTCGCCGAACGTCGCGTGAGCCGGCATCAAGAACCTGCGCCAGATCAAAGGTTCAATTTGCTCAAGCCAAATTCTCAATTGCAGCGTCCTCATTCGTGAACTCAGCAAGTATGTAGGACCTCTCGTTAAAGTGCAAAAAAGACGGCGAATGGACACGAGTACATCCACCCTTAAGGGTCTCAGCTGAGCAAACGTTGCGGATTATGCAACCCGGCTTTCCATTTTAGTATATGAGATCGCGGCGTTCCGGAACCGACTGGGCTTGGTTACGTTGGCTAATCGAGTCTAATCTGCGTCGGCAACCGGAGTTCAAGAAATTTCGCCTGGGGCGGCGATTGGAGACGCTTGGGCAAGGGCTGTTCAACCGTAACTATCTCTTTGAAACCTCCGGGCAATCTTTGGTCTTGCGATTGGCAAAATTCGAACACGAACTACGAACGAAAAAGGAAGCGATCATCCGGCTGCGCCAGGAAGCGAAGTCGTTGCTAGTATTAGATCGGGTCGGCTTCCCCTACGATATACCCAGGTTCGTGTGTTTCGTTGAGGATGAATCGGATGGGATTGTCGGGTTGATCGAAACCGCCGTTCAAGGCGCATCACTAGAGCTTTTTTCTAATGTGAATGAGCCTGATCGGTTGCTCAAGGTGATCGCAAAGATTGCGGTAGCGGTACACCAACTTCCGAAGGTCGAGTTTGGTCATCTGAAGGAGAGGAAAGAGAGCCGGGATCATCTGCTGGAACAACTTAAAGAATTGGCGCCGGAGACGTTGAAATTCGAGCAAGCTGCGAGAGCGCGAGAATGGCTATTATCGCATTTACCTGAGAATCGGCCGCCGGTTGTTCTGCATGGAGATTTACTCCCTCAAAATGTGCTGTTTTATGATTTTGAGAATCCGCGTTTCTCGGTTGTCGATTGGCAGGAAGCACAGATTGGTGATCCAGCCTATGATTTAGCGATCGTTACTCGCGGAGCGCGCCAACCACTGGGGGTGGCACGCGGATTGGAACGTCTGGTCGAATCATATAATGAGAACGCGGGACAGGAGTTGACGGCTTCTGCTGTGATTGCACATGAGCTTTGTTTTCAACTGGGTTGGTTGGATGATTCGGTTAGAAACTACAAAAGGCTCGGCGGACATGCTCCCGAGCACTACGCGGCTCAACTGGGCGCTTTACTCCGGCGTGTTGCGGATAAGAAGTGAGTGGTCCCAGGAACAGACGTCGCCAAGGTCTCCCCCTTCGCTAAAGCTTCGGCAGGACAAGATCTCGGTCAGAGGAAAGGCGCAACCCACTGCGCCAAAGCGCTTCGTAGGTCAAGGAAAGCGCAAA
The DNA here is from genome assembly GCA_036378375.1 of Chthoniobacterales bacterium. Classification (GTDB taxonomy): domain Bacteria; phylum Verrucomicrobiota; class Verrucomicrobiia; order Chthoniobacterales; family JAFAMB01; genus JAFAVN01. The sequence goes on from DASUWQ010000299.1 coordinate 2,725, forward strand.
AAACGGTCGCAAATGGACGCGAATAAAGAATCTCACACAAAGCTGGCGGAAGGGGAGTATGAAGGGTCCAGTCTGATTGTGGTGGTTCCCGATCGACAGTGCTGTGATCAGAACCCGATTGTGACATGTCAACTATAGTTAACACCATGTTAACTGCGTTACGGGCCCGGCTTAACGTGTCGATTTTCGTGGAGCGGTTTATTTTCTCAATCTAGAAAATAGCTGTTTTTAGGAAAACGGGCCAAATCAGTCGTTGATTTTCATACAATTCGCGATTTTCTTGATTAAGAAAATGACCGTAAATAGGAAAGCTCCCCAAGAGAAGGATATTCTCGATCGTCTGAGCACTGGAGAACTCACATTGCGGCCCTTGAACTTCCGAATGATCACTCGGGAACCAAAAGGAGGTGCGATCGACATGATTATTGACGTGGCGTGGAAAGATCAGAGCGTGATGTTCGCTGTCGAGTGTAAAGCTGTGTCTACTCCACGAATGGTTCGAGATGCTGCTGCTCAGGCAAAGGCATATGCTCAACGCGAGAACTACTTACCAATGGTCGTGGTTCCCTTCCTTGATAAAGAACGGCTCGACGAGCTCGAACGAGAAGAGATTAGTGGTATCGACCTCTGCGGCAACGGCACGGTGATAGCCCCAGGTAAGTTCGCAGTGTACCGGACAGGCGCACCGAACCAATTTCGAAATTCGGCGCCGATAAAGAACATCTATCAAAGGAATAGTTCGATCGTTGGACGAGTTTTTCTTGCGTGCCCTCGTTACGCATCAGTCACAGAAATTCAGGACGAAGTTCGGCGAAGAACCTCAATGTGGTCGCCAATCAGCCTGGCAACCGTTTCCAAAGCGTTGCAGGGTTTAGAAGAGGATCTCATCGTGAAGCGGGATAGCTTGGCGATTTCCTTAGTGCAGCCCGATAAGTTGCTGGAGAAACTCGCGAGCAGCTTCACTTGGAAACGAGATCAGACTGTTATCCGAGCGAAAGTTGCACTCGAAGAGAATGCGTTATTTGACGTTCTACTAAAGGCTGCTGACGAAGAGCGGATTCCTCTCGTCGCTACGGGTCTCGCGTCAGTATCGCAGTATGCGGTCATGCAGCGAGGACCCTTTTTGTCGGTTTACTGTCCGAATCCGGAAGCCTTGTTAAAGCAAATCGGTGGAACCTCGACTGAACGATTTCCAAATATTGAGATTATCGAAGCGGACGAATCATTCTTGTACTTCGATGCTCGAGAACAAGGAGGGTTTCGGTGGGCATCGCCGATTCAGGTTTATTTGGAACTGATGAGCGGCGATAAGCGCGACCGCGAGACGGCAGAGCAAGTCAGAGGCCTGATTCTAGACACTGTCCGCAAGCAACTCGAATGAGCCAGCTTCAAACCCTAACCGACTCGCTCTGTGAATTGCTTAAGCAGATTGAGCTTACGGATATAAAGCTAATTATCGGCGGTGGTTTTGGAATTTACCTGAAGATGGAACGGGTCCGAAATATTGGTGTGCGAACATTGATTGAGCCGGAATTTTGGCCTGAGGCGCGATCAACCAATGACCTCGATCTGTTTCTTCGTCCAGAGCTCTTAGCGAACTCGGTGAAGTTGAAGCCACTGGCGGATGCCATCTCCGATCTAGGTTATAAATCTGTGCCGGGTTCGGAGAACTACCAGTTTGTGAAGTTTGTAGAAGGAAGTACGGCCGCGAAGTCAAAAATAGATATTCTGACCGGGCCAAAGGATAGTTTTTCGGGCACTGCGGTCAGAGTGGATGACCGACGGGTACGACCTAAACCGTCTGTTGGCTTGCATGCACATCCAGTTAACGAAGCACCGACCCTGGAAAAAGACCTCGTACCAGTCACAGTCGCAGGAAAGATCAGATCTGGTGAGCGGTGGAGTGGTGAAGTTTTCCTGCCGCATCCGTTCACATTTACGATGATGAAATTGTTCGCGTTTCGCGACCGTCTGATCAGAGATGCGGACCAAGAAAAAGCGCGGTATCACGCGCTCGATGTCTATTCGATACTGGCAACGACGACAGAGGAGGAATGGGGACAAGCGCTAACACTGCGCAAGGAATTTCAGCGACATTCCTTCGTTACCGAGGCAGGCCAAATTGTTCAAGAGCATTTTGCTCAGGCTGCGCAATTGGGTCTTCTTCGACTTCAGGAGAGTCGTTACTATGGTGAGGAGTTCAAACTGGCCGGTTTGAGTTCGGCTTTGCTGGAATCGTTTGCGGCCTAAATCCCAGAACCAAGCGTCGAGATTAGCAGTTAACTTCAAGTTAACTTACGGTCCTTACTTGTGGATAACGTACGTCGATCTCCTCAGCATTTGCTTCTCGGTCTCGTCCCGATCGCTCGGGTGATACAGATAATTCCGCGTTCCAGCCGGCCACTCTAGATAGCGATTGCCGTCATCCCGGTTGTCGCTGGACGTGAGAAGTGATTGGTGATTGGTGATTGGTGATTGGTGATTGGTGATTGGTGATTGGTGATTGGTGATTGGTGGAAGGCGGAGTGTTTCTGGTGAAAGTTCAACATGTCAAGATTTGACATCCAGTTCGCTGTAATAAATGATCGAGGCAATGAACGTTTCGTTGCCTGAGCAGATGGAGGAGTTTGTCCGGCAAAAGGTTGCGGCCGGAGACTACGAGACGGCTAGCGAGGTTGTTAGAGAGGGGCTCCGACTCCTCAAGCAGCGCGACGAGCTTTGGAAGGCAGAGGTGGAGAGTAAAATCAAGCAGGGTATGGACTCGATCCGAGCTGGTCGTATCATTTCGGCGACGCAGGCGAAATCGGAGATGGCTGCGTTTAAGAAGAAATGGAAGAAGTCACAATCCTAGGATGAAGGAGTACGAGCTCTCGCCAGAAGCGAGAGCCGATCTTCAGCAAATTTGGGCTTACATTGCTCGAGACAACCCCAGGGCGGCGGATCAAGTCGAGACGGACATTTACGCAGCCTGCGAGTTGCTTGCCCAAAATCCGCGATTAGGTCATAAACGGCCGGATCTCACAGATGAGCCCGTGCGGTTCTGGCCAGTACGAAGCAATTATTTGGTCGTCTACCATTACAAGCTCGAGATCGTGCAGATCGTGCGCGTGCTTCATGGAGCTCGAGACGCATCATCAGAGCTCTAAGCTATCGATTCGACCGGCAAGCTCAGTTGGCTTCTTCCGGACTGAATGGATTTGTCGGGAGGGGTGCTACCTCGATATCAGAACACTCTGAACTGGATATTGGTGCGGGGAATACTTTATTCATGTACGATGAAATCGGCGGTTCCTGGGCTGTTGAAGAAATTCGAAACTAGGCATCGACTCGTACCCTCCGAGATAACCGAGACACAAAAGGAGGCTCTAGCACAGCTTCTGCAGGAAGGACGCGTGGTTCATGCTGGGGCTTATTATCTCGCTGGCCACGAGCCCTCAATTGAGACGGAGCGCAAAAAGATCGTTCAGACTCTCCTTTCACGACCTCGCCTTTTTAAGGAGAACTCGCTAAAGCCGAAAAGGAAGGAGGACCAGCGCTATTTTCGATCTGCATTGTCAGAGCTCATTGACCAGAAACAGGTTATCCAACTGGCAATTGTGGGCGACTCCAAGAGCGCGTGCTTTATCCACCGGGAACATCTCATTCAGTTTTTCGGAGACGCTGGGGTACGAGGGTCGAAGGAAGTCGACGCCGGCTCCCTTGCCTGGGAGTCTGGCAAGGATCGAACCGCTAAGATTCGCCAAGCCTATTCTCGGGTCGCTCAGGAGAAAGAGCGGTCCTCAATCTTTATTGCGGATCTGCTCAAGGCCTCTGGGATGAGTTGGGACGAACTTCACGCTTGGATTGAGCGAGAAGTTGTGCAGGCAGGGCATGGTCAGCTCGATGAAGGGGATTGGGGTGCTGCCACTGACGAACAACGTGCCGCGGCGATCGAGCTTTCCGGTCGGAAGCGGCTCTACATCGCGCTATCATGAGCTTCAACATTCCAGGGCTCGCGGTTAATCCTTTTGAAAAGGATCTCGTTCATCAGCCCCGTGATACACCAGCCTCGGTGGAATCCCTGAACCAGACGGTTTTAGACCAGTTGTTAGCGCGATTTGAGCGGCTGAAAAGTTCGGGCCAGTCGGTTAGCGGTAAGGCCGAATTAGTTCTGTCGCCGGCCCCGGGTTACGGAAAAAGCCATCTCATCGGCCGTTTGTTCGATGCGCTTTCCGGAAAAGCGATTCGGGTCTATATCCCGCCTTTCGAAACGAGCTCGACTCATTGGCAATCTATTTTGTTTCTCACGATTGATGAATTGGATCAGGTGACCGATCCAAGTCACTGGTCGCCGGGACAACCAACCCAGTTAGATCTGTTTGCGGAGAACGTACTTCGCCAGCTCTTGGCCAAAGCGATGCGAAACGGTACAATGCGGGTAGTCCGGGGTAAATTAACCGCCGATGATCTGGAAAGTTCGACCGAGTTCTCTCTCCGAAATGGAAACGATCAGCCCAGTCTCTGGGTTCGAGACCATTTTCTTGATGATCTTTTGCCGGTCCTGAAGCAGCAATTGGCGCCGCTCCGGCTGAAAGCGGCAGAATGGCCGAGAATCCTTTTCCGCTACTTGACGGCTGCGTCTGGATCCGAGGAACGGCAACATTGTTTAACCTGGCTTCGTTATGAACCGTTGGACGCGGAAATCGCATCTGACCTATCGTTACCCAAAGCCGAAAATCCGGTGACTGAGCCTGTCGAAAATGTGAATGTTGGGGCTTGGGGTCGATTGTACGACCTCTGCCAGCTTTCGAAGTTCCACTATCCATTCGCGTTCTGCTTCGATCAAACGGAGGGGTACACTGCTAGAGCAGAACTCGTCTCCCAATTTGGCCATACCATCTCGAAGCTGCTGGCCGAGGCTAGCAATCAATTGACGGTCGTAACCGCGAATCAAGCCATCTGGGACGCTAAACTGCTTCCTGGGATGGATGTCGCACATCGCGACCGGTTCTCCTCCCCGCAAATGCTACGCCCGCTCTCACGTGCTGAAGGCGAACAGCTGATCGATCTTCGATTGAAACCATTTTCGCCATCGTCCGAGACCGTGATGAGCTTCAAGGATTCCAAATGGCTTGACCCGCTCTTTGCTGGCCGCCGGGGGTGGTCTGCGCGAGAGTTCACGAAGTTCTGTCGACTGCGTTGGAGCGGCGAGAAACCGGAAGAGATCAGGCGCCGGTCGCTTGTGGAAATATACAAAGAGTACATAGCAGAGTTCGTCGCTAACGCGCATTGGTTGAAATTTGATCCCGACGTTTTCCGTTGGTTGGTGAGGGGACCGCTTATTGCGGGAAGCGAAATCGTCTGCCGTCCAATTTCGTTTGACCACGGTTACTTCGAGTTTCTTTGGCAGCACCGTGACTTGGCTGAGCTAAGGTTCGGCTTTATTCGAGAGGGTCCACACAATCAATGGAAGAAGATTTCAGAACTTACTCTGCAGTGGGTGGATGGGCGCCCCGGTAAAACGTCGAAAGTAATTTTCTTTCGAACCACGGAACTGGCCAAAGTTCCAAAACCAACCTGGAAAGCAGCAGGACCTCTTATTCGGAAAGCGCTGGAGAGCGGTTTGGATTTAGTCTACCTGACGCGCGATGAAACCGCTCAGCTTTATGCGGCTCGCGAGCTCTATAACGAGGCTGCGGCCGGAAACGTAGACGGGTACACCGACGCCGAAGTGCTGGATTTTCTGGCTAAGCAATTGGTGGGCTGGCGAGATCGACTTTTGAAATCGGTGCCACCGGTTACGTCTGCAACGCTCCCGGCAGTTGAAGAGATCGATGGCCAACGCCTCATCACCGAGCTACGAAACTTGGTTAAACGACACAAATTTCTTTCGGTTAGCGAGGCTGTCGACCTGCTCGACAACCGATTCAGTGAAGCGGCGATTCAAGAATACAGCAGCAAGCTGAAGGAGATCGAAAAGATTGTTCATCCAAAAAGCACCTTGCTGGTATGGCAAGAATAACCGTATCGCAGCTCAAACACGCGTGTCTTAGTCCAGATTGGCTAAAGTCCTGGCTCGTGAATCCGGGAACCCCTTTACCCCTGCCGACTTTCGGTCAAGCCGAGGGCGTGCCGGGTAAAATGTTCCACGATCTCACGTGCAGATTTTCAAAATGGCTGACTGGCCCTCAGAGAGCGGAGGAAGGAGCCGACCTTCGTTCATATGATGAACTGTGGGACGCTTTCTGGACTAACTTGGCTAAAAAGGAAATCATCGGCCTGGTCATTGCCAAAAAGCCGGAGACCGCCGAGCGCTTGGGCCAAGCATTGCGAGCTTGGTGCGAGCACATAGCTACTGTCCGGAAAGAACAACCGGAAGCACGATCTTGGCGAGAGATATTAGTGACAGCTGAATACCAATTTGATGATACGCCAATCGTGACACCAGCCGGAGCTGTTAACCTCGTTGGGCGTCCGGATGCTGTGCGTTTGGAAAAGGAGGGCTTGGTGGTCATCGACTACAAATTGTCGCGTGGTAACAATCTTAAGACTGATTTGCTTCAGGCGATTATCTATGCTGCGTTGCTCCATCAACTGCATCCAAAGCTATCGTTCTCGGCTCAGCTTGAATACTTTGAACCAAGATTACATCGGATCCGCCAATCCTCGGACCAGGTGCGTCGATTGTTTCGTGAAATGGTTTTACCGACGCTGGAAACGATCGCTAAAAAGGGCATTAAATCGGTTGTTCCGAAGGTAGCTACAGAGAGCAGCCTGGCCTTGCCATCGGGGAAGAGAATTCTTGCAACAGATGACCTCTCCGAAAGAATCGTCAACGCCTATCGAGAGTACGGTATCGACGTTCAAGTCGTTGACAGAAGAGAAGCGCCACAGCTTACCCGATACAGTCTAAAGCTTGGTGTTGGCGTCAGTTTTGTACAAGCAAGCCGGCGGGCTACAGATCTGAAGCTGGCGCTGGCCTTACATCAAGAACCGATGATTTCTGCCGGTCCGGGTTTCGTTTGGTTTGATGTTCCCAAAAGCCGTCCTGATACCGTTCTATGGAGTGCGCACAGAGATGATGCTCGACTTGCCAAATGTCAAAGCGCGGTTGCCTTCGCTGTCGGTATCACTGTTGCCGGCGATTTGATCGTCGCAGATTTCGCCGATCCGAACATGGCGCACGGCCTGGTCGCCGGGTCTAGTGGAAGCGGCAAAAGCGAGTTTTTGAAGGTGGTGATCGCAACGCTGGTGTCCCGATCGGAGCCGGATATCCTCCAGATCTCACTCATCGATCCGAAGCGTGTCACTTTCGGAGGGCTCGGTAAATCGGCGTACCTTCGCCAGGAGGTTCTTTACACCGTCGAAGACGCGCTCCTCTGTTTGAAGGCCGCAGCCGATGATATGGAAAGCCGTTATGACCAGCTCCTGCGAAAGGGATTTAACAAGATCGCCGATTGGATTGCCACGGGAAGAAAAGGGTTACCCTATCACGTTATCGTATTTGACGAGTTTGCTGACTTAATCAATTCGGGAAAGAAGGAAAGGGGTGAATTCGAACGGTTGGTAAAACTAATTTCGGCTAAAGGGCGCGCTGCAGGAATCCACCTGTTAATCGCAACTCAGCGACCGGATCGGGATGTGATAACAGGACAGATAAGAGCGAATTTGCCGTTCAAAGTGTGCCTGAGAGTAACAAATGCCATCAATTCTAAAATCGTGCTCGATGAGGTTGGAGCGGAAAGTCTAGTCGGTCGAGGTGATCTGCTATACGACCTCGGTCGAGGCGTTGAACGTGCCCAGAGCTTGTTTGTTCCTGATCACGAATTTAGAGCTTTGTTTGGATAGTAAAATCGCGAGAAGGCAGCGGAGGCGCTGGCAGAACAGAGAATAGCCGCAAACAGACATCGTCCCGCGGCCGCGGGGCTATGTCGGTCAAGAAAGGCAAAACCCACTTCGCCAAAGCGCTTCGTTGGTCAAGAAAAGCGCGGAAAAGAGCCGCGAATGAATCCGAACAAACGCGAATCAAAATCTCACGCAAAGACGCAAAGGCGCAAAGGGAAGACAGGCGAGCCGCAGCCCCGAAATACTCCGGGGTAAAATGGACCAGCCGTTGCGCGAGGCTATGAAGGGCAAGACTTCGGCGAGCTCAGTCGAGTCGCTGCGGATTTTCTGGCGCCGTTCTTAGTATTGCTCCTGATATTGCTCTGTTTGTTGGAGGCGGTTGTCAGGAGGTTTTTGCGACGGGTTTCGGCGCTTGCCTCAGTACGCTAATTGATCGACGGATGTCAAAGGCGTATGCCACGAACCACGCTGCCAAAACAATTGGAAACGCGGATCAGCTCACGGAAAACTCAGGGCAGGCCAAAGCTCTTCCGATTCTCTCTCAGTTATTTTCTCGGCGCGCTCATTTTGAACATCCTCATCTCTCCGTTCGTGGACCCGCTTAAGGGCGGGGATCTTATCGAGACGATGCTGATGACGTTGGTTCTGTTAATCGCCGTACTTTCTATTGCTGGCAGATGGAAAGCACTGCTGGGGATTGTGCTGGCGGCACCGGCGGTGATCGGACAATGGCTAAATTATTGGTGGCCGGATGAGATGTTGCTCTACGTAGTGACCCGTGCATCCGGTCTTTTGTTCATCGGTTTTGTAGTGGTTGAGCTTCTTCGCTTCATCATTTATGCGCCCCAAGTCGATGCAGAAGTTTTATGCGCTGCTGTTGCCGGCTTTCTGCTATCGGGGTTGGCCTGGTCTCTTGCTTATAATCTATTGGACCGTCTAGACCCCAATTCTTTTGTTTTCACTCTGAGCTCGAAAAGCGGCTACTCTATGAATGGGTTCACCAGCCTTTATTTTAGTTTTATCACCCTTAGCACGCTCGGTTATGGTGATATCGTTCCAGCGGCACAAGTGGCGCGGATGCTGGCGATGGCGGAAGCGATGTTCGGTATGTTTTATATGGCGCTGCTAATAGCTCGATTGGTCTCGCTCTACTCCTCCAAAACTCCGGTGGAAGTCGTTAACCAGGGACAATTCCGAGACATGAAGGGAGTTGAATCCGAAAGCTCACGCCCGAGCCAAATACCAACCGCCGATGAACGGGGATCGACACAGCCGGAGAGAGAGATGTGATTGTTGATTGGCAAAAGGCAGTTGAGCGAGTGGCCTTCCGGCGGCCGCGCGAGGAGGCCGAGTTCGGTAAAAAATGGGAATAGCCGCGAAAAGGCGCAAAAGCCGCAAAAAGACCGCGGAATGGACGCGAATCAAAACCTCACGCAAAGGCGCCTCAAGTGTTCTCAACATCAAGTCTTCTTTCTTGGTATGGATCTAGCTGTCCTGACGCTCTCAATGCAGAAGAGTTTGGTTGTGATTACCCAAGGAGCCGGCATTGTCCGTATCAATCGCAAGACCGGGCAAATGTTGTGGGAACAAAAGGGTCTGGATCCGGTTTTAAAGCAGTACGCTAAGAAATACCTGGTGGAAGAGGGCTTCGTTGAGCAGGCACTGGGTGCTCTTGACCCACTGCCCAGTGAAAGTGAGGATCTTTTTCTGGACGATATTCCGAATTAAAGGCTAGCGACTAGGGAATCCGGAATAGCCGCAAAAGAGCGCAACCCATACAAAGCGGCCGAGCTGCAACCAAAGAAACTAAATCTCACGCAAAGCCGCAAAGGCGCAAAGGGGAGGCAAAACCAAGAACTCATTTAAGAGACGGCGAAGCCTAGTAGAGGTGCAACGCACTGGAAATAAGACAGCCTAGGGTGGAGCGAAGCGGAGCCCTAGGGATTCGATTTCAAGCCTTGGATAAGCCTGTGAGATTCAGGTAGTAGGCGGTGGCCGCTTCGAGCGTTTCGAATTTCAAAACTTTTTCATCAGCAAGTGGCCATACGAGGCGTTCGAAGCCGTGAAAATCGACGGAGTCCGCGGTGACAACAAAGTATTTTGCCGAGAGTTCATTCAGCCGGAGTAGAAAAACCGGTTCAGACAGGCGCTTCACCGAATAGACTTTTCCGTCTACGACCACCGTGCGCCGGGACATCTCCACACGTTCCGTCATCGGTGTATTATCGCTCGTATTTCCCAAGAGCGCATCCGAATCCTTGGAAGAGAAAGAAAGGAGTCGTCTCTGGCGAGAGATTGGCTATTTGATCTCTCTAATCCTTCCAAGTCATCAGATGCTGCTTGCTATTTTCTCAATCGGACCGATCATCGGCCATCGATTGTTCTAGTTGATTGCGCGGTGGATCGTCAGGTGGGGCTCCCCAGTGGTGATTTGAAACCCGGTTTTCGGGAACGGCTGTGTGACTGTCTTCGAGTGTTATTATGAAATTATACGTAGGTAATCTGTCCTTCTCCGCCGGCGAAACCGAACTCCGCGACCTCTTCACGCCGTACGGCACCGTCACTGATGTGCATTTGGTAACCGATCGCATGAGCGGTCAATCCCGTGGGTTTGCATTTGTCACCATGGGAAACCGTCACGAGGGTCAAGCAGCGGTCAGTGCTTTGGAAGGCCGATCGGTGGACGGTCGTAATTTGACGGTGAACGAAGCGCGTCCGAAGACGGAGCAGGGTTCAAAGCGTTCGTTTTCTTCCCGTCGCTAAACGGTTTTTCCTCTCGGATATCGCAACCTGCGAGTCGTGGACCACAAAGGAAACGAGCGGCTCGCCGGTTAGGGAAACAGTTTAAACAATTACCACATCCTTCGACAGGATGTGGTTCTGTTTAATTTCAGCCGTTTCGGGTTAGTCAAGACAGGAAGAAGGAGCTAGGAGCTGGAATTTAGGATCTAGGAGTCGAACGGAGTCACTTTCTTTCCTTGGCGTCTTCGCGTGAGACTTTAGCTCACTGGAATTTTTCCGGCGTTTGCAACAGCTTTTGTACTTCCGCTGTTTTGTAATTTTCTGGTGTGATCAACACCGGAGCCAATTCGATCTTTTTCTTTTCAATCGGCTGGTTTTTGCGGGCTTTATCGATGGCATCCACGCCTTGATAGCCCATCTGATAGGGGTCCTGCGCGATAATACAGTCGATCACGCCGCTCTCAAATAACGGTAGAATCTCTGGGCTCGGGTCAAACGTCACGACTTTGATCTTCTTTTCCAATCCCTTCGCCTTGATGGCTTGGCAAACGCCGATTGCTGTTGGTGCGCACGCGGAGAAAAAACCGGCAATGTTCGGATTGCCGGTCAATTGATCGTTCGCAATGTTCATGGAAGCCGCAGCATCCGCATTGGTCCATTGAGTCGGTAGGACTTTCATGTTCGGATATTTAGCGATTGCGTCATTGAACCCGATACTGCGCTGAGAACTGACTGAACCGGCCTGGATACCCAGGTTCGCTACTAACCCTTTTTCACCTAAAAGCTTGGCCATCTGCATCCCGGCTTGGTAACCCCCTTGATAGTTATTGGTAGTGATACTGGCCTTAGGTACGTCGCTGTCGATCCCAGAATCGACCATCACGACCGGTACACCGGCTTTATCGGCGTCTTCTACTGGCGGAATCAGACCTTTAGAATCAAGGGCTGCGAGGAGAATACCGGCTGGTTTAGATCGAGTAATGTTTCGAACCAGGTCGACCTGGCTGGCTACCTCGCTCTCACTAGCTGGTCCTTGGTAATCGATCTTATAACCAAGTTCTTTAGCTCGGTCTTTGGCGCCCTTCACCAAGAACAGATAAAAGGTTGCCGAAGTCGATTTAGGAATAAAGACGATGGTGCCCTGGTTCGCAGCTTGGGCAAAACCGAGCTGCGCACAAAGGAGCAACGCGCAGGTAAGAGCGCTTGCTGACAACGATTGGAACGACGTTTTCATTGGGGGGATACTTGAAATCTGCGTCTGCCGCAAATAAAGAGAGTCTCACGCAAAGACGCCAAGACGCAAAGAAAAGAAAGGCAGGGATTTCACCACAGAGACACAGAGAACACTGAGAAAGAGGCGAAGTACAATTTTACCGAAGCATGGAGCAACCGAAGGCAGTCAAACCAACCGCTGGCGTCAATTCACGGTTTTTTAATTTTGCCGTATCGCCGTCTCGCCCACACGCCGCGTCGCTATATTCACAGCCGTCGGCGCCACTGGTCCACGGCGACAGCCCCAATAATTACTGCTCCGTTCACGACGTATTGCCAGAATGCGTTGACTCCGAGCAGATTCAGCCCGTTACGGATCGTGGTCTCGATCAAGGCTCCGATCAAGGTGGCGATAACGTTGCCTTCACCGCCGAACAAGCTGGTACCGCCGATGACCACGGCGCCGATCGCTAACAACTCGTAGCCGTTACCTCCAGCCGGTTGCACCGTGGCAAGTCTGGCGGCTTCGATCATCGCGCCGACCCCGCAGAGCGCGCCGGATAACGCGTACGTTCCCAAGATGACCCAACGAAGATTGATCCCCGACAATTTTGCGGCTTCAGCGTTGCTGCCGACCGCGTAGGTAAATCGGCCGAACCGTGTGTAACGCGCAATGAAAAACACCAAAGCGAATACGGCTAGCAAGATTAGGGTCGGGACTGGTACCAGATCGAAAATTTTACCTTGTCCGATCCAGAGGTATTCTTTGCTTAAGCCAAAGATCGGGATCCCGCGGGAAAGGATTAACGCCAACCCCCGAGCCATTCCGAGCATGCCCAGGGTAGCGATGAATGGAGGTACTCGGAGCCAACTGATGAAGAGGCCATTGAACAAGCCCAGCGCAGCGCCGGTCAGGACGGTGACCGCCATGGTGAACCAGAGATTACCGGTTGCTTGAAAAATTAACCCGCCGGCGATTCCGGAACAGGCGAACACCGAGCCGACGGATAGATCAATCCCGCCAGAGAGAATCACTAATGTTTCGCCGGCCGCGATGATGCCGATGACCGCAGTTTGTAAGGTAATTTCAGTTAGATTGCCGACCGTCAAAAAGTAGGGGGACAGAAGCGACAACAAGAACCACATCAAAATCAGAATGAGCAGCATCGATACGGCCTGATTGGTCAGTACCGCCCGGAACCGGCTTAATCGATCTGCGTTCGATGGTTCCATCCGATGCTCAGACGGCTGGCGTCGCGGTTCGCCGGGTGCAGTATTCCAACACCTGGTGTTTATCGGTTCTGATTGAGTCCAGGTCGGCGACCACACGATAATCGGCGAGGACCAGGATCCGGTCGGCAATCTGTAATATTTCGTCGATGTCGCTGGAGACCAGGATAACGGCATGTCCCGGTTCTCGCCGGAATTCCTGAATTAATCGGTAGATGTCTTGGCGTGCGCCGACATCGATCCCGATGGTGGGTTCATCGAGTACGAGCAGTTTACATTGGGCTGCTAGCCATTTCCCCAGCACTACTTTCTGTTTGTTGCCGCCACTGAGATATTTTACCGGTTGATCCAGTCCTTGAGCTCGGATTCGCATGGAGCTCACGGCGTGACGAACCAGTTTACGTTCGGCGCCACGATCAAACAACCAGCCCTTCAGTTTTACCAGGGTGGCTAACCCGATGTTTTCGCGAACGGCCAAGTTTAGGCATAGCCCTTTGCTATCGCGGTCCTCCGGAACGTAACCAAGCCCGAGTTTGACCGCGTCGCGCGGTTGCCGCAGCGAAATGGGCGCGCCGGCAAAACGTATCTCACCGCTGATCTTTTTGTCAGCGCCGAAGATCACCCGGCTGAGTTCCGTCTTCCCGGCACCCACCAGACCGGTAATGCCGAGGATTTCATGCTCATACACCACCAGATCTAGTTTTTTCCGAAAATGTTTATTTTGAAGCTTATTGATGGAAAAAATACTCTTTTCTCTGGGTAGAGCACCCTGGCGAGGTTCGTTAGTTGGACTCGCCCCAATCATCAGCCGAATAATTTCTCTCAGATCAGCCGTTTTCGCGTCCAGGGTCGCGACGTTGTTTCCATCACGTAAAATCGTGACCCGGTCCGCGATTATTTTTACTTCTTCGAGCTTATGCGAGACGTAAATGATGCCGATGCCGTGTTGTTTCAATTGACGAATCAAACCGAACAAAACCTCTGTTTCCGGTCTGCTCAGCGCGGCGGTGGGTTCGTCCATCACGATGACCTGAGCTTTTTTCGATAACGCAATGGCGATCTCTAACATTTGTTGTTGGGCGACACTGAGGTCTTTGACTCGGGCGCCCGGATCTATCGCAAAATGGAGCCGAGCCAATGTTTCTCGGGCTCGCTGTTGAACGGTTCGCCAATTCACGTACCAGCCGGGATCACTGACGAACGTTTTAAGCGAGAGATTCTCAGCCACAGTAAGATGCGGGATCAGATGGAAATGTTGGTAGATGGTTACAATCCCAAGATCTTCGGCGATCTTTGGTCCGTAGTTGCCTGATATGAGCTTGTCCCGAAACCAGATTTTTGCGGAATCGGCCGTGTACGCGCCAGCCAAGATTTTTATCAGCGTTGATTTGCCGGCGCCGTTTTCACCGAGCAGCGCATGTACTTCACCGGTTTCCAATTCGAAATTGACTGTTTTCAGCACCGGTGTGCCGTAGAACGATTTCCGAATTTCTTGCAGTTGAAGCAGTGAGGACAAGGGGGATGGTCTGTATTATAGCTGGCCAGGGCGCGAAGCGCATGACAATAAAATGACAGGACAAAGAAGAAGTCTCACACCAGACTGCCGTGACGGTTAGGCTCTAGTCGACAGCTACTGGACCGGACCTCCGATCTCCTATATTTATTAGTGTCTTATAAGAAAGGAGCCCCCGGTATGCCGCTGTACGAATATTTCTGTAAGAACTGCGACGAGAATTTCACGATCACAATGACCATCGCCGAGCACGAGAAGAAAAAGGTCAAATGTCCGAAGTGCAAAGGCACGAAAGTCGTGCCCCAATTCCAGTCGTTTTACGCAAAGACTTCTCGAAAGACCTAAGGTCGAATCACGACTGCCATAACGGCTTTGAGCGGCTCGGCAAGACAGGAAGAAGAGCTAGGAGCTAGGAGTCGAACGGAGCACATGACAAACGAATCTCACGCAAAGCCGCAAAGGCGCAAAGTTGAAGAGGAAGGTAGGAGCTAGAAATTTAGAATCTAGAACACCGAAAATGATATAGAACGAGGGGGAGAAAGCGCCCCAAGCCGACAGACCGAACTTCCGCTTTATTCAGAGTTTTCTTGCAGCGATTTCTATCAGAAACGTTTGAGCGAGAACCCAAGGCGAAGGATCGTGCAGCGCCTAAAGCGAGCAAGAAGTAGCGGCGCTCCGCTCCAGCGAATTCAAGCTCAAATCCGGCTTAAACGGGTCCTCTGTACGGCTGCCCCCCATTTATTCCGTTTTAAGCTTCAGGTCACTTCCGCTCCACGCTGACAGGTCACTGTATTTTGCTTTTGATGTCGTCGAATCATGCACATGGAGTGTTGGAGTAGAGGGGTAGTGGAGTAATGAGCGGCGTCAGAAAGAGAGCTAGCGGAAAGTCATCGACCACTTTTGTGTTGTTCGTGGCTTTCGTTATTTGATTTGTTTTATCTGCGTCTATCTGTGTCCATCTGCGGTTGTTCTGTCTCCTCTTCGCGGTTATTCGTTCCATTCGCGGTTTTGCTATTTCGCAAAGCGCTACCGCTGAATCGAGCACACCCGCGGCTCTTCGACTAGTGCCAGCAAGAGTTCATGGTAAGCCCATTGCGGGAGTTTGCAGTGGACGATCCAGAGCTCGCGATCGTCTGCTGCCGGTTGTCGTTCCACTGTTTTCATCGGGACCTGGAACTGCTCCAACAGATCTTCCAGCTTCACCTCCGTCTTACCTTCTGCCGGGTCGACTAACAGACGAAATACGAACGCGCGTGCTCCGGCTAATTTACTAGATTCCCATCGGTTAACCAAAAACAACACCGCGCGAGCAAGCAAAACTAGGCCTATTCCGGCACCGGCATGGCCGGCGCCGATCGCCATCCCCATGGCGGCGACTAACCATATAGTTGCGGCGGTGGTTACACCGCGAATCCCAGTGCTTCCCCGGAGCAACACGCCACCTCCGAGAAAGCCAATCCCGGTAACGATCTGCGCGGCGACGCGGCCGGAATCACCTGTGCTACTGGTGAATGAAAACCCGATCATAGTGAAGGTAGCGGAACCCAGGGCGATTAAAGCCATGGTGCGGATGCCCGCCGGTTTTTCTTTCCGCTGCCGCTCAATCCCAACCAAGCCACCGCAGAGCAAAGCTAAAATGCTAAGGAAAATTGATCCCCATGGGTGAGGGAATAACGAGTGCCAGTTATCGGTTAACCAATGCATCCCGTAATGGAATGAAAAGAGACGCCAAAAGCAAAGGGGTAAAGAATAGGGGTTCCGCCAGACGTAGACTGCAAGGGAGGGACCGTTTCCCTACAATTCACCGGTAAAATCCGGAAGACAGAAAAATCTCACGCAAAGCCGCAAAGACGCAAAGAGAGGACAGATTTGGAACAAGAGTTAAGCAAACTTCCTCCGTCGCTAAAGCTATGGAGGACAAGTCGCCCCATCTCCCCCTTTCGCTACGTCGGCCAAGGCAGGGGTAACGGAGGTCTCTGTCCCTTCCTTAC
>DASUWQ010000300.1:0-7227 GCA_036378375.1 Chthoniobacterales bacterium
AGCTAAGAGGCCGGGAGGCGGGAGCCAGCCTGATACGGGCATCCCGATGGCCATTAAAGGACAACGAACGGAGGGGCGTTGCATTCCATGTTAGAGCCTTGTCGCGCCGTAGGCTTTGCGGAGGCGGATCGCACGGGTGTCGACGCCGACGAATCTTTTTAGGTATGGTGCTTCGATAGACGCGACGCCCTGGGATGGGACGGATATTCAGCAGGTTGGGAACTAAGGAACGATAAACCCTGCCACACCTAAAGGGAGCCGCGGCCGGATACGTCTTTTCAAGCGATGGGCGATAGACCGGCTCCGAATCTGCAGCGGCACATCTCTAATGCGGCTCCCCTCCGTCGGGGGGTGGTGGTCAACGCTGTAGCCGCAACCCGGCGGTTATGCTAGTCCAGCAGCCGCCCCGCGGCTGCGGGGCCGTGAATGAGGTAGAGTGAAGCAACGGGTAGAAGGCGTGCCATCGAGGGAAATGGATCCGTTCGTGGTGTGTGAAGAAGTCCGTCGCCGGCTAATTCCGTACAGGGAGCGGTGATGGAACCATTCGTGCGGGACAACGCCACTGGAAAGCTAAGGAGCGTCATGATGAGCAGTGCAAAAACGGGTCCGTTCGGCATAATCATTCCTTGTTTCTTCAACTACACGGGAGCAGCGGCAAAAGTTGGCAAGAAATTTTAAGGTGCCGTATTTTAGGGAGTGATCAGTAATCAGTCCAGAGGCCAGAAGCGAGACCTCAGTACTGATTACTGTTTTACTGATTACTGATTATTTTGCCCTCAATGCCGCCGCTATGACCCCTGACGATGAACCGATCCGGATAAGCCTGAAACAGGAGGTGGTCTGTCCTGAAGATAGTGAGCACCGGTTCCAACTGCGAGACGGCCTGGCCGAATCCACGATTCACCGGATGCAACACGACTGGCTCGAAGAGAAGGAACGCGAGCTGGCTCGAGCCCGAGATCAGATTGGACGCGAATTTTCGGAGCGAGAAAAAGCGCTTGAACAGCAACTTCAGCGGTCGGCCGAGGAGATTACCAGTTGGCGAAATCGGGAAGCAACGTTGTTGGCCGAGCGCGCCAAGTTCGAGAAGGAGAAGGCGGAACAGGCCATAAACCTGGCCAAACAGATCGAGGCTGAGCGAGAAGCCATCAGCCAAGCGGCTCGCACCGAAGAAGCGCAGCGGGCAAAAATTCGGGAGCAAATCCTGAAAGACCAGATACATGGCCAGACCCAACTGGTTCAGGAGATCCGAAACCAGCTGACAGAAAAGAACGCTGCCGAGATTAATCTGAAGCAGAGTATCGAAGAACTAAAACTGAGCCATCAAGAAGCCTTGCTTAGGACTGCGAGTGATGCTCGCCAGGCTGCCGCTGCGGAAGCCCTGCAGAAAGCCGAACAGGAGATGAAGCAACGGTTCGATGAAGAACTGGAATCGTTGCGGCTGAAACAGCGCGAACTCGAGAAGCAACGAGACGACGCCAAACAAGTCGCCGAAGAGCTGCGCCGGAGAATGACTCAAGGTTCGCAGCAAACTCAAGGCGAAGTGCTTGAGCTGATCCTGGAACGTGAGCTGGCTAGCCGATTTGGATCGGACCGGGTCGAACCGATCTCTAAAGGCGTTTTTGGTGCGGACATAGTTCAACACGTTTTGTCGCCCGACGGCCGGCTCTGCGGCTCAATAACTTGGGAGACGAAAAATGCGCAGAATTGGAACCCGCGCTGGTTGGAGAAACTACGGACCGACATGATCGCCAACAGATCGGAATTCGGAGTTCTGGTTTCGACAGTTTTGCCGGCCGGGGTGACTCATTTTGGCTTCGTTGATGGACTGTGGGTTTGCGATCTCACGGTCTGGCCGATGCTCGCGTCCACTCTGCGGCAGCAATTAATGGCCCTAACCTTTGCCAGGCTATCCGCTCAAGGCCGGGATACAAAGATGGAGATTCTTTACCGCTATCTAACCGGCCCGGAATTTCGAGAAAGGGTAAACGCGATATTGCGGACGTTTGTAGGGATGAAAGAACAGCTGGAAAAGGAAAAACGCGCGCTGATCAAACAATGGGGGGCACGAGAGAAGCAGATAGAGACCGTCATTGACGGCCTCTCTGGCATGTATGGTGATTTACAGGGGATTATCGGCAGCGCATCCCTCCCCGAAATCTCCGACCTGAAACTCGAAGACGATGATCAGGCACCTAGGCTATTGTAACCCGTCATCGTCTAGAACGCCGTGATCGCCGGGAACGAGCGGGAAATGACAAATGACAGATCGCAAATGAAGCCATCGGCTCAGATCGGTCGATCTGGGATTTGTCATCTGTCATTTGTCATTCATCTTCCCGTCGTGACAAGAACGCGGATAGGCTTGGCCTGCTTCTTATTCTTAGTACTGGCGGGTCCGGCTATGGCTCAGGAGAAATCGTTGCCCGATCATTACGATAATCCCCTCGGAACCTGTTTTGAGGACATGAAATATCCTTACCCAACTGCCTTTCTGAACCTTCATGTGGAAGGGCAAGATGTGCGGATGTGTTTCATGGATGTGCAACCACCTAAAAACCCGAATGGGCGAACGGTTCTGCTATTGCATGGAAAGAATTTTTGGGGGGCTTACTGGAACGATACCATCAAGTTTCTGACCGATCGTGGCTATCGAGTTGTCATTCCGGACCAAATCGGATTCGGAAAATCATCGAAACCAGACATTCATTATAGTTTCGATTTTATGGCGGAGAACACGGCCGGTCTCCTTGACCTGTTGCAGGTACCGAAAGCCGTCGTTGTCGGCCATTCCATGGGCGGGATGCTCGGAATCCGGTTTGCTCGCCTCTACCCGGGGCGAACTGAGGCCTTGGTCCTGGAAGATCCGATCGGGCTGGAAGACTATCGATTGGTCGTGCCACCGGCTCCTTTGGAAGCTCTTTATCAACAGGAGCTCAACACCACTTTGCCGGATTATCGCCGGTATGTGCAGGGCTACTTTGTGCATTATCCGCCCGAAAAGGCGGAGGTCTATGTCGAACCACGGCTGCGGGTGACATTGAGCGGTGATTTCCCGCGTTGGGCCCGAGTGGCCGCATTGACGGATCTGATGATCTACGAGCAACCCGTCTGCTACGAATTGGCTGAGGTAAAAGTCCCTACCCTCTTAATTGTCGGTCAAGAGGATCACATTGCGGTTGGAAAGGACCGAGCGCCGATCGACCTGCGGCGCAAAATGGGAAATGTGGCCGAGCTGGCGAAGAAGGCCGCAACTCAGATCCCAGGTGCGAAACTGGTAGAAATTCCAGGGGTCGGCCATGTCCCGCATCTGGAGGCGCCGGACCAATTTCATCAAGCGCTTGAGGATTTTCTGCACAAATAAGTATTTCGCGACGATACGCGCTACTAATATATAACGGGGTGGTGAAGCCGGCACCGAGTGTGAAGGCTCGCACGTCGAAATCGGCAGAGTATGGTCTTTCTTTGTTGCGCGATAGAAGATGTGGCGGCTGCAGAAGCCGTTCGGGCGAGCTTGGAAGGCAACGGCCTGAAATGCTTTTTACAGAGTCCTGGCTTAGCGCCGGTTCAATCCTCCGCGAACCGCACTAGCGAGGCTATCCGAGAGGCCGAGCTGTTTTTGCTGATCTTGAGCCAGCAATCGAACCGTTCACTAAACGTTCGGCAACAGCTCGAAACCGCCGCTCATTTTAAGCTTCCGGTCGTCACTCTTCGGATCGAACCGGTCCAGCCAGCCGATGATCTCTCCTATTTTCTCTGGGAGAAGCATTCTGTTGATGGATTCGAAGGTCGCTTAGACACACACATTCCCGCTTTGCTGCAGCAGATCCGGGCGCTGTTGAAGTCTGAAGAGGAAGACCGGGCGTCCTCGCTCGAGGCCGCAAGCTCAGGGCAGGCCCGTTCGACAGGCTCAGGGCAGGCCGACTCGCCCGGCGCACGTCAAGCGGAGAGCTTCGCCAATTTTCGCATCCAGCGCCGGCCCGATGGCTCCCTGTATCGGTTAGGCCAAGGCGGCATGGGCGTCACGTACAAGGCGATCGATACTACCCTTGATCGGCCCGTTGCCTTGAAACTGATCGCCGCTGATTTACTAAAAAGCGGTAAAGCCAAGCAGCGATTCCTTCGCGAGGCTAAAGCGGCGGCCAAAATCGTGCATCCAAACGTGGCCACGGTTTTTCAGTTTGGGGAAGAGGGAGACGCCTATTTTTACGCGATGGAATTTATCGAGGGCGAAGACCTCGAGCGCTACGTCCACAATCGCGGTCCTCTGAGTCCTCGGGACGGGTTGCTAGTTATCCATCAGGTCGCACAAGCCCTGGAGGCGGCTCAATCTCACCAATTGATTCACCGCGATATCAAGCCGGGGAACATCATGACCCGAGCCAATCGTTTAGGTGTCCTCGAGGTCAAATTGATCGATTTTGGTCTGGCCAGGTTAATGGATCCGTCTGACTCTGATGCGGGCCAGATTACACATTCTCAGGACTTCGTGGGCAGTCCGGCCTTCGCTAGTCCTGAACAATGCGAGATGGACGGGACGCTGGATACTCGATCGGACATCTATTCGCTCGGGATCACACTCTGGTACCTGCTTATGGCGAAGCTACCGTTTACGGGTACAGTCGGCCAGTTGTTGGTAGCGCATGCCGTGAAGCCGCCGCCGTGGAATGAACTGCAAAGTCTACCTGTTGCCGTTGTAGACCTCCTGCGGCGAATGCTGGCGAAGGATCCGATAGAGCGTCCGCAGACGCCGGCTGAGTTGCAAGAAGCCATCGAGAAGGTGATCGCCGGTCTCACCGGTCAGCCAGTCGCGACGAGAATCGGGCGATCCCTTTCCACAAGCTCGCCGATACAATCCGGATCAGAACTGACTTTCATCCCGGACCATTCGGCGAGCTCAGGTCAGGACCATTCGGCGAGCTCAGGCCAAGCCCGTTCGGCAGGCTCAGGCCAAGCCCGTTCGACAGGCTCAGGCCAAGCCCATTCGGGAGGGTCGCCACCGATTCACTCCCCCGGAGACGTAGTGCGCCCGAGGCAATCCGACAGCTATTGGCAGGTTGGTGTTGGCGCGATCTTGGCGGAGCGCTACCGGATTATAACTGAAATTCGCGAAGGAATCGGCGGGCGTCTTTATCTGGCCAAGGATGAGAGAGCGACCGGTCGTCAGCCAGCCGCCGTAGCGCTGAAACTGTTGCATCCAACCATTACGTCGGACTTCGCGCTGCTGAACCGCCTCGAGAATGAGATCGGTACAATTCGCAGCGCCGTCGACCCGCATGTTCTCCGCTACTTAAGCTTTGAACGCGAGGTTTCCACTCCGTTCCTAGTGAGAGAATGGGTCCATGGATTTCTTCTGTACGATCTACTCCGCTGGAGACGAGCGTGCCGAATCACAGAGGTGATGAAGCTGCTGCAGCCAATCGCGCCCACCTTAGATTTCATCGCCGATCACGGTCTCGGTCTCGTAGATGTGAGCGCCCGAAAGATATTTGTGTGCTGCTCGGCAGATGTAGATCCCACCACCTTTTCCACCCTCGGTCAAAACAGCATCGAGGATTGGGATCGATGCGAAGTGAAATTAAACCCGCTGAGCCTCGGGCCCTTGATTCAGCATAACCGGCAGTTGCGCGGCAATCAGACACTCATCCCATCGAGCCGAATCTTATCGTTAAGTCAGGCGGAGACCGGGATTCGCGGGGTGAAGGCAGTCCGCCTATTCGCTCGCCTCGTCTACGAGTTGCTTAGCGGCCATCCCCCGACTGACATCGAAGGGACAAAATACACGCCGCTCTCCGCTTTGAATGAGGGGGGTAATCGTGTCCTGCAGCGAGCCTGCGCAAGTTCCGGCCAACCGTTCAAAGACTGTGAAGATTTCTGGATAGCGCTCCGCGAGAGCCTCGAGTCTACCAGCGGCGCGGCCCGATCGCCGTATCCGGAGCCGGAACGAGTGGTGACGCCAATCGGGCGCATACCGCCGATAGCTCCCGAGATAGGTTTGAAAACACCGCCACCGGTCAGCATGCCGCCTGCTCCTAGCCGGCCGGTAGTCGTTGAGCAACCGCCGGTTGCGCCGATTATGATCTCACCGGTAGGACCGCCACGAGTGGATCGCTATCCGATCCAAACCGCAACGAAAGAAAAGCCGTGGGAGAACAGCCTCGGTATGAGATTCGTGCCTGTGGCCAGAGTTTTTTTCTGCATCTGGGATACGCGGCTACAAGACTACGAGCAGTTTGTTCAGCACAGCGATTACCCGGCTTCCGATAAATGGAAAGAGCCTGGTTTCAAGCAGGGTCCGGATCATCCTGTGGTGAACGTAAGTTGGGACGATGCCATCGCTTTCTGTAACTGGCTAACCACGCGTGAGCAAGGCTTAGGACTTTTGCCAGCCCGGATGAGCTATCGATTGCCAACCGATTTAGATTGGAGCGCTGCGGTTGGATTGGGGACAGAGCCCGGAAACACGCCGGAACAGAAGAAGGGAAAAATCAAGGTGTATCCCTGGGGCCTCGGTTGGCCTCCGCCGCCACGGTCAGGGAATTATTGCGGAGAAGAGACCAAGGGTGGCCGTTCCAGTTGGCCGGTGATTTCGGGCTATAACGATGGTTACGCCAGAACCAGCCCCGTCGGGGCTTTCCCGCCCAATCGCTATGGCCTTCATGATATGGGAGGAAACGTGTGGCAATGGTGCGAAGACTGGTCCAATGCGAGCCGGTACCGCCGGGTGCTGCGGGGTGCTTCCTGGCTCAACGAACACCCGGATGATCTGTTACTGTCGCATCGCCGCGACGATACGCCTACCAGTCGTCGGGATAATTACGGGTTCCGTTGCGTTATCGGTTAGCGGTTTACGGTTCGCCGTTCGCCGTTCCGGCCCAGGCGCTCCCACTAGCCCCATGTGTCAAGGGCCTGATAGTCACCTGGGCCAACGAAACGCCGCTGCGCGACCCAACTGCGAACGGTGAACGGCGAACTCGCCAGGTTGACGGGAAGCGGCCTCAGAGCCAAACTTAGGGCCGTTATGGCCCGGCTTAGCTTAATCTTGTTGGTCGTTTGTGTTTCAGCCTCCGCCGCGCTCGCGCAGAACTACGACGAGCACATCGTCGTGACCGGCGGACCCTCAATCATGGAATGGGAAAAGTATAAGATCGAACCCCACGACAATTGGTGGATGAACTTTGTCCGAGCCAGCCGAATCCGGATCGCTCAACTCCGCGAACAGTATGG
>DASUWQ010000301.1:0-6045 GCA_036378375.1 Chthoniobacterales bacterium
TCGACCTATTAAAGAATTAGTTGACGCTCGAAACTCTTTCTGCAAAGAGTCTATTAATTCTTTAATAGAAATGGCTCGGAGACCGTCCCCTACTTTGACCGACGCTGAGTTGCGGCCCATGGAAGTGCTTTGGGAGCGAGGCCCATCCACCGTATCCGATGTTGTTAACGCTCTCCCCCAAGAACTGGGATTGAGCTACAGCACGGTGTTGACCACGCTCAGAATCCTTGAACAGAAGGGGTACGTCAGGCACACCAAAGAAGGCCAAGCCTACGTTTATCACGCGGTCATCGACCAGAACCAGGCTCAGAATAAAGTTCTCAAACATATTCTTAGCCGCTTTTTCGATAACTCGCCCGAGCTCCTGGTCTTGCGGGTATTGGAAACAGAGAAGCTGGATGCAGAAGATCTTCAACGAATTCGCGAACTCATCAAAAGAGGAGACAATTCATGAGTATCCCTCCGCTCACGGAATTTGCCGATCTACTGACAGAACACCTTTTAAACGGGCTGGTTCTATCGGCCGGGATCTTCGTGGGAGCCGTTATTCTGTTACCCTTATGTTTTCGCGCTGACCGATGGAGCGCAGCGACCCGGCATTGGGTCTCGCTATTCACTTTCGTGCTTCTAGCCAGCACCCCGTTGCTAGTTGCACTCAAACCTGCTCAACCGAGTCCTGTTGTCCACAACGCTCCCGCAGTGAAAAACGATGCCGCGGCGACCAAGACTTCGTCCTCCCCGCTCATGGGTCGTCTAATTCGTGAACCGATCAGCCTGGAGCGAAAGGCCCCTCCGATCGTGAGCCAAGGCTGGCTGCAGAATGTAGACTGGTTGCTCGTCCTTTTTGCCGGCTGGTCGTTAGTCAGTTCCGTGTGCGGGCTGCGTTTGCTGGCTGCCCTCTATCGACTGCGCGTCCTCCACCGCAGCGCGCAGCCGGTCGTGTTAGATGAACAGTTACCTAGTTCCCGACAGATCACCATCACCGAGTCATCGCTGGTGTCTTCTCCGGTCGCGGTTGGTCTTTGGTCACCGAAGGTGCTGTTGCCGGTGGGATTTCAATCCCAGTTTTCTGTGCTGGAACGCCGGAACGTATTGCTGCATGAAATCGCCCATCTCGAACGGCTTGACGATTGGTCCACGTTTTTTCAGCAAGTACTGCTCGCGGTTTTCCCGATTAACCCATTTCTCTGGGCTACTAACCGGATACTGCACCTGCACCAAGAGGCAGCTTGTGACGACCGGGTGTTAATCAATACTCACCAAGCAAAGAGCTACGCCCACCTCCTAGCTCGCCTCGCAGACGGGAACATAGAACGGTCTCTACTGGCATCGGGTGTAAGCCGGCAAGGGAAGCAATTGTATCAGCGGCTGACGCGAATTCTGGACGGGACGCGTAACCGAAACATTCAACCGTCGGCGCGCAATGTTTTGGCGGCCGCGATAGCTTTGATAGGTGCAAGCGCTGCCGGACTGGTTTGGTTGCCAGCAATAGTCTTGACCCCAAGCGCCTTGGCGAACGAACCCGAAAATGTAGTACTAGGTCCCAACGGTCCGGAAATAACTCGACCGCTGGACCCAGAGATCGTTTCACTCTTAACCAGCTCCGCATTGAATGACCCTGATCCTAGTGTGCGCCAAGAGGCGACGCTTGCCCTGAGCGAACATGGGGGTAGCGACGTCACTGCCGCATTACTGGCACTGTTTAATCAAAGTAAAGACGAACAAATCAGGCTAACTATTTTGCGGGAGATGACGCCATGGCGAGCAGCCGACCCTCGAGTTAAGGAGAAACTGAACGATCTGGCCTTGCACGAGACCTCGATCCCGATCCGGACTGCCGCTATTGAGTTATTATCAAGAAATCTGGATGAGGCGGCTATCGATCAGTTAATCACGATTTATCGCACCGCGGACAGCTTAGTAATTAAAACAACCTGTTTGCGTGGGTTGGGTGTAACCGATTCAAAGACAGCCAAAGAATTCTTGATCTCGATCGCTAAAGCGGAACCGGATCCACAATTACGGCGCGTAGCGCTACGGGCAATCGCAGGCGGCATGGGAGAGGTACAGCGATTCGTTATGAACGGGAGGCATATCGCGGTTCCTCCGGACGGACTCCAACAGCAGACCGAGATTTTTAGGAGAAACCTCGGTGGTATCGACAGGCTACGGGACGAGGCTGGCGTCGTAGTCTCACGCCGATTGCCTGAACCCGGAGACTTACCTCCCGAAGATCGACTCTTCTTTTTCACTCCACAGTTCAAAGACAGCTTTGGTCCTCGTCCGCCGTGGCCGGCTTCGCCCAAACAGTTTCCAGACGGACCCAAAGAACAATTCCCTGGAGAACCCAAAGTAGACCCATCGCCTAAACCTTCGCCGAGCGTGAATGAGTGAGCGCGCCCGGTGGTTCTGACGATGCAGCTGAGAGCAGCCGGCACCAACCTCAAGGAGGGGGGTTGGTGCTGTGCTGTTTTTGGGGCCGGCGAGAAGAAGAAGAAAAAACTCACGCAAAGACGCAAAGTCGCAAAGGAAAGACAAAACTGACTTTGTATCCCATCACTATCTAGAAAGTTATTTCCAGAAACTCGTTCAGCTTTTTGAACATGTTCCTGAATCTTGTCTTCTCTTTGCGGCGCTTTGCGTCTTTGCGTGAATTTTATCTTCTGCCTTGACGCTCATCCGTAAGGCTCGACCGTTTTCGACATGCCAACTGCGGAGGTCCCGAGCAGCATGGTCGCAATGGTATTAACCAAACCCGGAACACCGTTAATTCCGGTTCAAGTTCCAGTACCCAAGCCCGGGCCCGGCGAAATATTGGTTAAAGTAGAGGCTTGCGCGGTGTGCCGAACCGATCTGCATGTGGTAGACGGAGAACTACCTGAACCGAAACTGCCGTTAGTCCCCGGGCACGAGGTTGTCGGAAAAATCAGCCAGTGTGAGTCCGGCCGGTTCGAGGCCGGGGAGCGAGTCGGGATTGCTTGGCTGGGTTGGACCTGCAGCCACTGCCGGTTTTGTCTGGCGGATAAAGAAAACCTTTGTGATAACGCTCTTTTCACGGGGTACACTCGAGATGGCGGTTATGCTGAATACGCAATCGCCGACGAACGGTTCTGTTTCAAAATCCCAGATTATTACAGCGACCCCGCGGTTGCCGCTCCACTACTGTGCGCGGGGTTAATCGGGTACCGCTCGCTCGTTCTTGCTGGACCGGCCGACCAGGTCGGAAAGCTTGGCATTTACGGATTCGGGGCGGCAGCGCATTTAGTAACGCAAGCGGCAGTTTACCAACGCCGGAAAATATTTGCTTTTACCCGCCCTGGAGACGTCCGCGGCCAGCTCTTTGCAAAAGAGTTAGGCGCAACCTGGGCAGGCGGTTCCGATCAAATACCGCCGGAACCACTCGACGCTGCCATCATCTTCGCTCCAGCCGGGCCATTGGTTCCACAAGCGTTGCAAGCAGTCGATAAAGGAGGCCGGGTTGTTTGCGGCGGAATTCATATGAGCGATATCCCTTCATTCCCTTACTCCTGGCTTTGGGGAGAACGCACGATCTGTTCTGTTGCTAATTTGACTCGGCACGATGGCCAAGAATTCCTGCAGCTCGCACCCGCAGCCGGGATTCAACCCAGAGTCACCCGGTTCCCCCTTGCTCAGGCAAACGAGGCTTTGGAAGCAATCCGCAAAGGTCAGTTAGAAGGGGCTGCCGTTTTAACGCCAGACGTCGCCGCGTCGTCTTAAAATCGCACCGGCTTTAGCATTGTATTCCCCACTTCGTCGTTTAGTGACGAGGATTTAGCTGCGGATCCCAATCTCTAAGTAACGCTTCCGCGGCTGCGAGACAGGGAACCTTTGTTGCCGGCGTTCAATAGGCATGGTTCTATCAGAATAGGCCATGTCTGTAAAACAACGCTTAGCTTGGATTGAACGCACTGCCAAAGGCCTTAAAGTCTATCCAAAAGAACGGGTTTACCTGGTTGGTGTATCTGGCGGCGTAGATTCCCGAGTACTCTTACAGACTTTAATCGATACCGGGTTCACTAATCTGGTGATCTGCCATCTCGATCATCGATTGCGAGGCAGCGATAGTGAAGGAGAGAACCGATTAATTCGCCGGCTGGCAACCCGCCTGAAATTGCCGCTGGTCCAAGAACAAGTACAAAGCTGGCCCCCAAAGATTTCTCTCGAAACCGCTGCCCGCCAGGCTCGCCAGCAGTTCTTTGCCCGAGCCGCTAAACAGTTCGGAGCCAGTCATGTCTTTCTCGGTCATCACGCGGATGACCAGGTAGAAACCTTTCTCTTCAATATCTTGCGCGGTGCCGGGTCTATCGGCCAAGCCGCCATGCGCACGGAGACACGAATCTCGGCGGGCGGGGTAGACCTCATTGTGGTGCGGCCGCTTCTCCACGTTTGGAAACAGGAAATTCGTGATTACGCCAGACAAAGGCGGCTTACGTTTTCCGAGGATGTTACCAACGCGGAGAACAAGTTTACCCGCAACCGGATCCGAAACCTCTTGGTACCCGAGATCGAGAGAATCCTGGGCCGGCCATTCAAATCAAATCTCTTGCGGCTATGTGAGATTGCCGGCGATGAAGCGGAGCTGCTGCGTCAGTTAACACCTACCTGGTGGGAGCTGGATGAATTACCGGTAGGCGACCTAAGAACGTTACCGGTGGCGTTCCAACGCCGAGTTATTCACCAATGGTTAACCCGGAAACAGATCGATGATGTGAGTTTTGAAGATGTAGAACAAATCCGTTCTATGCTCAGCCATCAAGAGATCGCGAAGGTCAATCTTTCAGCCGGCAATTCCTGCCGGCGCCGGGCAGGTAAACTCTTCAACGCACCACAACGCAAGCCGAAATAGACCCAAGGAAGAAAACTCAACGCAGATGGACGCAGATTTCGTTTTCAGGCGCGGTCGCATTGGTCTGCGAAATAATGCCTTAACGCCAAAGGGAGTGTATTTGTCTCCGCGCGATTTTCCCGCTCTAAATAAAATCTGCAATCGAGCGGGCCTATTTCGCGACCATTCGCGGTTAAGTCCCTGGCTTATCTGCGTAAATCTGCAGCTTGTCTCGCCGTAGCTTATGTGCGCTTAATTAGTTCGATCCTTCACGGGCGAAGGCGGATCCATCTGCGGTTGAGCTTTTCCATTCGCGGGGCAGCTTAGCGAAGTCCATCTGCGGTTGAGCGTCTCCTTTACGTCCGTGCGCGGTACTTTCGCGACTCGCCGTCATCGGTATAGTTGCCCGCACCGAAGGACCTCTATGTTACAACGTCGAAAGGCCGGTCTTCCCTTTATTCTAGCGACAGTATTTCTCGACATGCTGGGGTTCGGTATCGTCATCCCGGTATTGCCGGCGCTCGTTGCTAGCATGACCGCCGACAAAACCGCTCAAGCCTATTGGTACGGCGCATTGCTGGCTTCCTACGGAGTGGCTCAATTCTTCTCGGCTCCATTGTTAGGTGCAATCAGCGACCGGTTTGGCCGGCGTTCGGTTCTCCTCATCTCGATTTTTGGCCTTGCCCTCAATTTTTTCATTACGGCAATATCCCCGTGGGTTTGGCTTTTGTTGGTATCCCGTCTGATCGGGGGCGCGTCCGGCGCGAGTTATACGGTCGCCGGCGCCTACATTGCGGATGTCACTACCCCGGAAAATCGCAGCCGGAGCTTTGGGTTGATGGGAGCAGTGTTCGGACTGGGCTTTATCTGCGGCCCGATCATCGGGGGTTTGTTAGCAGCCAATAACCTGCGGTTGCCTTATTTCGCCGCAGCCGGTCTTGCTCTGTTAAATTGGCTGAACGGCTATTTCATATTGCCAGAGTCGCTGCCGAAGGATCGTCGGACACCGATCGACTTTAAGAAGGTAAATCCGTTCTCGGCGATCGCGGCGCTGACGCAGGTCCGTGGAATCGGCAGTTTGGTTGTGGTCTATATTTTCAGTGTATTTGGGCAATTCATGCTCCAGATCAATTGGGTTCTTTACACCACCTTTCGGTTCGGCTGGGGACCAAAAGAGAACGGGATATCGCTCTTCGTGT
>DASUWQ010000302.1:0-8792 GCA_036378375.1 Chthoniobacterales bacterium
CGCGGAAAACAGGTTACTGGTTCCAAACCGAGGAGTTACCACCCGAAGATAATCAGCGGCGGGCAAGAGTAATATCGTCAAGGTGGTCCCTAGGATTCCGGGGCGACGTATTACGCAATAGCGCAGAAGAGCGGCGACCGCAGCCATGAAAAGGCCGCCGTATAAAGACACGATAAACAGAACTAGGCCCGCCCAGTGGGCATCGAATTCTGAGACCAGCCAACGCAGGTTGAGCACAACCAGACCTGCTCCAAAGCCGAAACCAATGGTTGCCGCGCGTTCGCAGCGCAGTCCGATCAGGGAATAAAAGAGGAGCGTGTAGCCAAAGACGCCGAATAGAATCGCGGCCCCGTCCCAATGATAGAGGAGTGTCATCAAACCGGCCGCGGCTGCAACCCTCAAGCCACGCCGATCTAAGACGGTTAACGCGAGTAGCGTGGCGATGGTTGATATCAGGTGATCGGCCGGCCACCAACAAGCGACCAGGAGTAACGCTAGAAAGGCAACTATTCGAAGCCAGAAAACTGATTGCCTTCCCTGTGGTCGAGCAGGCACGTGGTTCGAATGCGAGACCGCTGCGTTGTATGTGCGAAAAGACACGGTGAGTCCTGCCACGACGCGTCGGCTGCGTTTCTGCGTAGTCCGTCGCAGACTGGCGCAACATCGATCGCTCTGTTGCCGCTGTCAGGCAGTTCGGGAGCCTCGCCCTGCGAATATTTGCCTCAGCTACGATTCTAGCGCTTCGAGCTCGGCGCCTTCTTCGGGGCGAAGAGCGGTCGCGGCAAATGGCAAGGGGACTTTGTCTCGCCGCATTTTGCGAAGTGTAACCTCGACCACTTGAGCCAGGGTAAACCGATCCAAGATGTTGGCGATCGCATTCCGAACGTCGGACATCAGCATGCGTAACCCGCAATGCTCTTCATCCGGACAAGTGCAACGTTCGTAAGCCATCTGACTGACGCAAGCGATCGGTGCGAGCGGCCCGTCAATTAAGCGGACGACATGGCCGATGATGATCTCTTCAGGAGGTTTGGCGAGGAGGTAGCCGCCGTGTTTACCGCGACGACTGTCCAGATACCCGGCTCCTTTGAGCTGCATCAGGATTTGTTCCAAAAACTTGACGGGCAACTCTTCTTTGGAAGCGAGTTCATTCACTTGGAGCAGCGGCTTACCGAGTGCTTGTGCTAGCCCAAAATCAATCAGCGCCCGGAGGGCATACTCGCCCCGCTTAGAAAGTTTCACGATTAAAGATATTACGGTGCAGTGGATGGAAAAACAACATTTGGAGAGCGAAAGTTGTAGCAGAGACCTTTATTGTTGCAAGTAAGTTGCAATTGTTCAATCTTCCGTTATGGGTCTTGCATCTGCCTCGAGAGCTTTCTGCGTCTGTTTGCTGCTTTTTTCAACCGCTAAGCTGCAGGCCCAGATCAAGGTGGCTTCTTTCTCCACGGTTCTTTCGGAAATCGCGCAGAGAGTCGGTGGCAAAAATGTGGTGGTAACTTCAGTGATCAAGCCTGGGCAGGATCCGCACGAGTACCAATTGACGCCTGGGGACCTGAGCGCAGCCACGGCATCGGATCTCATTCTCTTGAGCGGGAAGGGGATGGAAGGGACTTATCTGCGAAATCTGCGCGATGCTTTACCGAAGCAGGTCCAAGTATTAGCGGTCGGCGACCAAATTCCCAGTTTAACCAGGGGAGCCGACGACGGGAAAGACGCCGAGAAAGAAGCGACGCAAGACCCGCACTGGTGGAATAGCATTTCAGAGACGGAAAAGGCGACGGCGGTTGTGCGGGATGCCTTGACTCGTCTGGACGGGCAGCACGCTGCCGATTACCAAGCGGGGGCCACGGCTTATCTCAGCCTGCTCAAGGAGCTCGACTCATGGGTCAAACGGAAAGTGGCCGAGCTGCCGCGTGACCGGCGCATACTGGTGACTTCGCACGACGCCTTCCAATACTTTGCGAAGGATTACGGGTTTCAAATCGATTCGATTGAGGGACTGACGACCGATCAGGAACCGTCCGTCAGCCATGTGACCGCGATAATCGCGGAGATCAGGAAGCAGGGGGTAAAGGCCATTTTCCTGGAGAACAGCCTTAACCCCAAGGTGAGTGTGGAAATAACTCGGGAAAGCGGAGCAAAAATCGGCGGTAGCCTTTACGCCGATGGACTAGGTCCCGGAGACGGGGAGACATACGAGGGCATGCTCCAGCATAACGTTACTACGATCGTGGACGCCCTGAAATGAGAGGGTCGCCACTCGCACAAGCGGTTTTGGTAGTGGCCGCGCTTTTGTTATTGTTGATTCCGCTGCATCGTCTCACTCAAAGAGAGCAAAGGCCGGTGCCGCAAACAGCGGTTTCCACGCCTTCGAAACAGGTGCATCTGGCGCTCAGAACCACGGCGGTGCCGTGCCGATTCCAAATCACGTTTTTAGGGAAAACCTTATGGGAGGAAGACGCCGCAACGCCTGAACTAGCCAAGGATTTCGATATTCATTTTCCCAAGGAAGGAATTGATCTGGTGGTGGAGGCAACCTGGGAGTCCAAAGCTTTAGCGGCAATGGAGATCACCTTGTCGTTGCCGGATGGGACTGCCATCCACAAGACGCTCTGGGGCCAAGGAACGGCGAGTGATGTGCTTACGTTCAGAGAAGAATGAATAGCCGCAAAAGAGCGCAAAGAACGCAAAAGGAATGAAATTCACCAACAGAGTCTCAAACGGCGTGCGGTTCACTACGGTCCAGTTTCTTTGCGATCCTTCGCGGCTATTTTGTCAGTGTTTGTTCTGGCAGGTAGTCTTGGGGACACGCTCCGGGGGCTGACGACCTTACCTTCAACGCTCATGGCCGAACACGTATTGGCAATTAAAGATCTGACCGTCAGTTACCGCCGGGTTCCAGCGGTGCATCATGTCGATCTAACGTTGCGATGCGGTCGATGTGTCGGGCTATTGGGTCCGAACGGAGCCGGCAAAACGTCGTTTCTAAAAGCGTTGGCCGGCTTAGTCCCGATGGAGACGGGAACGGTCGAATTTGGCGGGCACAATCACAAGCGCGGACCAGGGAGCTACACGGCTTACCTTCCGCAAAGATCAGCGATCGATTGGGATTTCCCGACGACGGTCAGAGGGCTGGTCGAAATGGGCCGCTACTCCGCGTTAGGCTGGTGGAGACCATTTCGCCAAATAGATCGGGAAAAGGTCGATAAAGGGCTCGAAGCGATGGAGTTGACCGATCTGGCAGAAAGGCAGATTAGTGCCCTCTCCGGTGGTCAACAACAGCGGGCTTTTCTAGCTCGTTCCCTGGCCCAGGATGCTCACGTTTTCTTGCTGGACGAGCCATTCACCGGGCTGGACCGGCCTTCGCAGGACTTGTTTGGCCAAATTCTAAAAAGGCTGGCGGCGCAAGGGAACCTCTTAATTGTGTCGCATCACGATTTGAGAATGGTGCCGGCGCTATTCGACGAGGTGATCCTCTTAAACGGCGAGCTGGTGGCATACGGTCCTACCGAGCAGGTGTTCAACGAAGAGACCATCGCGCGAACATTCGGAACCCACACTTTTTCGGGAGCACGCACCTGATGGCAAACGGCTGGCTGCACTTGTTTTACGCTCAGGATATGTTGCGCCCGCTTTTCGCGGCCGTCTTGATCGGTTTCACTAACGGCGTCTTAAGCGTTTTCATTGTTTTACGCCGGCTCTCGTTGATGGCGGACGCGATATCGCATTCCCTGTTGCCAGGGTTAGCGATCGCGATCCTCCTTTTTGGGCTGGCACCGGCTACACTGGTCGCCGGCGCTTTTCTGGCGGCGCTGTTAGTTGCACTAGGCACGCAAATTATTGCCAATAGCACCCGCATAAAGGAGGACACTGCACTTGGCTTGTTGTTCGCTTGTGCGTTCTCCCTGGGTCAAGCGCTGTTGAAGCTGGCGCCTGCTCATGTCGGGATTAGTGAATACCTTTTCGGCAATATTCTGGGACTGAGCGATGGCGATCTCTATTTGACCTACGTGATCACATTGCTCGTGCTTCCGCTATTGGTGCTGTTTCAGCGGCCATTGCTCCTGATGTTGTTCGAGCCCTCAATCGCCTCCACTCAAGGAGTTCCGGTCAGAACCCTTAGATATTTCTTAATGGTCCTGCTGGTGCTGGCGATGATTTCTTCCCTGCGCGCCGTGGGAATTATACTCGCCCTGGGGACATTGATCGGCCCGGCTGCAACCGTGTATCTTTTTGTGGATTCGTTTACCGTGATGTTCTGGGTAAGCGGTTTGCTCGGCGCTTTCGCGTCGTTGCTCGGGTTATTGGTCTCTGACTGGACGGATCTTCCAGCCGGGGCCTGTATCGTGCTGGTATTGGGCGTTTTGTTCCTGGTCAGTTTTCTTTTGAGTCCGCGTTACGGTTTGTTTCGGCGCCTACGCAAAGGTCATCTGCACGCACAATCACTGGCGAGGTGGGAAGGGGAGAAGAGTGAGAAGTGATTGGTGATTGGTGATTCGTGATTGGAGGGGCGAGGCTCCCGGAAGGCTGCACGTTTCAGCAGGGGACCTGGCAGATACAATTGACGTGGACTGGTTAGGCCTATAAACACGCCGAGCCGTGGGCGAGCGCAGACTATGGCTCTGCGCATTTTCCGCCGTAACCAAATTAGGTCGACTGGTGTTTGTCGATTTCCGCTGGTGAAACCTGCGGACTTTCTGGAGGTTCGCCCCACCAATCACCAATCACCAATCACCTCTCACGCTAGCGTTTCCCGTGCGGCACGAAATAGAAGGTTGACCGACGTCGCTCCTGGATCCTGGTGGCCGATGCTGCGTTCGCCGAGGTAGCTGGCTCGGCCTTTCTTGGCGAGCAAGGGAATAGTGCTCTCCATCCCTTTTTCTGCGGCATTAGACGCTGCTAGTAGGGCTTCCGCAAATGGTTTGCCGGATTTCAGTGCGGCTTGATAGGTCTCGACCGCCGGCTGGAGAGCGTCGACCATCGTCTTTTCCCCAACGGCGGCTTTCCCCCGCTGGAGAATGCCGGCCAGAGCTTTTTCTAACAACGCGCCGAATTCTTCCGTGGTGATTTCAGATTTTCCTCCGGCGGCCATGGACGCTTGCAAAAAAAATGTGCCGTAGAGCGGACCGCTGGCTCCGCCCACGGTCGATAAGAGAGTCATCGCGACCGTCTTAAGAACCGTAGTAATATCTTTGCCTTCCAGCTCGGATTTCTTGGCCAGCACGGCTTTAAACCCGCGGTCCATGTTAGCTCCGTGATCTGCATCTCCAATCGCAGCGTCGAGTTGAGTAAGATAATCTTTGTTTTCGGCTACAAGTCCCGCAAACCGTTCCAGCCAACGAATTACCTGTTCGGAAGTGATCAATGCCATGGGAACTGAAATTTCACCACAAAGGCACAAAGGACGCAAAGAGGAATCTAAGCCGCGAATGAACGCGAATTTACGCAGATTTCGGTCGCGGCCTCGACTACGTCACGGACTCTATCCGCGTCCATCTGCGTTAATCTGCGGTTCGTTCTCCGCTTTCGCGTCCATTCGTGTCCATTCGCGGTTAATCGGGATTGCTTAATTGGGGGATGGCGCGCTTGGAAATTGGTTGCTTTCAGATTTGCAGAGGGGTTTTATCCCAAGCTAGACGCATGATTTTCTTGCAAATCCTTGGCGCGATATTGATTGGCTTCCTAGTCGGGGCATTAGCTAGGCTGATTGTTCCCGGCCGGGAACGTGGGGGGTGTTTGACGAGTATCTTAATCGGAATTGCTGGTTCGTTTGTCGCCTTCTTTATTGGCACCTATCTTTTTGGCGCTCAATTCGATCGGAGCAATCCTTTGCGTCCGGCAGGATTCATCTCGTCCCTGCTCGGAGCAATTCTGATCCTTATTATCTATCATTGGATCCGTCGCCGGAGACAGCAGTAAGGACCGGAAATCATAATTTCACCACAGAGACACAGAGAACACAGAGATTAATTTCGCCACAAGACTACAAAGGAAGACACGAAGGTTCGGCTCCATCGGGAGACTTTCATCTTCGTGGCCTTCGCGGCCTTACTGTGAAAATAATCTCTGTGTTCTCTGTGTCTCTGTGGTGAAATTGGTCTTTTATCGGTACACCGTTACCGGGGTGCCGAGCTCGACGTTGCTAAAGAAAATCTGCGCCATTTTACCGGGCATGCGGATGCAACCGTGCGATGCAGGATATCCCGGAAGATAGCCTTCGTGCATGCCGACCCCACCCGTAATCCGCATGAAATAAGGCATGGGAGCACCTTTGAAGATGGCGCCGGGAGGTTTGGGGTCTTTGCCTAGTTCGACATCTTTTTGAACGATGTTGCCCGTGGCATCGACGTAATCACCGTAAAGACTGGAGGCATGATTCACGTCTTTTTGGATAATCTTATAGCTTCCAGGCGGGGTATCATGCCCCTCCCGACCTGTAGAGAGTTGAGAGACACCGACGAGTTGATCGCCTTTATAAAAGTAGGCGCGTTCTTCACTCAAGTGGATCTGTACCGACGGTTTACCGGCTACTCCATCACCGTCCCAATAAGAAATCGGATCGTATCCGGATGTTCCTTGCGAAGCGGCCGAACTACTGGACGCCGCTAAATAAGGAGTATTCGGGTTGTTCAGGCGAGAGGTTTCACCATTTTCACACCCCGCTACACATGCTACCAAGACGACTGCCGCGAAAACTCTTAGACTCATAAACAACAACGGAGTTCAAATAACGGTCTTAGACCAAAAGGTCAAGCATTTGAGGGCGGGTGGTCACATGGGGTAGGAGCGGGAAAGGTGATTGGTGATCGGTGATTAGCGATTGGTCGAGGAGGGGCGAAAGCAACGGAGCATGATCTCCAGTATATCTCCGTCGCAACTCTGATCGCCCTTTCCGGAGCCCAATCACCGGTCACCAATCACCCATCACCTCAGGCCCGCTGGCTCCTTACGTTGCTTCCGGGTGCGCCATCTGCTATAAGAAGTGCGGGTAAAGCTATGCCGACGTACGAATACCGCTGTGAAAAGTGTAAGGAGACCTTCGAAATGTTTCAGTCAATGAAGGACGATGCGTTGCAGGTTTGCCCAAAAGAACACTGCCGGCTGGAGACCTGGGGCCAAGGGAAAGTGAAGCGATTACTTGGCGCCGGCGCCGGACTTATTTTCAAGGGCTCAGGATTTTATATCACGGACTATAGGAGCCAAAGTTACTCTGAGGCCGCCAAAAAGGAGAGCGGTAGCAAAGAAAGCGGCGGGGCGAAGACTGATAGCAGCGCCTCGAAAACCACTAAAGAAAAGAGTTCCAGCGGAAGCGGCTCAAAATCCGAAAGTTAGCCTCAAGACCTGCAGTAGTAATCAATGAATTACTGCCGGGGAGTGACGTTCGAGTCGCTGGATGTGTTTTGATTGATTACTGATTTACTGATCATTGATGACTTAGGGCGAGCAGCTACACCTCAGGGTGACCGGTAGGAGAGCGAGCGAAACGTGGCTATAGTCTGAGCTATGTCCGGGAAGCCGACTAAGCTGCCCGCGGAGAAAGAGAGCGGTGGCAGCGCACCTGTTAAAACTAAGGCGTCCAGCAAATCGCCGAAGACTTCGGCAAAATCGCCGAAAACTCCAGCGGTATCGCTCGAGAAGTTTGAACCCGCTCTACGCCATTTTCTGAAGCGCTTGGTTGGAATCGTGATCGCCGGCTTCTTTTTCGGTTGCCTGGTCTTGATCTGCCAGCCGCCGGAGAAATTGCCGGCGCCTCCTTCTGGAGGTAATGGCCTTGCTGTGATGCAAGTAATTGCTCAGGCGAAAGCATCCCGCGGCAGCGATGTCGCCGAGCTGTCGGAAGCCGATGTGAACGATTATTTGCGGCAGCGGACAGCGCCGCGCGGATTTCTCTTCAACAATTTCTGCCGATTTGATGGGGTGACGGTATCGTTTCAGACAAAGGTCTGCCGGGTCTACAGCCGATACTCGATCTTTGGTTATCCGATTTATCTCTCCGGGGCCTATACCGCTAGGGACGATTTCGGGCGACCGGCCTTCAACAATCGGGGTGGCGCCATCGGCCGGCTAGCAATCGCCCCGGTATTCATGGGGATCATTCAGTATCCATTTTTCGGGGAGCTCTGGAACGGGTTTGGGATTGAGCGAGAAACCCTCAATCAATTCCGCAGCGTCGAGTTTGAGCAGGGTGTCGTAAGATTGTTACCCGAGCAGTAGGCGAGGGTAACCCTTCGTCGTCGTCCTCGTCCTCGTTCTCGAAAAGGGCTAGCGCGTTCGTGTGATGTGTGATCTCCCATCGCCTGGAGGGGAGCCGCTTTGGCGCGGGTCCCGCCGGCCCTCGCAATTTTCTCTTATCGCTAGTGCGGCCGAAAACGTGGCGGAAGCAGGGCTCCCGGGAACGACCCAGCGCGATGCATTCACCCTCGGCCTTCGAATCGTTTACACCCGGCTCATAGAGCTGCATCGCGCTGGGTTATTCGCGGGAGCCGCCTGTTTTCGTGCGTTTCGGCCGTATTCGCGTTGAGCGAAACTCGCGGGGTAGCCGGGCACATGCCAAAGCGGCTCCCCTCCAGGCGTTGTGAGTAAACGCGCCTTCTTAGCGTGCCAACCCTTTCGAGGACGAGTACGAGAACGAAGGGTTGGCCACGAACAAGGGATGACAAAATCAACGACTTCCGTATATTGGCACGGTGTTTCGCCTGACGCGAAGGGAACAAATCTTTATAATCCTATTCTTGTCCGCTATTTTCGTCGGAGCGATCGTGAAACACTTTCGCGACGCCACTACGCCG
>DASUWQ010000303.1:0-3515 GCA_036378375.1 Chthoniobacterales bacterium
CGGTTACGGTCGCCGTTACAGACTTGGCCGGCGTCTTTACCTACCACAACGATAACTCCAGCACCGGTCAGAACACCAAGGAATACGCCCTGACCACGACGACGGTGAATCGCTCAACATTCGGCGCCCTGTTCTCCTGCCCGGTGGATGGGTTTATTTATGCAACGCCTCTATACGCGGCAAACCTCACCGTCGGTGGTCAACAGCATAACGTTGTCTTCATCGCTACGGAACATGACAGCGTCTATGCTTTTGACGCTGACTCTCCATCCTGTATCCAGCTCTGGAAGACCAGCTTCCTCAGCAACGGAGTGACACCAGTACCACCTGCGGACACCAATGAACTCGTCGACCTCATTCCTGAAATCGGCATAACGTCGACGCCTGTAATCGATCCTTCGACGAACACCATCTATGTAGCAGCTAAGACAAAAGAGACCACGGGTTCCGGCTGTTCCAATGGTAATCCTTGCTACCCCAATCGGCTGCACGCGCTCGATCTCATCACGGGAACCGAAAAATTCGGCGGACCTGTCATCATGACGGCCCCGAACTTTGTGTCGCTCTTCCACATGGTGCGTCCGGCACTGCTCCTTGACAAGAACAACAACACGGTTTACGTCGCTTTCGGCTCTCATGGAGACAACAATGTCTATCAAGGTTGGTTGATGGCCTACGACGCTACATCACTGGCACAAAAGTTTTTCTGGTCGAGCACAATCCCAACTGGCGGCAACTTTATGGGCGCCATCTGGGGATCCGGTAACGGCCCTGTTATAGACGCAAACGGAAACGTCTACGTCATCACGGCCAACGGTTTGTGGGACGGCTTGGGCAATCTGTCGGATTCGGTGGTCAAGCTGAGCCCCACCGGCGCTCTTCTCGACTACTTCACGCCCTTTGACCAATCCACGTTGCAAGTTAACGACATCGATTTTGGATCCTCGGGCGCTATCATTCTCCCTGATGCCGTCGGTTCGACCGCGCATCCCCATCTGGCTTTAGCAACCGGCAAGATTGGCGTGGTGTATCTCTTGGATCAAAACAACCTGGGCAAGTTCCATTCCTCGAGCAACTCCGACGTCCAGGAAGTCAACATTGGCTTCAACACCACCAACTTCAACGGAGGCTTCTACGGGCAACCGGCCTACTGGAATGGAAACATTTACACGGTGATGGTCGGTGACTCGCTACGGCAGTTCCATATCGCGAACGGGGTTATCTCCACTCCTGCCAGTTCCGTTTCCGGCAATTCCTACGTTTTCCGATCCGGTACTCCGGTCGTCTCCGCCAGTGGCACCACGAACGGCATTGTCTGGGTCTTGGATGACACTGCATATCAAAACAACGGCCCGACGATTCTCGACGCCTACGATGCATCTAATGTCGCCAACCAGCTTTTTAGCAGCCCTGGTAGTGGCACCGGTGCAGCGGCGAATGCTACGAAGTTCACTATCCCGACTGTAGCCAACGGGAAGGTGTACGTCCCCGGCCAGTTCTCGTTTACGGTTTTCGGGTTATTGCCTTAGAGCTGGTGCAAACGTGCTCAGAGTTTCGCCGGATCATTCGGTCAGCTGCGGTATAGCTAGCTACCCATACCGCTTGCCGGCGAATCCCTCCGAAGTCACGATAAAGGCACGCGCTCTCTGGCGGACGCTGTAATGGCCATGAATGAATCGCCTAACTTAAGCAGAGCTCCTGGCTCCTCAGCTGGACGTATTCCCGAACTCGATGGGCTGCGCGGCTTGGCGATTTTCCTCGTACTCATATGCCATTATTTCGTCCCCGTTGGTCCTGAACATAGTTGGTTCGTGCGGTTTGGCTATGTCACACATTTAGGCACGAACGGAGTGGACCTATTTTTTGTTTTGTCGGGATTTCTCATCGGTGGGATCCTGCTGAATTCTCGCGGCTCCGCGACTTATTATCGGACCTTTTATATTCGGCGGTTCCACCGCATATTTCCCGTTTACTACCTGTGGCTAATCCTGTTCGGGATCGCAACGTTCTTGGCTCCCTTTTGGGGCTCCTTTTGGGCGGATAAATTCCACTCCGTCCGGCCGTTGTGGACGTATTTTCTTTTCTTGCAAAACTTCTCCTTCATTCCTTTGTTCTACGCTTTCGCTCAGGCTTACTGGTTATGGCCGATGTGGTCACTTGCCGTGGAAGAACACTTCTACCTCGTTATGCCCTTCCTTGTGCGCCGAATGACCGTACGTCGCCTCGTATATCTGCTGCTCGCCTTGGTCTTAATCTCACCCTTTCTTCGCGCCGTCATTTGCAAGGTTTTCACGTGGGGACCAAGTGCGGCCCTGCTGTGGACACCGTGCCGTGCGGATCAGCTCGCCTTGGGCGTTCTGCTGGCAGTGGCATGGGCAACGCCCGCCGCTCGGCGATGGGTAAGCGACCACGTCGCTTACTTCTACCGCGCCATGATTCCTCTTGGCGCTACGATCCTGCTTTTCGAGATCCTGTTTGCGGCAGAGGTTAAGTACACGTATGCGTTGGTCATCGCGTTTGAACGCTCTCTCGTGGGATTATTCTTTCTGTGTTTATTGGTAGTTGTTTTGGAGGAAGAGCAGAGCCGCTTGGCGGCAATGGCGCGCTGGCGTTTTTTGCGCGAACTCGGAAAGATCTCCTATTGCGTTTACATTATTCACCTCATGATGAAGTGGATTGCTTCCTGGATTCTGGTTCACTCTGATCCTGAATTCCGGGATTGGCGATTCTTGGAAGTAGCGTTGCTGGGTTACCTTTTGACCTGGCTGGTCGCCCAGCTATCCTGGCGTTATATTGAGAATCCCTTGATTCATCGGGGCCACGACCTTACATCGCACGCTAAGTTCTCGAGGGTGAGTGAGGCGGAAGCGGGCGAACGCGAAATCGCTACTGGCGTTGTCACTTGAAGTAAATGAGATCTAGCGGCCTTGTCTCAACGGTTCGCTGTAGTCCCTGGGTTGATGACGACTCGAAATATATTGAATTTATCTCCTCGAAATGCCAGCTGAAAAGCATCTGGATACGCGGCCTCTAAGCTTCCAAAGCAAGCTTGATCGGGAGGAAGATAGTAAGGTTTTGCGCGGTAAACCTCGACGACATATCCCACTTTGAGCCTGCGAATACCGTCCATGAGCACCTGAGGGTTTTTCGAGATTGGCGGAAACCAGACCAGCTTTTTTTGAGAGTAATGAAACACCGTTGGGACGTCGCTGGCCATCACAATCGAATCGTCTTCCACGTGCGAGCGAAGCCACAGCCCGGCGTCCACATCGGGGGGATTCGGCAGCGGCCTTTGTGGCAACTCCGCAAACTCTGCCGCTAAACCTTGAACGATCAGAAAAAAGGCGCCGCCGTAGAGCAGAACTCTCCAAAATACTAGCAAATTGACTGGCCAGTTTGTCTCTTCTCGCCGCGCAAATCCCAATCGCGAGGCCCTTAAAATCAGCACCACCGCCAAGATCGCGGAAAGGAGCCACACGGCCGACGATAACTTGGCTTGACCGGCATTTCCCGGC
>DASUWQ010000304.1:0-7474 GCA_036378375.1 Chthoniobacterales bacterium
CGCGATATTCCTGCTCGGCGCCCGCGCCCTCTTGAGTAGCGGCATCTATCCCGGTATAAAGCCGCAATATCACGGCGTCGTCTATCTCTTGCTGGTGCCGCTGGTACTCGGCAATCTAGATACCGGGCAGGCCAACCCGACCGTAATCGGTCTCATGCTTTTAGCGGTCGCGGCGATGCCGGCCAAACGCTGGGGTGTGGCCGCTCTTTGCGTTGCAGCCGCCACCTATCTCAAGATTTATCCGCTCGCAGTTGGCCTCCTTCTCTTCCTAATGGCGCCTCGGAGATTAGGCTGGCGGCTGTTTCTAGCGTTAGTCGTACTTGGGATGCTGCCATTTCTTTTTCAGCACTGGTCTTACGTCTCCCAGCAATATCACGAATGGATTTCAACGCGTTCAACCGATGACCGTCGCCTTTACCCGATAAAGGATATGCCTTTGGACCTTTGGTTTCTCTTGGTGCGATTTGGGCATCTTCCCATCCCAGGGTTTGTGTATAGCGCTTTTCAGATGCTGAGCGGCGGAGCGATTGCGTTGTTCTGTTTGGCTGGTATTTGGAAGCACTGGCCCAAAGAACGGTTATTGGCCGGCATACTGGCCCTGGTAAGCATCTGGATGACACTTTGCGGGCCCGCGACTGAGCTCCAAACGTATATACTGCTCGCGCCTGCGGTCGTGCTGACGTTAATCGATGCCTTGCCCAGTTCCCGACCTCTTTGGCTGCGCACCGGTCTAGTGGTAGTTTGTCTTCTAATGGTGTTGGCAGTCGCTCGCACCAGTTTT
Organism: Chthoniobacterales bacterium; assembly: GCA_036378375.1. Taxonomy (GTDB): domain Bacteria; phylum Verrucomicrobiota; class Verrucomicrobiia; order Chthoniobacterales; family JAFAMB01; genus JAFAVN01. The sequence goes on from DASUWQ010000304.1 coordinate 782, forward strand.
TTGCCGAGCCAAAAGGGTCTTTGGATTCTAACGATTCAGCCGGTGGCCGCCATTCTATTCCTCGTCTGCTGCTTGGTGTTGTTTCTGGGGAATTCAGGCTGGAAACCCCGGGGTAGCGTTCGATGATTGGGCTGTCTTTTGTCCCGAAGGGGGACTGTCGGTCTTGCCGCGAAGCGGCTACACAGTGTAGCCCAGGGCTTCAGCCCTGGGTTAGGCGTAGCGCCGATCCGCCCTGCCTGTCCGCCATAGTTTCGAGAAGGTGGGACGAAGGAGGAAAAGTGGCGGCCGAGGGCGTGTCTTTAGGCTCTTCGCGTGTTATTCCGACAGGGCGCCCAACATCGGGTGCCACTTTCAGGGCACCTTTTACCGACCACCTGACCCAGGGTTAAAACCCTGCGCTGTTCTGTAGAGCCGCTTCGCGGCAAAGTCTGACAGCCCCTCGGGATAAAAGACAAAAGGCAATTTTAGCGAGGCGCACTGTTTCAACTCCCAGTGTGCAAGCCGAACCCGCCCGAAGCCAATTCTTCCAACCGCCGGCTCAAAAACTTTCTCTCTACTTCATTCTGCGCCAGTTCTAAGGCGCATTGATAAGCGGTAACAGCTTCAGCCGTTCGTCCGAGGCGGCGTAAAAGGTCTGCCCGGGTCGCGTGCCATAAGTGGTAGTCTTCAAGCGACGACCGCAGAGCGTCCACCAATGGTAGCGCCGCTTCCGGCCCTTCTGCCATTGACAGCGCGACCGCGCGATTAAGCGCGATTACCGGCGAGCGATGCAGCGCAAATAGCCTCCCGTAGAGCGCGCTAATCTGCCTCCAATCCGTTTCCTCCGCACGGGGAGCACTTGCATGTAAGGCGGCAATTGCCGCCTCGATCGCATAAGGACCAATTGGGCCTCGCTGAAACACCGATTGAACCAGGGCACACCCTTCGTCGATTTGTGTACGGTTCCAGCGCGTACGATCTTGTTCAGCCAAAAGAACCAGCTCGCCGTTAGCCTTTACTCGAGCGCCACGCCGAGAGTCATGCAACAACATCAAAGCTAACAGCGCATCCAACTCTGGTTCCGGCTCCGGTAGGAGTGCATGCAGCAATCGCGCCAGCCGAATCGCTTCCGCGCAAAGCTCGTGACGCACAAGCGTATCCCCTAATGCTGCCGAGTAGCCTTCGTTGAATACGAGATAAACAACCGCCATCACAACGGATAGTCTTTCTGATACGTCCGGAGCCGAGGGCACTCGATAAGGAATGCCTGCTTTCCGGATCTTGGTTTTCGCGCGGACCAGACGTTGGGCAATCGTTGCAGTCGGTAATAGGAAAGCGTGTGCAATTTCTTCCGTTGTTAGGCCGCACAATGTGCGCAACGTCAGTGCGACTTGCGCTTCGGCCGGTAGCGCGGGGTGGCAGCAGGTGAAAATCAATCGGAGGCGTTCGTCAGGCACAGCAGAGTCTTCTTCAATGAAATTGCCAGTGCGGCACTCTTCCCGAACTAGCAACTCTGTCTGCTTTTCGGCAAAGTTGGTCCGGCGCCGGATGATATCAATCGCTCGATGTTTGGCCGTCGCGTAGAGCCAGGCCCGCGGATTGCGCGGGGTACCCTTAGCCCATTGGACTACGGCTGAGGAAAAAGCTTCTTGCAGCACTTCCTCCGCAAGATCGAAGTCGCCCAGCGCCTGGATGAGGGCGGATAAGATCCGCCCCCATTCATTGCAGAAGACGTCTTCGAGTTCACTCACGAGAACGTCTCGATCGGTCGAACCTCGACACAGCCAAAGCGTGCGCCAGGGATTTTCTCGGCCATTTCGATGGCATCATCCAGGTTGTTTGCTTCAACCAAGTAAAAACCACCTAACTGTTCTTTGGTCTCCGCAAAAGGCCCGTCCGTGGTGAGCCGCTTGCCGTCACGCACTCGAACCGTGGTGGCAGTCGTAGTCGCTCGTAGGGCGTTCCCACCTTTAATTGCTTTCCCGTAGGTCTCGCCAAACGCCATATACTCCTTCATTTCCGCTGGGTCGTATCCAGCGGCAAAGCGCTTCTCGTTCTCGTAGATCAGTAACAAGTATTGCATAATAGTTCTTTCTGTTGGCTAGATAGAGTGATCTGATTCTAACCAGTTCTCAGTGATCTAGTCGAACAGGGGTGGCTGAATTCGACAGTTTGCGAAAAAAATTGGCCTCAAAAACAACAGTCACTCACCTTGCCGGGGATTGACGAAGGTTCCCCTGAAGCCAACAAAACGATCGTTCAACTGTTCACTACGACCTTATCGTACCCCTTCATCCGATAGATCAGCAGCGATAAGAACCAACTTACAACGAACAGGCCTATAATGAGATAGCCGATAGTGCCAAAATTGTCATTGAGAGACCGGACGGTATCCCAAAACCAACCGGAAAACGAGAATTGATCATCGATAAGTCCCAACGTCTCAATACCTCCGATGATCACCGCCACCAGTATCGAAACGGCTGTAACCGTTAGATTGTAAAACAGCTTTCGGAGCGGGTTTAGAAATGCCCAACCGTAGGCGCCAAGCATCAGAATTCCATCCGTCGTATCCACAAGCGACATGCCGGCGGTGAACAAGGCCGGAAATACCAGCACCGACCAGATCGGGAGATTCTTGGCGGCTTCTGATGCTGACAAGCCAAGCAGCGCAACCTCGGTGGCGGTCTCAAACCCCAAGCCGAATAAAAAGCCCAGTGGATACATGTGCCAGCTTCTCCTGATCAGTCTGAACAGCGGGCGAAACAGGCGGGCCAACAGACCACCTCGCGCCAGAATTATGTCCATATCCTCCTCGACGTAGGATCCTCCACGCCGCACCCGTCGGAAGGTATGCCAAATTCTGGTCATAATTAGAATGTTCATGACCGCTAGGACAAAAAGGAAAAACGCGGATACAGAAGTGCCAATAATCCCGCTAACCCTCTGAAAGCCGGCAAAACGATTCTGGAGAGCCGTCGTGGTTAGAGCAACCCCGACTGCCGCTAGCAAGACCACGGTTGAATGCCCGAGCGAGAAAAAGAAGCCAACCGAGACTGGCCGTTTACCCTCGTTCATCAACTTCCTGGTAACATTATCGATCGCGGCGATATGGTCAGCGTCGACGGCGTGTCGCAACCCAAAGCTGTAAGCAAGCAAGGCGGTCCCCAGGAGGACGGGATGAGAATAAAAAGCAGCGAATGCCCAAGCCCAGGCCCCAAGATTCAGCCCGAACAGGATAAAGTAGACGCCGAGGATCGAAGCCCGGAGATCAACTGCCTGGTCCTTGAAAACCTGTCTAAATTGCCTCCAGATCATTTTTGAATCTCAGAACGCGCAAACATTGGGAAGGGCTGACAGTGCGCCAGCAATAACCGGCAAATGAAAGATTAGGTCTCCAGTGTCTCGACCGCCTGCGGTATCGCCGCCTTAAACTTCTTCGAGCCGCGCTCGAACTGCTTTCATTCGGCTGACCAGATCGGCCTCGCTCACCAGACCGCGACTTACCATGGTATGGACAAGTGCTAGCAACTCGCGTTCTGGCGAGGGAATATCACCATATAGGGTATCTGCGAGCTCATCCTCGGCGTTTCGCCTCTCCAATGCTGGAAGTGCTCCGCTGACCGCAAGGCAGTCGCACATCGCGGTAAGACTTGTTTTCCAGGGCGGATTTGGGTTGGTGACGCCATAACGCGGAGCAAGCGCTTCCCATGTCTTGTCTTGATTGCGGGTAGCTTCCAATACCGTGATCCGATCCCCACTCATTAGGGGGCCTCCTGATGCGAACTGTTGACGGGCCGGCGCGCTTTCTGGATTGGATGGACGTCTGCTGTCCGTCCCGGTTTTGGAAGCGCCACCCCAATCATGCAATCACGGGTGACAATCTCCGCCAGTCGCTCCTCCGTCCAATTCTCGGTCCCCGCAGGCCGCTCCGGCATAACCATAAACCGGCACTTTTGATTCGAGTCCTCGACACGTACTTCTACCTCCGGCGGAAGAATCAAACCAAACTCCGCCAGCACCTGACGAGGCCAGCGGACTAACCTTCGCCGGTAATTAGTTGTACGGTACCATTCAGGCGACATTCCGAGCAAGGGCCGCGGATAGCACGAACAAAGCGTGCATACAATCACATGATGGAGGGCCGGAGTGTCTTCAAGCACGTGAAATTCCATGTAGTCGCTGGGAGTACCGACTCCCGTCGGTTCTGCCCAATCGACCCCAATTTCCTTGCAGGCTTTCAGGCCGTCCTTTAACGCGAGGGCCTTGTAAGCCGGGTCGGTCCATGCTTTCGCGACCAGTCGAGAACCCGCAGCTGGTCCGATTGATTCGGCCCACTCCGTGAACCTGCGATGATCCTCCGCTGTGAAAAGCCCGTGCTCGATTGCAAGCTCCCGCACCGCGATCTCTAAGACTTCGTAGTCCGTTACTTCTTCCACCATCGGCGCCGCTTTGTGATGGCTATCACCCGGATTTCCGTGAGTGTGTGTATGGCTCATATACTTTTGTTTGTTGCTTCTGGCTGGTCAGTTGGTTGCAGGTTCGAGCCATCGATGGGGGCACTCAGTCTGTAACGTATCGTTATCGAAGGGGTACCCCGGCCAAAGATCCTTCTGGCGAAATCGCACTATGTAGTATTGTTCGACGCGCCCGTCGAAGTTGAAGGCCTCTTCTTCAGGAATGAGGTCTTTGTAGGTAAGAGCGGCGATCGTCCCCACAACCCCACGCGTGTACAATTGCGAACGGGTGTAGAACATGTAGGGCATATCCCGTACGCAAACTTTGTCGCCCACTTCAAATAGCGTGCCCTTATCAGGGGAGGTTTTACTTTTTTTCATAACGAGACTTAACCTCGGCAATTTTTTCTTGCAGTTCAGCTAGTGAAATATGCTTTTTGTCGACAAGCATCTTAGCGGCCGCCCAAATCCAACGTGCGTAGTACGGCATGCCAAGGTAGAGCGTGTAACCCAAATCGTTATCCGCCCTGCGCCGTCTCTCCTCGGCGGTCCAGACACCTCTCCAGCCGAGTACTTCGCAAGTAACGTAGGTGTCCAGTTCCCACTGCTCCTCTTCCTTTTCTTCGTAATAAATTGGGACATCGAACTGACCGCCCACGTCGTGCGGCGGGTGCATATAGGCCTTGTACATTGGGCCCGTGTTTTCGTAGTTCCAGTTTTGGGGAACATGGACCGCCGGCTGAATAGAGCGAATGAGCTCTAGTTGCTCACGCAAGTCTTGAGATGGCATTTGTGTTTATTCTTTCTTCAAATCCGCAATTAGATGATGGTTTGTGCTAACTTTCGAACGTGTTCCCTCGGCGTTGATAAATGCCGGTAAGTGAGTCTTCCCTTCATCGTGTCTGATGAGAGGGGAGCAGAAGCCAATGGGATTGGACGGTTCTGCGCCCGACAGACAGGAGCAGGTAACAGTGAAGCGATGACAAGTATCGCTCGTGATTGCACCAGGCGGGCAAGCTAGCAGAAAGGCGGGTGGCAGGTACAGTAAATTTAGAAATTATAAACCTGCCGTCCGCCCGATGACCAACGTCGAGCACGAATGTGCTCTATGAACAGAAAGGGACCAGTGGTAATCCTACCTCCGATCCCTGCGTCGAGCGGCCGCTTCTAAGGTTCCAACGTGACTTTCACTGACGTCAGCCCCGAGATGACCATGTCGATACCTTTCTGGTAATCGCCCATGCCGAGCCGATGAGTCACAATTTCATCCATCGGCAACAGCCCTTGTTCGATCATCCGGATCGCAACTGGATAACAATTGGGACCTAGATGAGACCCGTGGACGTTTAATTCTTTGGTGTCGCCGATGATCGTCCAATCGACGGTCACCTTTTCCCGCATCACGCTAAACTCCACAAAGGTGCCAAGCTTGCGGATCATATGGAGTCCTTGCTCGACTGCACTCGGATGGCCGGTCGCCTCGATATAAACATCGCATCCGTACCCGTCGGTAAGTTCACGGACCTTTTCGATGGCATCTTCTTTTTTTGGATTGATGCCGATATCAGCTCCGCAGCCCTTAGCCACTTCCAACCGCTCATCGCTCAGGTCTAACGCAATGATTCGCTCCGGTCCTTTCATTTTAGCCGCCGCAACCATCCCGAGACCCAACGGTCCGCAGCCGGCGATGACCACTGTATCCTGGTACTTAATATCACCGCGCTCGACCGCGTGGATGGAACAAGCAAGTGGCTCAATGAAAACCGCGTGATGCCAAGGAATCGTTTCCGGGACTTTATAATTCAGCGACCCAGCAGGGAATAGCATGTACTCCGCCCATGAGCCAAAAGTCCGTTGGCGGAACCCGTAAATATCGTGAACGGCGCACATCCAGTACGCGCCCATCCGGCAATACTTACATTCCCAACAGGGAACAATCTGTTCGCTGATAGCGCGGTCACCGATCTTCAGTTTATATTTTTCCGCCGCCCCTTCACCCAAAGCCACCACTTCACCGACAAATTCATGTCCGGGTGTAACCGGCGCCTGACAGTAGCCTTTTCGATGTTCATCGCCCCAGAAAAGCGCAGCGCCCGTATAACACTTGATATCGCTTGCACAGATCCCGGTACTCTTGACGCGAATCACCACTTCCCCAGGACCGGGTTTAGGTACAGCCCTTTCTTCAAGTCGATAATCCTTCGGCCCGTGACACATTATTGCCGCCATCGTTTTTGGCAGCTTCTCAGCAACAGCA